>JAYTTT010000513.1:0-3294 GCA_043744895.1 Gemmatimonadota bacterium | reverse complement strand
CGCGTGCACCAGCAGCTTGTTCAGCGCGTACATGCCGACGTTCGGAATGAGCTTCAGACTCACGCCAAGCCGGACGCCCGACAATAAGTTCATGGTCTCCTCGAATCCAAGGGTCCGCGCATACCGGAGCAACCCGAACGCCCGCCAGCACTTGTCCTCGAGAACCGTGGTCGCATCCCGGAGCAGCACCTGCCGCGCCCGCTCCTCAACCGATATCACATGCTGGACCATGGCACCCAGCTGCTCCAGCAACTCAGCTTCGGTCTTGCCGAGCGTCGTCTGATTCGAGAGTTGGAAGAAATTTCCAACGACCTCGCTGCCCTCCCCGTACAAACCCCGATAGGTCAGCCCCATCTTGGTCAAACCATGCAGAGTCTTGCTGATTTCCTTCGTCAGCACGAGGCCCGGAAGGTGAATCAAAACTGACGCGCGAAGCCCGGTTCCGACGTTGGTCGGACACGAGGTAAGGTAACCGAGATCTGGGTGGAATGCGAAGGCAAGTTGTTGCCCCAGTTCGGCGTCCACGCGTTCGATCCGCCGGAATACCGGCCCAAAATCGGCCCCCGATGCCAGCACCTGAAGTCGAAGATGGTCTTCCTCGTTGACCATCACGGCCGAACTCTCCTGCAGGAGCAATGCCCTCCCGTTCCGGCCGGGGGTCGGATCGTCGATTCCGGCCAATTCCCGGCTGATCAAGTGCCGTTCCAGCAGCAATTGGCGGTCGCTCGACTCCAATTGATCGATCCGAAGGGTTACCGCCCGACTGAGGCTCTCGGTCCGGTGGGCGGCGGCGAGGACCGAGCCCAGCACGGCGTCGCGATCGCGGCGGTCCATTCGGGCGTTAAAGCGGGTCCCGGCCAGATTGCGGGCCAGCCTGATCCGGGTCGACAGCACCAAGTGGCTGGCCGGTCCACTGGCATCGAGCCAGCCGAGACCGCCATCGGGAAGCAGGTTGAAGTCGATCATCCCTGACCCTTCAGCTTGTCCCGGAGTTGGGCGGCCAGTTCGAACTGTTCTCGCTCGATCGCCTGCCGAAGCCGTTCTTTGAGTTCGGGCACGGGCTCCGCGGTGACGGTGGGTTGGACCCCTGGTGGGCGGTACGGCTTTCCGGTGTGATGCGCGGAGCCGTGGAGCCGTCGCACCAGTTCCCGAAGCGGTTCCCCAAACGCGTCGTAGCAGGAGGCGCAGCCCACTCGTCCGGTCTCTCGAAAATCGCGCAGGGTGGCGCCACACGTCCCACAGGTCGCCTCGGGCGCCGGCGCCGCGGCCGCGGCGGCCGCACCGCCGAGAGCCGCCAGCAAACCGCCTAACGGTGTGTCGGCCGTCATCGCCGGGGTCTGAATGCCCTTTTCGGCCGCGCACTTGGCGCAGAGGTGGACGGTCTTGACCTCACCGCCCTCGATATGGGTCAAGTCGACGACGCCCTCAGCCTCGCCGCAGGCACTGCACCGTTTCATCGAATCGCCGCCTGGGCGGCATCCGACCGATCGACCGGCGTCAGCCGTCCGCCCTCGAGGCGAAGGACCCGGTCGGCTTGAGCGGCCAGGTCGCCGTTGTGAGTCGCCACCACCAGCGCCGTGTTGGACTGCTCCCGAAGGGCCGAGAGCACCTCGTGCAGTAACCGAGCGTTCGCGGGGTCGAGATTGCCGGACGGCTCATCGGCAAACACCACCACCGGCCGGGTGACCACCGCCCGCGCCACCGCGGCCCGCTGTTGCTCGCCACCCGACAGCTGGGCCGGCAGGTGCCCGAGCCGGTGCCCAAGGCCGAATCGGCTCAGAGCCTCGGTGGCTCGATCCCTCGCCTCGGCGTCCGCGACCCCGGCAATCACCAGCGGCATCATCACGTTTTCGACCGCGGAAAAATCCCGGAGCAGATGATGGAATTGGAACACGAAGCCGATCCGTTCGTTCCGAACCCTGGCCTTGTCCTCCGACGTCAGCGCGCCGATCTCCCGCCCCTCGAGGAGCACGGTGCCGGTGGTTGGCGCATCCAGGGCTCCGAGCAGGTGGAGCAGCGTACTCTTGCCCGCGCCACTCGCCCCGACGATGGCGACGAACTCGCCGGCGACCACCGTCACGTCGAGCCCGTGGAGGACGATGATCGATGACCCGTCACCGCCCAGATAGGTCCGCCCGAGATCCCGGGCCTCAAGGACGGCGGTCATTCGTGCCGAATCGCTTCGACCGGCTCGAGCCGGGAGGCGAACCGAGTCGCGGGGATGGTGGCGGCCAGCGTAATGGCAAGACTGACCGCGATGACCGCGAGGACGTCGAGGGGTTGGGTGTGGACCGGCAGGTGATCGATGAAATACACCGATGGATCGATCCGAATCAGCTCCGACCCGTCGAGCACAAAGCCGAGGACGAGACCCAAGGCCAAGCCGAGGCTGGTACCGACGCCGCCGATCGCGGCGCCCTGGGCCACGAAGATCCGCCCGATCGACCGCGAGGTCAGGCCCATGGCCAGCAGGATGCCGATTTCCCGGGTCCGCTCGCCGACGATCATCGTCAGCGTGCCCACGATATTGAACGCCGCCACGATCGAGATGAAGGTGATGATCAGCGCCATGCCAAGCTTCTCGAGCTTCATGGCCCCGAAGAGACTCTGGTTTTGATCCTGCCAGGCCATGGTCCGGTACGGATAGCCGAGCCGTTCCTCGAGCCGCCGGGCCACGACCTGGGCTCGCCAGGCGTCGGTGACCCGGACCTGAATGCCGGACACCGACGCGCCGAGGCCGGCCACCCGTTGCCCGACATCGAGCCGGACCACCGCAAATGCATCATCGTATTGGTACATGCCGGTGTTGAAGGTGCCGGTCACCTCGAACGTCCACGGCCGGGCGGTCCGGACCCCGAGCGCCCGGTTGATTTTCCCGATGTCGGTGGCCGAGAACAGCGTCACCACATCGCCGACGTACACCGAACTCCGTTCGGCGAGCCGGTACCCCAGCACGATGCCGCCGTCCACGCTGTCTTGTTTGGCCTCGAACGAGAGGACGCCACCGATCACGGCCTTCGGAAGGGTCGTCACCGCGGCGGTTCCGGTGTCGGGATCGAAGCCCACGACGTCGACCGCCGCCGGATAGTTCGAACTGTTGATCAGTAACCCCTTGACGAGCACCTCCGGCGCGGCGGCCACGACGTCCGGATCGCGGCGAACCGAATCGAGCACCGCCCGCCAGTTGTCGACCTTGAGATTGGCTCCGTAGGTCAGCACGTGAATGTGGGGGTTACCGACCAGGATCTTGTCCCGGAGGTCGTCGTGGAGCCCATTCATGATGCCTAAGACAAC
>JAYTTT010000512.1:0-3303 GCA_043744895.1 Gemmatimonadota bacterium | reverse complement strand
CGCGATGTTCATCCATCAGCCCCTTACGATGTGGTCGTCTGATCGGCCCAGATCGCTGCCACCGCTTGGCATCGGAAGCCAAACTGGACCAACGAGTTATCGGTCTCCGATGAGCACGAAACGTGCCCTTCGAGAGTCCACCGCCCTCAAACGCCCTCGGGCCCGACTACCGGCGCCCTAATTCCTCTATTCTTGAACAACCCCTCTACCATGAGCTAGATTCACTAACCCGGCAACCTTCCGGCCCCCCGGTCCGGGCACCCCCGTTCAGCCCCAATTGCCCCCACCGCCAGCCGTCTGAACGTGGCCGAAGGTAAAGTGTTCAACCCTCGGAGATCCGCCGTGGCCAAGTTCTACCTCACGACCGCCATTGACTACTCCAACGGCGACCCCCACCTCGGCCACGCCCTCGAGAAGATCGGCGCCGACGCCATTGCCCGCTACCGCCGGCTTCAGGGCGACGAGGTCCATTTCCTCATGGGCATGGACGAGAACTCCCAAAGCGTCACCGAAATGTCCGCCAAACATTCGATCACGCCCCAAGCCTGGGTCGATCAGATGGCCGATCGATTCGCCCGATTCTGGCATCGGCTCGAGTGCAGCCACGACCACTGGATTCGGACCACCGAACCCCGCCACACCACGGCCGTGCTCGAACTGCTGACCCGGATCCAGCAGCGGAGCCCGAACGACGTCTTCCTCGCCGACTACGAGGGCCTCTACTGTACCGGCTGCGAAGACTTCAAGACCGAAAGCCAGATCGTCGGCGGCAAGTGTGCCGAGCACCCCACCTTGTCGCTGGTGCCCACCAAGGAGACCAACCACTTCTTCCGGCTCTCGGCCTACCGCGACCGCATCCTCGCAATGATTACCTCGGGCGAGCTGGCAGTGGAACCCGAAATCCGCCGGAACGAAATGCTCCGGCTCCTCGAAGGCGGGTTGCAGGACATCTCGATCTCCCGGTCCCGGCTGCCCTGGGGCATCCCGTTCCCGGGCAGCGACGGCCACACCATCTACGTCTGGTTCGACGCCGTCATCAACTACCTCGCGGCCACCGGATTTCCACAAGCCGGGTACCAGCACCTCTGGCCCGCCGATCTCCATATCATCGGCAAGGGAATCACCCGGTTCCACTGTGTCCTCTGGCCGGCCATGTGTCTCGCCGCCGGGATCGAGCCACCCAAGATGGTGTGGGCCCATGGCTACGTGCAGTGGCTCGGCGCCAAGATGTCGAAGACCGCCGGCACCGCGGTCAACCTCGACGACGCGATCAATCGGTACGGCGCCGACCCACTTCGATATTTCCTGATGCGCGAGGTGGGCTTCGAAGCGGACGGCGACTTTACCTGGGAACGGTTCGACGCCCGCTACACCTCCGACCTCGCCGACGGGCTCGGCAACCTGGTCGCACGCTCCCTGGCCATGATCGAGAAATACCGCGACGGGGTTGTCCCGGGTGGCGAACCAACTCCGCTCGATCGGGATGTCGTCGAGCAATACCTGCCCCGATATCAGACAGCCATGGAGCGGCTCGACCTGAAGGGCGGCCTCGACGCGACCTGGGCGATTGTGGCGGCGGCCGATCTCTATATCACGCAGACCGCCCCCTGGGCCTTGGCCAAGGCCGGCAATCAGGCCGAACTGGACCAAGTTCTTGCCTCGCTCGGCCGGACCCTGGTCCGGGTCGCGGTGCTCTGCTGGCCATTCATCCCCGCCAAGGCGGCTGAAATTTGGTCCAGCTTGGGGCAAGCCGAGCCCCTGAGTGCAATTCGTTGGACCACTGTCCAAAAGCCTGCCATACAAGGCCTTACCGTCGCCCGTCCAGCGATTCTTTTTCCGAAACCGAGCCCGTCCTAGGGACCCATTTCAAGTCGTTGTCGAACAATCAGTTAGCGTTGAGATTCCGAACGCTTGACAGCTCTGGGAACGGGGCCCATTATTGTCGAGGCTAACCGAGCCAATACTGTTCTGGACATAGTCAATTTGGGGCCAAAGTCGCCACGGATGAAGAAGAGCCGGTGGACCGTCATTGTCGTGCCGCAGGGGTCGAGCACGTCGCGCGTCATCGAGGTGTCACACACCGCGATGAAGCTCGTCGGGACCCTGGCGGTGGCTGCGGTGATGGTGGCCCTGTTGTTAGGCTATGGCACCGTCGCCAAGACCGTCAACATGGCTCGTGCGAAGGCCGTCGCGCTCGAAAATGCCCAGCTGGCCCATGAACTCGGACTGATCCAGGGCCGGATGAGCGCCCTCTCCGATTCGGTCACCTCACTGGAGAAACGCGACTCCAGACTCCGACTCCTCGCCAACCTCGAACCGATCGACCCTCAGGTCCACGCGGCGGGCATCGGCGGTCCGCTCCCCGCCGCCGCCGACGGGCGATCCAGCGTCTTGGTCGAGCGGGCCAGCGAAGTGCGCGTCGATCTCGGCGCCCTGATTCGGCGCGCCAATTTGCTGACCCGTTCGTTCGGAGAAGCCGCCGACAGCTTGGCCGCCCACAGCGAGCGTCTCGGCGCCACCCCTTCGATCGTGCCGACCCAAGGCTGGCTCTCGAGCGCCTTTGCCGCCATGCGCGACCACCCGATTCTTCACGTCGCTCGGCCCCACGAGGGGGTCGACATCACCGCCCCAGCCGGAACGCCGATCGAAGCACCGGCCAACGGCACCGTGACGGCGGCAGGCTGGGAAGTCGGGTACGGGAACGTGGTCGTCATCGACCACGGCTACGGAGTCGTCACCAAGTTCGCCCACGCCTCCCGAGTGTTGGTCTCGGTTGGCGCCAAGGTGAGCCGGGGACAGCGCATCGCGCTAGTCGGCAACACCGGCCTTTCGACCGGACCCCACCTCCACTACGAAGTCCATATCAACGGCCGTCCAGTCGATCCGCTCAAATACATCCTCCCCAACGTGGTTACGGACTGACCAAGCCACTAGCTTTCGCTGGTGCTGCGCCGCTCACTCCTCCTCCTGTTCCTAGCGACCGCCTGTCGGCCGCGAACCGCTACCATCCGAGTCAGTATTCCCGATTTGGACAGCATCGAAACGCCGGTGCCCGGCCTGATGGTGTCGTTCCTTCCGTACAACCGCGACAGCATTGTGTCCGCCCTCGAAGCCAAAGCCGGGCCCCGTCCCCACACCCGGGAACTCGATAGTCTGTTCCAGGCGTTTCGGGTCCCGTTCGTCGAGTATCTCAAGGCCACCGGCCGGCTCGGGAAGTTGCGGTTGGGCAATCATGCCGCCGATTCAATAGCCATCGCAGCCAAGGCGGTGACCACCACTCGATCTACGCTCAACCGCGCTCGG
>JAYTTT010000511.1:0-13048 GCA_043744895.1 Gemmatimonadota bacterium | reverse complement strand
TGCGTTGGGACCCCATGGCGCGGTGCTCCGGAGCGAGAGTGGACGGGATGGCTTTGAAATATAGTACGTCGTTAGGCGCTTGTGCAGAGATTCCCTAGCCCGAATGCTGACGTGGTCCACTCCGGGCGTGACCCATGAGCCCGAGCCACCGCTCACCCCTGGGGGAAGAAAGGTCTCCGGACCCCGAAGCTCTTCCCATCGGACCGTGGCCCCGGCCGGTCTGGGTCCCTCAGGCTGGACGCTGAACTGGACCTCTTGGCACTCGCCGGGAACGCTGTTCCGCGCCGCCAGCGCCACGCCCCGGACCGTCACCCATCTTGCCTGGGCTGGGAGGACCTCAATCAGATCCGGCGGATGGATCTCGGTCCATCGAGCGTAGTGGTCGGGCGAGTCGGATGAAACACCGGGCATCCAGTCGCTCACCGAGCCGACCCACTCCGCCCGCTCGGCGTCCGAACCCTGGAGCCCCAAGTAGTGGGACAAGAACCCCAGCAATTGAGCTTCTTTGTCGTGCGGGTGATCAGCCACCAGGGATCCGGCGATCCGGACGTAGGGGCCGCGGGGCCCGAAAACCCCCGGCGACAGGTAGCCGCTCATCGGGCCGAGGCGCCCGCCGAGGAATGGGTCGAAGGGCAGGACACATCCTTGCAGGGTGGCGGTCCAATCGTTCGGTTTGGCTAGCGTGGCGGGGACATCGGTTCCGGCCCCCCATCCCCACCCATTCAGCTCCACGTGGATCAGCGGCAGGGCCACCATTCGCCTCGGGGTAAACCCGGGGACCGGCATCCCAACCCTAACGATATTGCCGACCTTCAGGAGAGCCTGGAGATCCAGTCCTTGCGCAAGAGCCCAATCGGTGTCGAGTTCGAGCCCATAGTGGAAATCCGGCTCACCGCTGCATTGGGTGTCGACTTGGCGGAGCCACCCCTGCAAGCTGATTAGGCGGACCTCGAAACCGCGGGACCTCACCGGAGTGGTCCCGGCAATGCGCAACGGGGCGGCCTTCCCCTGAGGGGGCCAGACGATAGAGCCGGGTGTGGGAGAAAGCGACGGGATCTTGAAAGCAGGCAGGAAGCGGAGGGCGCCGTCAGCGACGGCATTGACGTTCCCCCACCCGTATCCCATCGCCCCGAGGGCGTCCGGGGTCGGGATCCAGACTTTCTTGCCACCATGGACGACATACACTTCGGGTGCGGTGGCCTCTTTGTACAACTGCCCTTCAACGGTGATGGCTCCGATCGGGCGGTTGATCGGCCTGGTGAACGGTTGCCGCTGGGCCGGGAGCAGCGTGGTCGCGGACGCCGTCAGCGCCATGACCAGTTCGAGACTTGTCGAGTGCCTTCTTGGACAGGTTCCAATAACGGTCATTGTTCCCTCCGGTGGTCGGGGAAGAAGCGAATCGAACGACGAAATTGCAGGGACTGGATCATGGCCGGATCAGCCCCCAATCATCTGACCATCACCTGCCTGGCAAGGCGCTGCAGTTCAAGATCTTGGGCGTCGGCGGTACCTTGTTCGGATGATTGACCGCCTCCGCGCGTTGACCGACCCGCGGGCCAACCGATGACCGCTCCTCCCGAACGCCTCGCCTCGGCGCTCGCCGACCGCTACCGGATCGAGTGTGAACTCGGCGCCGGCGGCATGGCCACCGTCTATCTCGCCCACGACGTGAAGCACGATCGCAAGGTGGCGCTCAAGGTGCTCCGCGCCGAACTCTCCGCGGTCATCGGCGCCGAACGGTTCCTGGTCGAGATCAAGACCACCGCCAACCTCCAGCACCCCCACATCCTGGCGCTCTACGACTCGGGCCAGGTGGACGGCACGGTCTTCTACGTCATGCCGTTCGTCGAGGGCGAGTCGCTCCGCGACCGGCTCAACCGCGAGACCCAATTGCCGGTGGGCGACGCGGTCCGGATTGCCGTCGAGGTCGCGGGGGCGCTCGATTACGCCCACCGACACGGCGTGATCCACCGGGACATCAAGCCGGAGAACATCCTCCTCCACGACGGCCGCGCCCTGGTCGCCGACTTCGGGATCGCGCTGGCGGCCAGCCGGACCGAGGGTAGCTCCCGGATGACCGAGACTGGAATGTCTCTCGGCACCCCGCACTACATGAGCCCGGAGCAGGCGCTGGGCGAGCGGAACCTCGATGCCCGCACCGACGTCTACGCGCTCGGCTGCGTGCTCCACGAGATGCTCGCCGGCGAGCCGCCGTTCAGCGGGCCGACGGCGCAGGCGATCATCGCGCGGGTGATGAGCAGCGAGCCCGAGCCGGTCACCGCACTTCGGAAGACCGTGCCCGAACCCGTCGCCGACGCAATCCTCACGGCGTTGGCCAAGCTGCCCGCGGACCGATTCGCGAGTGCGGCCGGGTTCGCGACGGCACTTGGATCCGACGGGGTGGGCACCACGACCCGATCCGGCGCATCCCGGGCTCGCCGCTCGTCCACTCGCCCGCGCGCAGCGGGCTTGATCTGGCCGGCCGGATTCGCGCTGGGACCTGGACCGCCGGTCGGGGCGGATGGTCGTGACCGAGCCGGTGTCGGCGGCCGGAGTGCGGATCGTTGTGATGCAACACTGGCTCGATGCGTTTGCGCGGAGGGCGGCTGGGACGCGATGAACGGGCTAACCCTCGGTACGGCCTAGGCTGGCTGACTTGCCATTTACCGTAAATACGGTAATATTCTTTCCCATGAAAACGTCACTCGATCTGCCGGATGACCTGTACCGCCGCGTCAAGTCGAAGAGCGCGTTGGAAGGTCGCGCCGTGCGCGAAGTCGCCACGGCACTCTTCGCCGCGTGGGTGGAAGGGCGGGTGTCTGCGGACGCCGCTCCCGCCGGGCCCGACGCTGCCGACCCCCGGGGGCAGTGGCTCGCCCGGTGGAGCGAACTCGCGTCCAGCATCACCGAGGCGACCGGCGGAGCCGGGGGGCTGGTGGATCAACTGCGCCACGATCGCCGGTGAGTGTCACACTCGATGCGTCGGTGTGGCTCGCCGCGATGTCCGCGGCTGAGCGGGAGCACGGGCGCTGTGCGGCCTTGGTGGCGTCGCTCGTTGAGCGTCGAGTGCCGCTTCACCAACCGGGACTCTTCGTGATCGAGGTCTGCGCCGCCATCGCTCGCCGGACCCGGAGCCGCACCCTCGCCATGGCGGCCGGCGAGGCCTCGCTCGCAATGCCCTACCTGACGCTCCATTCGCTCGATCACGCACTCGCGGCGGAGGCAGCCGACGTGGCGGCGACCTGTGCGCTCCGCGGTGCGGATGCGGTGTACGTCGCCACCGCCCGTCACGCAGGCACGACCTTGCTGACGCTCGACGACGAAGTGCGCGACCGTGCGGCGGGCGTTGCCACCGTCCGCACCCCCGCTGAGTGGTCGGGGGCCATGGCATGACGGAGTCCACGGCCCGGACGCGGGAAGCCGAACGCGGGAACTGGCCGGCCGCGACGAGCTTCGAGAAACGGCCCGAGTCGCCCTCGGAAATTTCCCGAACTATCTGTTTCCACATAGGCGTTCGACATGGCGGGGATTCAGGACCTCCTTCATCGGCACGCTGAGTGACCTCGATCGAGCGTCTGAGCGCGGTCCTTGCCGACCGCTACCGCCTCGAGCGCGAGCTCGGCGCCGGCGGCATGGCCACCGTCTACCTGGCGCGCGACCTGAAACACGATCGCCTCGTGGCCATCAAGGTCCTCCGCCAAGAAATCGGCGCGGCGTTAGGCGCCGACCGGTTCCTGCTCGAGATCAAAACCACCGCGAACCTCCGCCATCCCCACATCGTACCGCTCGACCGCCAGGGCTGCCGACGGCCGGCCGCTCGTGCAGTGGTGCGCTTACTATGGCGACGTGAGCGCGATGCGGTTCCTGCCTGACCACGGTGAGTCGCTGACGGCGCTCGGGGAGAACCGCTGAGCTGGGCAAGCTGGTACGCCCGCCCTGATTCGATTCTGATGCTCAACCGAGCCGGTTGACCTGCCCGATGAAGAGGACCGTGCCGGAGAAGCGCTCCCGGATCACGAAGAGAAACGGCCGGTCGACCACGAATTGCGGCGGCAACGAGGTCACACCGACGCCCACGATCGTCGCCGCCGCGGCTTCCGTCCCCTCCTCATTCACCTCGACGAAGGCCTTTTGAGTCACCCGGGTCAGATAGAGCCGGTCCGGACTCACGTCGGCGATCCCGGTGAAGTCGGCCCGGAACCGGTCGAAGGCGATCCCCATGCCGAGCCGCCCAAGATCGGGGTCGAGCCGCCGCGCGTACTCCACTTTGAACCGCGGCATTCGGAGATCGACTTTCCGCTCGGCGAAGCTCCCGGTAAAGGTGGACCAGGTGGTCGCGTCGAGGCCGGCCACGACCGCCGCCGGGGTCACCCCAGTGTGGGGCAGGAGGATGGTCATCGCGAACGCGCCGTTTCCGTAAAGCAGCTCGACCGCCGAGGCGTTCGGAAGCGAGCCGGCCCGGAGGGTCACCCCGGCGCGCGACATCATCTCGACCGGGCGGTTCACGCCGTCGGCCCCGTGGAAGGCGGCCGGCTTCGTCTCCTTGGGGTCGAAGGTCGCCCGCCAGCGACCTTTGAAGTAGATCGCGTTGATGAGAAAGAGCACCTCGTTGTCGGCGATCCGGTCGAGCTGGGCTGGGATTCGGCCGTTGGTTGCCCCGCTGACCCAGCCGTTGATCGTCGCGACCGCGGTGGGCGCACCGAAGTCGAGTGACCGGATCTCGGCATCGAACGAGGTCGCCCCGCGGCGAGGAACGCGGGCTCGATCGGGAAGCCCTGCGCCGCGAACATCCCGTTCGCGATCCGCAGCTCGGTGGTCCGGTCGAGGCCTTTGAGGAGGTCGATCAAGCCCCGGTATCCGCTGTTGATGTCGGCCCGCGGCGTTCCCGCGAAGCGAAGGGCCTGCCGCATCGCATCGAAGGTCTCGCCCCGGGCCCCGTTCAAGGTCATCCCCAGCGCAAACGACGCGCTGAGCGGCGACAGAAACGCGTTGGTGTCGGCCGGAAGGGCGCGGGTGGCTTCCCGGAAAAGGTCGAAGGTGAACTGATTACCGGCGTCCGCGATCCGAACTTCCGCCGCGGTGAGGGGCCGGGGCAACTCCACCAGGAGCGGCTCCGGGCCCGGGTCGGAGGGCGCCGAGGCACAAGCGGTGGCGAGGAGCGGCAAGGCCAGGGCATGCCAGCGGGTCATCATCAGAACTCCGTCGGGATCGGTTTTAATGGTGGCAGGGCGGTTGCCCATAGCCCACCGAGAGAGATACCCCGAACGAGGCGACGGTGTCACTGAGCGGTCGGTTCCGGGGCTTGGGGCCCGATCCGCCGATTCACGGCCGCTGCAACCGCTGGGCTATGTTTGTCCCGGTCGAAGGAGGAGACACCAGCATGTCAGCGCATGCCCGAACCCGCCGGGCAAATCGACGCTGTTCGAGGGCCTCGCGTGGGCCGGCAGGCGTTGATCCAAAACGTGGCGGTGACCAATAACCTCATGTTCGTGAAGAGCGACGCCAAGATGTTTGCGGTGGACTTGGCCGCCAAGCGCGAAGTGTGGTCCTATCCAGCCGGCGGGGAATTGACGCCGTGCGGTAGCGGATCCCCTCCCCGACCACGTCGTCACCGCGGACGGGTACTCAACCGGCCCGCCAACCGGCGGAGGGTGGCAGCCACTTCCTGCGCGGGCCAAGCCGACTCCACCAGTTGCCGGGCAGCGAGACCGTCGCGATCGAGATCGTGCCCGGTCCACCGGTCGAGCACGACCGAGTAGCCGGCGACGCAAACCGGCCAGTGGCTCCAGGGCGGTGAGTGGCGACGTGACAGACCGAATCGGCGGCAATCGTTTGGGCGGCAGCGGCCGGGTTACAGTGGCCGCGGGGTTTCCGCGCAGGTCACCTTGATGTGCATCGGCGTGTAGATCTCAAGCGTCAGGACACCAACCAAACGGTTCAGGAACGACAGGTGGGTCTCGATCGTCGCAACGCCAGAGGGGCACTTGGCGGCGGTCTCGAGCGGACTGGGCGGGACCAACCCGTAGATCCAACTCGATGCGAACTTCTTCTCGACCACTTGGGCGGAAGGCACCAGGCCGGTTTGGATCGTGGCATGATAACAACCGACCAGACCCAGCGCCGCAACCAGAGCGGGGAAGACTTGGCTAACTTTCACGGATGACCTCTCATGGTGAATGGGATCGAGAACGAGATACGTCCTGCGCCGGTTTCGGTAGCCAACGAGGCCGTGAACACCGCCGCATCATACCAGAAATGATGGAAGACTGATTCGCGCACGCTCCAACCATTGCGCCTTGTAACCCATCCCTCGTAGAACGCCCAACCAGCGATCGCGGCGAGAAACGCGCCAGGGTTATTGGGAATATGGAGGGCGCTGAACGCGCCGGCCTGGAGCGCATTGGGGAGGAACGTTCCGGGCATCCTCTGCTGCAAATAGGGATAGATCCACCCTCGGAAGAGGGCCTCCTCAGACAGGGCGGCACCCGCCGAGATCGCGGCGGCAAATCCAGCATCGTTCGCCTTGAAGGGGAGATACTGCCCTCGGGGCCTGGTGTCAGCCACGACCACGACCACGGTGACGAGCGCCGTGTAGCCAAGGTTGACCCAGGTCGTCCAGCGCTTCAGGAACGAGGGGTCGAATGGAGCGGTCAGCAAGGTCCGGGTTGGCTCGTGACGGGCGAGGAACCGGTACTTGCCGTCACGTTGGAGGGCCGGCAGACCCCGCCGAAAGGCATCATACGCGCTCAGGCCCCCAGCCACGAACGCCGCTTGAACGGCCACGGCCCTCAACTGTGATTTGGTGGTCCTCGGCAAACCATCGTTGAACCCATCCACCCGATCGCTCCCCAGTCCATACCCTGCGACGGCGGTGCCCGTGAACAACAGGCCCGCGGCCGGATCGCCGTAGAAGTACTGACCGAAACCAGGCACGATGAGGCTGGCGAGAGGAACGGCGCCGTCGGCACCCGGTCGAGGCCGGGGCCGAGTGGAATCCGGCTGGGCACTGCCGGGCTTGGCGACCATGAGTCCGGCCGCGACCACGAGGGACATAGTGAGACTCGCGAGACTCGGCATTCGGGGCCTTCGCAGCGACCGCGTCATCCTTCCCGGCCCAAGCTCGACATCGTCGGTTGCCAGGGCCCGGGCCACATCGGGGCCATCCCTTCAAGATACTCGGTCGGGGCCTGGCGATCCGGAGATCCTGGTCATCACCGACGTTAGGCGGCCATCCGGATGTCGGCCCGGACTCGATTGAGGGCCCGGCGCACGGTCGGGAACCGGTCGCCGGTGACCTGGAAAATCGCATCCAAGCCGCTCCACTCGGCCAACCGATTGTCGCTCGCCTCGGCGAAGCCTCGTTGTCCCAATGCCTCGTAGTAGCGCAGGCTCGGCCCGCCCTTGCCGGCCCGACGCGCTTCGATCCAATCGGGGAAGATCCCGGTGAGCCAGAGGGCGTAGTTGCCGAGATGAACCGAGACCCGGAAATGCCGCTCCCCGGTCGAATGCGCCAAATCGGTGAGGATGTCGACCATGTAGGCGTGCTCGTGGTCGTCGTGGTCACCGATCCGGTTGGCCCGGCGCCGAACCCCGAAGTCGCGCAGCATGGCGGCGAGGTAGTCGGCCAGGATCCGGTCGGTGAGCCCCTCGGCGACCAGGGCGTGTCGCACCAGCACATAGAAGAGGAGCGACGCGGACGGGCCCGGCATCTCGCCGGCGAGGAGAAAGGTCTTGATCTTGGGCTGGTCGAGGACCAGATCGAGATCCGGGGCAAAGGTCCAGTCGTTATCGCCGACGCCCTGGCTTCGGGCCAGCAACACCAGGTCGTGCGTCGTCAACCGGCTTCGGGCATCCGGGGTGATCACGTTAGGACCTCCTCCGCGAACAGTATCGGCCTCCCGCTTCTGACCTTGAACCCAACGTCAAATCTCGGGCCAAAGGGTCAAACGGGCATCGCCAACCGGGGGGATCGTAGCTTGGACCTGGTCAGTGGCCAGTCGTGGCGGTCGGTGAGGGTCGCGTCATCCGGTGGTTCAGCCGCACAAGAACTGCCTCGGGCGCCACGGGGCGCGAAGCGTCCCGGTGAGAACGGGGCGATGGTCGAAACTCCAGTCGAATCCGGCCCGGGACCGAGTCGGACCCGAGAGGATCGAGGGTGACCTCGCCTCCGGAGGCGCCCTCACATTCCGTGGCCGTGCTGCAGAGGGATGCGGCGGCGGGCGATTCGGCATCCCGCAACGAGAGCGGGCACAGTCACCTCTTTGCTGGACACCGGGGATCGGAGAGTCAGGGCGGGACGTCGCCTGGCTCAAGATGGCCGGAGGCTACCCGAGCGGTGAGAGGCCGCCTGGGGTAGCTTCGTACCATGAACCCGCTGCACCGAGGATCCCCGCACCTGGTCCGAGGCTCCGATGATCAGACTGTTCGCCTGCTTGGTGCTTCCTGTATCGAGTTCCGTCGCGCTCGCCGAGGTGTCCGTGCCCAGTGATACAGTGGTCGTTTCCGAAGAGGTGACGTTCTCCGCCGGCGGCCGGATCATTCCCGGGACGCTCACCCGTCCCCGCACCGCGACCGGGCCCGCGATCGCTCTGTTGCTCATGGCCGGAAGCGGTCCGACCGATCGGGATTGGAACAGCCCGTTGCTTCCCGGAAAGAACGGCAGCGCCAAGCAGCTCGCCGAGGCACTATCCGGTCAGGGGCTCGTGGTGCTCCGGTTCGACAAGGCTTTCTCGGGAAAGAACGGCGGCCCCCCACTGGCCGAGTTGACGCTCGACACCTACCTCACCGAGGCCCGCTCCGCATTGGCGCTGCTCAACGCCCGCCCGGAGGTCGATCGGAACCGGGTCTTCATCGCGGGACACAGCGAGGGCGGCATCCACGTCACCCGCTTGGCATTGGCGGAGCGGAACGCCGTCCGCGGGACCATTCTCCTCGCTGGGCCCGGCCGGGCCATCAAGGACGTGCTGATCACCCAACTCGAAGGCAATTTGCGGAACACCGCGAAGCTCCCGCCGGATCAGCTCGAAGCCCAGATGAAACCGATTCGCGACGGACTCGCCGATTTCGTGGCGGGGAAAGAGGTCGATCCCAAGAGCATGTCGCCGCTGCCCCAGATGCAGATGATCTTCAACGCCATGATGGCGAAGCCGGTGGCGAACATCGGCCGGGCGCTGGTGTCATTCGAGCCGACGGCCGAGGCTGCCAAGATCGAGGTTCCCGTGCTCGTGCTGCAGGGAGGCAAGGACGTCCAGGTCGATCCGGCGCTCGACGCCGACCGGTTGGTCGCGGCCCTCCGAGCCGCCAAGCGTGACGTGACCTACCACCTGAGTCCCGACGCCAACCACGTCCTCAAGCACGAGCCGCTGTCGACGGCGGAGCTCCGCGCCGACATGGCGGGGGTCCAGAGCGGCTACAGCGCCGAGGGGCGGGTGCTCGATCCGGATCTCGTCGCGGCCCTTTTGGCGTGGATTCGAGCCACGGCGAACCGATAGGACATGCGCACCGACTTGATCCTCGCGGCGGTCAAGTACCGCTCGTACTCGGGGCGTTTGGTCGACATTGACGGAGATGGCGACCTGGATGTGGTGCTCAGCAATGATGCCCCGGATCCGAAGGTCATCTTCCTGAATGATGGAACCGGCAACTTCCACCTCGGCTCGACCTTCGGTCGAGCGAAGCGGAGCACCCGGAACGCCACCGTGGCGGACCTCAACGGCGATCGACGACTCGACGTCATCGTCGCCAATCGGGGCGACAGCGCGTTTCAGTTCACCTGCCTCAATAACGGGAGCGGTCGTTTCGACGCCAACTGCGTCGCCTTCGCCCACACCTCGGCCACCACCATCACCGCGGCCGACTTCAGCCATGATGGGCTGGTCGACCTCGCCGTCCCGCATCGAGACGGCGGCCAGAGCTACGTCTACTTCAACGGCGGGAACGGTGCCTTCTCGGAGGCAACCAAGGTCCCGTTCGGTCCGCCCGATGCGTCGATTCGGATGGCCGAGGCGGCCGACCTCGACAGCGACGGGCTCCTGGACATCGTGGCGATCGATGAACGGCGCGGCATCGCGGTCTACCGCGGACTGGCGACCGGCAGGTTCGCTCCGGCCGTTCCGATCGACAACGGCAAGGTGACGCCCTACGCCCTCGCCGTGGGTGACCTGAACCGAGATGGCAAGATCGATATCGTCGACCGGTCCGGAAATCGAGCCGGTAGGCGTCGGCCAGCGCTGGGTCTCTCTTGTTGAGCGTGACGATCACGATCTCAGGCGTTCGCGACGGCACCGCGATCAGCTCGGTTTCGATCCGAGCGAACGGGGTCAGGTCGCGAACGGAGGGCGCGCCGCTCGCGGCGACGTTCGCCACGAAGAGTCGGGTCGCCCCACCGTCCGCGACCCTACCCCGCGAAGCCCCGCTCCTTGAGCGCACCCACTACCGCTGGGCGCGCCATGCTTTCCGGCGCCTCGTTCCACCGGTTGTACGACTCGGCACGAGTGGCGCCGGCATCGAGAAGCTGACCCACGATCGCGACATAGTCCGCATCCACCCCGTGGCTGGCGTTCGTCGACCCGTGACACGCCCAGGCGATCGGCGAACTGCCGTAGGAGGCGTCACGGGTGTTTACCGGCGCGCCGTGCTCGATCAACAGCCGGGTCAGCTCCACCCGCCCGTTCCAAGCGGCCCAATGGAGAGGAGCCCCGCCCCATTCGCCTTCCGTCGTGAGCGGCCAGCCGAGCTCGACCATCAATCGGACCGAATCGGCACGCCCGTCGGCGACGGCGAGACCGAGGGCCTGGGCGTCTTCGCGGGCGAGTGACGCCATCACATCAGGATGCTCCCTAACGATGCGACGAGCCTCGTGGTCCTGGGCCGACTCGCACGCTCCCCGCAGCCGATCGAACGCGGTGAGGCGAGTGGTATCGGCCCCAACACTCGCGAGGTAATCGGCCACCGGCGGATTCCCGGAGCGCACCGCGAGTGTGAACGCCGCGCGGCCATCACCACGTACAACGTCGATCAAGGCCCCGTGTTCCACCAGCAGACGCACGACCGATGCCGGCCGACCAGACGTCGCAATCTTGTGGATCGGCAACTCGGCCGGCCCCGGATCGCCGGCCGCGGTGTTCTTCACGTGGCTCGGCACGTTGGGGTCGGCTCCGTGCTCGAGGAGCCATTGCATGCCAAGGGTGACCGACGGGGTGATCGGGTTCTGCTCGCGATGGGAAGCGAGGAAGTAGAGTGGCGTGTTACCCCACTCGGCGTGAGGGGTACTGAGGTCGGCGCCGTGGGCAAGGAGCAACTCGAGACAGGCGCGGTGATTGCGCTGGGCGGCGTGATAGACGCTCTCGCCGTCGTTGGGATTGGCGCCCCGGTCGAGCAGCAGTCGCGCCACCTCAGTGTCACCGGCGTCACAGGGGAAATACAATGCGGGGATCCGAGCGGCGGAGTCATCGAGCGGCACGCTGGTGTTGGGACTTGCCCCGCCGTCGAGCAGAGTCCGGACGACCTCGACCCGCCGAGCGTCCGGCACCCCGAGACCAGTCTTGATCCCCCCGAGTACGGCGTAGATCAGGGGGGCGGCACCGTCGGGCATCGCCGCGCGGGTGGCGGTGCCAGGATCTGCCTCGACCAGCGCACGACAAGGCGACCGCCAGGGACGCGGGCACCCACGTCCCCCTTGACGGCGCCGACCGTCGGCATACATTCCCTCTAATGTTGAGTAAATAATGGAATGAGGGCGTAATCCCCAATGCCGGCCGACGAGCTCGACCTTCTCCAAGGCACCTTGGACCTTCTGGTCCTCCGGGCCCTCTCGTTCGGACCCCGTCACGGCCACGCGGTGGCGCGGTTCATCCGCCAGGGCTCGGGACAAACCTTCCGGATCCTCGACGGCGCGCTCTACACCTCGCTTCATCGGCTGGAGGCCCGGGCCGCGGTCGTGGCCAACTGGGGGCTCTCCGATCGGGGAAAACGAGCCAAGTTCTACGACCTCACCGCCGCCGGTAGACGAGAGCTCCGAGACCAGGCGTCGAGCTGGGCCCGGTACACCTCCGCCGTGGGCCTCGTCCTCAAGGCCGCGCCCCAGGAGTAATCGATGCCGGAACTGAGCGAGCCAATGTGGCGGCGGTATCTCCGCTTCTTCGGACCTAACGTCAAAGGCGACATCGACGAGGAACTCGGATTCCACTTTACCGAGCGGATCGATGAGCTCCGCGCCCAAGGGCTCGCACCCGAGGCGGCCCACCGCCAGGCCCTGGCCGAGTTCGGCGACGTCCCGGCAGTCCGAGCGGAACTTCGCCGGATCGATCGCGAGGCCCACCGTCGCCGGGGACGACGGTTGACCGTCACGGCGGCGCTCGGCGGCCTCTGGCTCGACCTTCGGTTCGCGTTCCGGACCCTCCGGGTCAGCCCCGGTTTAGTCGTGGCCGCGGCCGGATCACTGGCGGTGGCGGTCGCGATCAACGTCACGATGTTCGCCGCCGCTGACCTGGTGGCATTCCGGCCGTTCAACCTGCCCGAGCCCGAACGGCTGGTCTCGGTGCCCGCCACCATACCGGCGCGGGGCTGGACCACGACTCCCGCCTCGTTGCTCGACTTCTACGACTGGCGTGACGGCGCCCAGACCGTCGAGTTGGGCGCTTATCAGTATACTGGTTTCAATTGGGCCGACGGCACCCGGGCCGAGTGGTTGAGCGGCGCTCGGGTTACGGCAGGATTCTTCGCGATCCATCGGGTGCCGACCGTTGGCGGCCGGGAGTTCACCCGGGCCGATGAAACGTCCGGGATCCCGATCGCCATCATCGATGACCGGTTCGGCCGCAATGCGTACGGGCGAGCCGCCACCGCCCTCGGTAAGACGATCGTGCTCAATGGCGTGCCGCACACCATCGTCGGGATCGTGCCCGCCGACTACGAGTTCCCAAGACTCGCCGCCGAGGTGTGGGTTCCGTTGAGGCTGGGGCCGGGGGACGGCCGAGGCAGCAGGTTGGTCTGGCCGATCGGGCGGCTCAAGGCCGGAGCGACCGTGGCGGGCGCCCAAGCCGAGCTG
>JAYTTT010000510.1:0-3316 GCA_043744895.1 Gemmatimonadota bacterium | reverse complement strand
TCGCTCAGCTCGATGCCCGGTGTCCTCGGTGCGGTACCGGTCGAGGCAAGCCCCTGGGTTGTGGCCGGTTTCGCGGAAACGGCCTTCGCGCTGCAGGCGGGCCTCGAGGTCACCGCCGGTCTCCGGGTCAACCGGACTCGCCGTTTCGGGGTGGACCTCGAGCCAAGGCTGTCGGCGCGGCTCTGCCTGATGCCCGATTTGACGTTGCTCGCGAGTGCTACTCGGATTCACCAGTATGTCCAGTCCTATCGCAACGAGGAAACCCCGATCGGACTGGCCTTTGGCGGTGATCTTGGCGTTGCGGTCGGTGCCGAAGGACTCCGACCGGCTCGGGCCGACCAGCTGGCCGCTGCGGTTCGCTGGGGCGCCGGACCGGGAACCGTCGTGACGGTCGATGTCTTCCGGCGGAACCTCATTCACCTCGCTGCCGTCCCGGTCGTCGCGGATGGTCCCTTCCCCGACCGGCACGTTCCCGATGGGACGAGTCGGGTCGCGGGTGCCTCGATTGTCGCGGCGGTTCATCGCCCGGGCTACGATCTGGGCGCCACGCTCCACTTCACGTCGGTTCGCGTCGAAACGCTCACGGGGCGGTACGCCCCGAGCCGGCGGGGGGTCTTTGGAACCGTCGGGCTTCGGTCCGGCCTGGGGACCCGGGGCTGGCTCAGGGTCTTGGCCAATGCCTCGAGTGGTTCCCGAACCAGCCTTTTTGGAGGTGGCTTGGACTGGCTTGCGCCTGGCCTGCTGTCCGAGGGTGTGGAGATCGCCGGAACCCCGGGTAGGCCAAGCGGCCCACTGAACGCCCTTCCATTACCCATGTACACCAGGATGGACCTGGAGATCGGGCGCCACCTGACGTTTTGGGCGGTCGGGCGAGCGACGGTACTAACCGCCTCGCTCGGGGTCATCAACATCCTGGGTCACCGTAACACCCTGGGATTCATCACCGATGGGATCCGCGAATCCCGAGTCACTTTCCCCGGCCGAAACCTCCGCCTCCAGCTCGCTTGGCAGTTCTAACGCTGCTTGTCACAGAATCCCCCCGCCGTACGTTCCTTTCCCGAATGACGATGAGACGCCCTGAGGAACCGACCTGAGTGAATGACCGCGGAAGCCGTGCGGAAATCTTCGAGCGTCGCTTTCGCGAGCTGTTCCAAGACCGTTTTGCGGGCCTCCAGCGTTACCTCGCGGGATTGACTGGCGACTCGATGCTGGCCGATGACGTGGCACAGGAGAGCTTCATGAAGCTATACCTCCGAGGGGCGATGCCCGATAACCCAGCCGGCTGGCTCGCGGCCGTGGCAAACAATCTGGTGCGCGATGGGTATCGCCGAACCAGTCGCCATCTCAGGCTCCTCGCGGTTGGGCATCACCCGGCTGATGAGTACACTGCGACTGATGCGGGCGCGGACGCCCGCATTCTCAAGGAGGAGCAGGCCAATCAGGTACGGGTGGCGCTCGGCCGGCTTCCCAGGCGCGATCGGCAAATGCTGCTGCTCCGGCACGAAGGCTACTCGTACCGCGAAATTGGTCTTGCTCTGGACCTCAACCCGGCCAGCATCGGCACCTTGCTGGTCCGGGCCACCGATGCGTTTGGCGCTGTCTATCGAGGGTTGCCAGATGCATCCCACTGACGACCTCTGGCGGGCGTGGATGGACGGCGAGCTTGACCGCCGGGCCGAGGAGCGGGTGGCGAGCCATCTGCAGGGTTGTTCCGAATGCCGGGAAGCGGTCGCGGCTGGGTTTGCCCGCCGGGAGGAATTGCGGCCCCTCTTTGCTGGGCTTGCCCCAGCAAGCACGGCCGATCAGGCGGCGATTCTCGAAGTCATTATCCGGCGAGGCCGGCTGCTCAAGTGGCGGCGGGCCGCGCTGATCGCCGCCTCGGTCCTGTTCACGGTTATCGGCAGCGCCGCGGCAGCTCGATCACCGTCGATCCGCGGCTTCGTCAGGGCGCTGTTCGAACGGCCCCGCGAGTCGTTGCCCGCGATTCGGGTAGGCCCGGCCGCCACCACCAACGGAGTCGCCGTTCCCGCCGGCCCGGTGGTCGACATTCGCTTTCGCTCGGGGCAGGCGACCGGCCTTCTCACGGTGATTCTCGGGGAAGGTACGACGGCGGCCATCGCCGCTTCCGATTCGGTGGGTTACCTGATCCGGCCCGACGGGGTGGTGGTCCTCAACCAGGGTAGCCAAGCGTCCTATACGGTGACGCTTCCGGTCGGGGCATCTCAGGCGACGATTCGGGTGGGGGATCTGGTCGTGTTCCGAAAGCTGGGCGCCTCGATCGAGGCCGTGGGTGCCGCTGATCCGTCGCACCGCTACCTCATTCCACTGGCCCAAACCCGGGCCGTTGGCTCCTCACCGAAGACCAGGAGAACCCCCCCATGAAAATCGCCCGTCCAACGCCGTCCCCTTTTGCTCTTCGGCTCGCTCTGGGCTTGCTCGCCCTGGGAGCCGGCTGCAGTGACGGCGGCGGCCCCCAGCCACGCCAGAGCATCCAGTTTCGGGTTGCCGCGGGGCCGGCGACCGCCTCGTCGAGGGTCGCATCCGGACCCCTGGCCCTTGCTGGCGTACGGCTGGTGCTGGGCCCGGCGGCCCTTGGAAAGGGTGACCAGTTCGGCTGCCAGGATTGCACCGACAACGGGCCGGAATCGGCCACGCCGGCAAGCCTGGTGGTCGTTCCCTCCGACGGCACGCCGGTTTCCCTCACCACGGAACAAGTGTCACCGGGCCGGTACGGCGCCGTGGAGCTCGAACTCCTGCCTGCCGAACGGGTCCAGACGGCCGCCCCGGCCTGGCCGGCCGGCACGACAATGGAGCTGACGGGGACATTTCGGGGGGCACCATTCACCCTCCATCTCGCCGTCGCCGGGGTGTTCCGCGAGCAGCTCAATCCGCCGGTCGAGATTGGGGTCGCTGGAGGCTCTCCGCCGACCACCGTCGTCATCACGCTGCCGGTGTCGGCCTGGTTTGCTGCCGGCGGTGTGCCGCTTGATCCCAACAACGCCGCCGATCGCGCTCGGATCATTCAGAACGCCCGCGCTTCGATTCTGCCGCCCGAGTCGTCCTCGGCGGGTCGTTGAGTTCGGCGTGCGTGCTCTCGTTGACGCGGTGCTGCTGGTCGTTGGGATCCTGGCGGGGGCACCGGTTTCCAGCCGGGTCGCCGTCCCCCTCGTGCATCGGCCAACCGTCAACCGCCCGTCGCCCCCGGCCGACAGAACCTGGATCGCGGGCGTCAACTTCGTCGGCCCGGGCGGCGGCCTCTTCCCATGAAGACAGCTGAGACGCCCCGGTCGGGTTCACCACCTTACAAGCGAAAGAC
>JAYTTT010000509.1:0-13122 GCA_043744895.1 Gemmatimonadota bacterium | reverse complement strand
GGTGCCGGTGTCGGCGGCGGTCGGGAAGGGAAGCGGCGATCTGCTGGATGCCATCGTGGAGCGATTGCCGCCGCAAGAGACAGAGCCTCCCGAGGACGAGATCCGGGTGGCCATTGTCGGCCGTCCGAACGTCGGCAAATCGTCCTTGGCGAACCGGTTGCTCGGGGAGGACCGCTACGTGGTGTCGCCGGTTGCCGGGACTACGCGGGATGCCGTTGACTCGATGCTGACCTATCACGGGAAACCAATCCGGTTCATCGATACGGCCGGACTCCGCCGAAAATCGCGGGTCGACGACGACGTCGAGTTTTACTCGACGGTCCGAACCCGCCGGGCGATCGAGGAGGCCCACGTCTGCGTATTGGTCATCGATGCGATGCTCGGGGTCCACCACCAGGACCTTCGGATCGCGACCGAAGCGTGGGATCGCGGGACCGGGTTGATCATCGCCGTCAACAAGTGGGACCTGGTCGAGGAGAAAAACACCAATACCGCCATCCGGGGCCAGGCGATCGTGATCGAAAAGGCCCCCTTTCTCGAATGGGTCCCGTTCGTGTACGCCTCGGCGCTGACCGGCCAGCGGGCTCGGAATGTTCTCGATCAGGTCATCGCGGTGGCCGAGGCCCGGCAGCGGCGGATTCCGACCTCCGAGGTGAACCGGGTGCTGGAGGCGCTGGTGGCCCGGAACCAGCCGCCCCAGCGGGAGGGCGAGGAAGTCAAGCTCCTCTATGCCTCCCAGATCGGGGTGGCGCCCGCCGTGTTCGCGATCGTCAGCAATCGTCCCGACGACGTGGTCGAGCATTACCAGCGGTTCTTGATTCGGGGCTTCCGTGAGGCGTGGGGCTTCGAGGGCGTGCCGATCCGGCTCAAGTTCCGGGAACGGAAGGGCCGAGACCGGTGACCACGGCGCTCTGGTTCCTGGTGTCCTACCTCCTCGGCGCGATCCCGACCAGCTATCTGGTGGCCCGGTTGGCGAAGGGAATCGATCTCCGGCGGGTCGGGAGCAAGAACCTCGGGGCGACCAATCTCTACCGGTCGTTAGGCTGGGCGTACGCGATGCCGGTGGGCCTCTTCGACGTGGCCAAGGGAACGATCCCCGTTCTTGGATTCGGCCCCCTCGCCGGCGGCCCGGCGTGGATCCCGCTTGCGCTCGGGATCACGGCCGTGATCGGGCACGTCTTCAGCGTGTTCGTCGGGTTCAGAGGCGGCAAGGGAGTGGCCACCGCCGCGGGCGTTATGCTCGGGTTGGCTCCGTGGGCCACGCTGGTGTCGTTGGTGACCTGGATCGTGACCGTGCGATGGAGCGGCTATGTCTCGCTCGGGAGTATTCTGGCCGCCGTGGTCCTGCCAATCGGCGCGTACCTCTTGCACCCCGACCTTCGGCCGGTGGTCGGGGCGTTTGCCATGCTGGGCCTCTTCATCGTGGTGATGCACCGCGCCAACATCGCCCGGCTGATCGCCGGCACCGAGAGCCGCTTCGGCCAGAAGGTGGTGTCGTGAGCACCGTGGCCGTGCTCGGGGCCGGCGCCTGGGGCACCACGCTGGCGGATCTCCTCGCTCGCAAGGGGCTTGAGGTCAGGCTGTGGGCCTATGAAGACTCCGTCGTCGAGTCGATCGCGCGTGATCACGAGAATGCCCCGTTCCTCCCGGGGTGTCGCCTGACCCCGGCCCTGACCGCGAGTTCGGATCTCGGAGCAGTGGTTGCCGGGGCGGAGTTTGTCGTGTCGGTGGCCCCGAGTCATGTCGCCCGCCAGGTGCTGACCAGGGCGGCCGGGGCCGTCAGCCCCCATGTCATCGTCGTGAGCGCCACCAAGGGCATCGAGACCGACACCCTCGGCCTGATGTCGGAGGTGGCCAGCCAGACTTTGCCGCCCCATCGGTTCGTGGCGCTGTCGGGGCCGAGTTTTGCGCTCGAGGTCTTTCAGGGGCAACCGACGGCGGTGGTGGCCGCCTCGGCCGATCGGAGCGCGGCGGTCGCAGTGCAGCAGCTGTTCTCGACCGGGGCCTTCCGGGTGTATTCGAATGGCGACGTGGTTGGGACGGAGCTGGCGGGCGCGCTCAAGAACGTCATCGCGATCGCGGCCGGAATCCTCGAAGGGCTCGGCCTCGGCCACAATCCGAGAGCGGCCCTGATTACCCGGGGGCTGGCGGAAATGACCCGGCTGGGGGCCGCGTTAGGTGCCGACCCCGCTACGTTCGCCGGGCTGGCCGGGATGGGCGATCTGATTCTGACGACCTGCGGCAGCTTGAGCCGGAACCGGCAACTCGGCATCGCGCTGGCCCGGGGCGCGACGTTCGAGACCTATCGCCGGGAGCACCGTACGGTGGCCGAGGGGGCGAACACGGCGCAAGCCGCGGTCCGGCTCGCCGACCGGCACGGCGTCGAACTCCCGATCACCACCCAAGTGGCGAACATCCTGTTCGAGCACCAGTCGCCGCGGCAGGCGGTGGCCGAGCTGATGGAACGGACCCTCAAGCCGGAACAGTGGACATGACGGGCCTCCGGCCGACCCAGGAGTTCTTCTCCATCGGCGAGGTCTGCGCGCTCACGGACCTGAAGCCGCATGTGCTGCGGTATTGGGAAAGCCAGTTCCGGTTCTTGAGCCCCGCCAAGAACCGGTCGGGCAACCGGGTGTACAAGAGCCGCGAAGTGGAAATGATCCTGCTGGTGAAGCACCTGCTCTACGCCGAGAAGTACACGATCGACGGGGCCCGCCAGCGGGTCGAGCAATTCCGGCGAACCGGGGAACTCAAGAAAGAGGCAGCCCGCGCCGCCTCGCATCAGACGCTGGACGAGGTCGGAGCCGCCATCGACGCGATTGTAGACACGCTCGACGGCACGCCGCGACCTTCAGAGCCTAACGGAGCTCCATGAACATCTTGGTGTCAAACGACGATGGGATTCTCGCGCCGGGCATCAGCATCCTGGCCGGCGCCTGTCGAGAGGTCGGGACCGTGACCGTGGTGGCCCCCGATCGGGAGCAGAGCGGGACGTCGCACTCGCTGACCCTGCACCGCCCGCTCCGGCCGGCCCGAACCCACGACGGGGCCTTCCAGATCGACGGCACCCCGACCGACTGCGTGCTCTTGGCCGTTGGCGCGCTGATGCCGGAGAAGCCGGATTTCGTCTTTGCCGGCATCAACCACGGCCCGAACATGGGCGAGGATGTCCTCTACTCGGGCACCGTATCCGTGGCCATGGAGGCGGTCACCCTCGGCATTCCGGGCATCGCGTTTTCGTTCGCGGGCCGGGACCCCGAGTTGATGGCCAGTTATCACTCGACCTTGGTCCGGCTGATCCGACGGATCACCGCGATGCCCGATTTCCCGGCCGAGACCTTGCTCAGCATCAATCTTCCCAAGCGGCATGCCTCCGAAGTGAAGGGCGTTAAGGTGACGAAGCTCGGGAGCCGATTCTTCTCGAGCTCGATTACCCGGATGAACGATCCCTGGGGCCGGGAGGTGTTCTGGATCGGGGGCGGGGAAGTGACCTGGACCGGCGACCCCGACACCGACCACGCCGCCGTCAAGGAGGGGTACATCTCGGTGACGCCGCTGCACATGGACCTCACGAACTACCGTTTGATGGAGGCGGTGGGGTCGTGGTCGCTCGAGCTCTAGACGTTCCGGACAGCTATGGCGGCTATCGGCAGCAATTGGTGGAGCTGCTCCAATCCAAGGGCATTCGGGATCTGGCGGTGCTCAAGGCCATCAGCATGGTGCCCCGTCACCGGTTCGTTCCCGACGGCGTCCGCCACCGGGCCTACGAAGACTCGGCGCTGCCGATCGCGGCGGGCCAGACGATTTCTCAGCCCTGGGTTCAAGCCCGGTCCCTCCAGGAACTCCGGCTGACGGGGCGGGAGAAGGTCCTTGAAGTCGGGGCAGGATCCGGGTATCAGACGGCCCTCCTGTCGATCGTGGCCGGGACCGTCATTGCGATCGAACGAGTGGCACAGCTGGCGGAAGGCGCCCGGGCGGTGATCCGGGACCTCGGGATCCGCAATGTGTCGATCATCGTCGGCGATGGGACGCTGGGCTGGCGGTCGCTGGCGCCGTTCGATGCCATCGTGGTGGCCGCCGCGTCACCCTCCGTGCCGGAGCCGTTGCTCGAGCAGTTGGCGCCCGCGGGGCGAATGATCATTCCGATCGGCGACCGGGACGAGCAAACACTGACCCGCGTCGAGAAGATCGGCGACCGGGTTGAGATCACCCGATTGTCCGACGTGAGGTTCGTCCCGCTGCTGGGCCAGTTCGGGTTTCCTGGCTAGCGGCCTGGCGCTAGATTGTCGCCGTGATTGACTTCATTCGCTTTGCCATTGACTTCGTCCTCCATCTCGACCGCCACCTCGGCGGCCTGATCAGCCAATATGGGACCTGGACCTACGCGATCCTGACGCTGATCGTCTTCTGTGAGACGGGGCTCGTCGTCACCCCGTTCTTGCCAGGGGATTCCTTGCTCTTTGCCGCTGGGGCCTTTGCCGGGCTCGGCGACCTCAATCCGTGGATCCTGTGCGCCTGCCTGATGGCCGCCGCCATCGCCGGCGACAACCTCAACTACTGGATCGGGCGCTATATCGGGCCGCGAGCCTTTTCGGGCCAGGTCCGGTTCCTCAAGAAAGAGTACCTCGACCGGACCCAACGCTTCTTTGACCGGCATGGGGGGCGGACGGTGATCATTGCCCGGTTCGTACCGATTGTCCGAACCTTCACCCCGTTCGTGGCGGGTGTCGGCGCCATGCCCTATCTGCGGTTCCTTGGCTACAGCGTCGCGGGGGGGGTGCTCTGGGTCTTCGGGTTCATTTGGCTGGGGTATTTTTTCGGCAACCTCCCGATCGTGCGAAACAACTTTGGGATCGTGATCGGGGCGATCATCGTGATCTCGGTCTTGCCGATGGTGGTGGAAGTGATCCGGGCTCGGCGCAGCAGCCTAGAACCAAAGTGAGACGTATCTGTCAATTCGTTTCGGGATAAGCAGTTCCAGTCTTAACTTCATCCGAATTCGCCGGATGTTGTAGTTTCGTGACGAGCCCTCGTAGCTCAGGTGGATAGAGCAGCGGTTTCCTAAACCGTTGGCCGGAGGTTCGAATCCTCTCGAGGGCATGTTATCTTGGTTCCTTCTTGTCCCTCAACAGGCAAATTCGCGGATGGGTACTACAGCAGCAGAGCCGGTTCGGGCCGTCGAGCCAACCGAGCATCCGATCCTGGGATGGTTCCAGGCCCGCCAGAAGGCCATTGGCATCGCCGCCGGGGTGGTGTTCGTCTTAGGCTTGGCCGGTTGGTACGTGGTCGAAAGCGGGCGGAGGAAGCAGACCCAGGCCCAAAGCGCCCTGGATCAAGCCTGGGCGTCCATGGACGGGGGAAACTATCCCGAGGCCTCCACCGGGTTCCAGAAGGTCGCCCAGAACTATGCGGGCACTGATGCGGCGTACGAGGCCGCTTTGGCCCTGAACCAGGTCCGGATGCTGTCGGGCCAGAGTCAGCTAGCGGTTGAGGATCTCCGCAAGCTGGTGGCCTCGAATCCGCCGGCCTCCTATGGCAGTGCGGCTCGGGCTCACCTCGCCATGGCCCTCGAAAACACCGGCAAGCCGGCCGAGGCGGCCACCGAATACCTCAAGGCGGCCGAGCTGGCGCCCGAGGTCTTTCGGAAGGTCGATGCGCTCTTGAGCGCCGCGCGGGCCTACCGATCGACCGGCAAGGACACCGAGGCGGCGGGCGTGTTGTCGGACCTGATCAAGAAATACCCCAAGGAAACGGCTGGGATCGCCGAGGCCGAGGTGCGGCTGGCGGAGATCACCAAGGGCCGGTAGTCTGGGGGTCGCGGTCACGAATTGAGGCCCTCCTGGGCGTTCCAGGGGGGCCCTGTGCTAAGGACCCATCGGGATCGCAGTAACGTCGTATAAGATGTATTATGTTAACTCACAAAGTGGATAACCGTGGATAACTCGACACTCGGACCCCCTACTTGAGAAGAATGCCCTCGAATTCCCCGGTGAAGACCAGGCGCCCCTCGCCGCGGAGCCAGACGTCGGTGGCGGTGTCGCCCCCGAGGGACGCCGAAACCGAGTAGATCGATCCGCTTCTGGATCGGATTCGGACCGGCAGCTCGGCGAGCCCGACTCCCCCCAGAGCCAGGGCCGCCGCGATCGTTCCCGTCCCACACGCCAGGGTCTCGGCTTCGACGCCCCGTTCGTAGGTCCGGAGAGCCCACGGGGTGGCATCGTTGCCGGTGGAGCCGACGAAATTGATGTTGCTGCCGGCCGGCTCGAACACCGGCGCAGAGCGTAGTTCCCTGCCCCTGGTCTCGACATCGACGCCGTCCACGTCATCGACCAGGATGATCGCGTGGGGGACGCCGACCGTGCCGTGGAAGGCCCGCTGCTCGCCATTGAGCAGCGGGATGGCGATCGACCGGGGCACCTGGGCCGACGGGAACTTGAGTTCGGCCATCGATTCGGGGCCGACGCACCGGCTTTCGAGCATCCCGGCGTCGGTCGCAAGCCGGATCCGGTCGGGGTTGGCGATGCCGAGCCGGACCGCCAGCCGGGTCGAGCAGAGGGCCGCGTTGCCGCACATCTCGGCGGGGGAGCCGTCGGCGTTGTAGTAGACCATCCGGATCGCCCCGTCCGGCAACAGTCCCAGGTGAACGATGCCGTCGGCCCCAACCCCCCGGCGGCGGTCGCACACCGAGCGAATCCGCTCGGCCGGCCAACCGGCAGGATCGTGCTCCCGGGCGTCGAGGACCACGAAGTCGTTGCCTGACCCCGTCATTTTGTAAAACCGGGAACTCACAGACGCCCGATCCGGTCGGCGATCCACAGCCACCAGACCATCCAGACCGCCTCCCGGACGATCGCCTTGCTCATCTTGCTGGTGCCCTCGACCCGGTCGGTAAAGACAATCGGCACTTCGACGAGCCGGTACTTTTTCCGCCAGGCCCGGAAGCTCATCTCGATCTGGAAGGCGTAGCCATTCGACCGAATTCGTTCGAGCGGCAAGGCCTCGAGCACCTCGCGCCGGAAACACTTGAAGCCGCCGGTCGCGTCGGTCAGCGGCAACCCGGTAACCCAGCGGACGTAAATGTTGGCGAAGTACGACAGCAGGAGGCGGGACATCGGCCAGTTAATGACGTTGACTCCGCTTTTGTAGCGGGACCCGAGGACGAGATCGGCTGAGTCAGCGGCGGCCAGCAGCGTCGGGAGGAACTTCGGATCGTGGGAGAAATCGGCGTCCATTTCGAGAAGCCGATCGAACTTCCGGTCCAGGCCCCACCGGAATCCGGCCAGATACGCCTTGCCGAGCCCCTCCTTGTGTTCTCGGTGAAGCACATGGACCCGGGCAAACGCCGTCACCAACTGGTCGGCCAGTTGGCCGGTGCCGTCAGGGGAGTTGTCGTCGACCACCAGGACTTCGAGCCGGGTATCCTGTTCGAGGATGCCGGGCACGATCTGGGAAAGGTTCTCGCTCTCGTTATAGGTCGGGAGGATGACGAGAAACCGCTCAGCCATTGGCCCGGCTCCTTCGGGTCATCAGGGGAGCCGCAAACAATGCCAGGATGCCGATCGCCGACAGGATCGAAATCAGCCGGCCTCGTTCGTACTCCGGCGAATTGAATTCAAGGGCGACTTCCCTGGCGTCGGGCGCGAGGACCACGCTGAGCAAGGTGTTCTGGGCTCGGAGCACCGACGCCGGCTTGCCGTCGATGGTGGCGCGCCAATTCGGATACCAGTTCTCGGCGACGACGAGATACTCAGCGCCGGGGCTCGATCCGGTGATGGCGATCTTCATTTTCCCGGCCCGCCATTCGGTCACCTCCGCCTTCCGGGTAGAAGGAGCCGGGATCTTGTTCTCGATCGGGGCTGGGTTGACCGACGTGGTGTCGGCGTACAGTGCCAGCTGTTCGATCGGGAATCGCGGGTCGGTCAGGGTTGGGACCAGCTGCCCTTCCGCCACCTTGGCGGCCCCGGCGTAGACTCTGGCGTAGGGCGGCACCGTGTCGGCCTCGAACAGGTAGGCGGTGCCCTGGAAGGTCTTCTCCGGTCCGAGGACCTGATGGAAACCAGGCAGGTTTTGGGGTTGGGTCAAGACGATGTACCGTACGCCGAGCAGCTTCCAGAGATTGGGGTTGAGCTGATTCTGCCACGACTCCTTGCCGCCAAGGAGGTCATCCCAGGTGGTGAGCTGGTTGCCGTGGTACCCAAACACGGTTGGGATGCCAGCCGCCATGAGCCAGGATCTTGGATACGGATTGAGCCCGCCATAGCCCGCCCCCGGTGCGAAGACCCGGTAGGGGAGCTTGGCGGATTGGATCCGTCGCATGATCGGGTCGGGGGCGTAGGTGACGCTGGCCGGCGGCGAGAAGACGAAGTACTCGCGCCCCACCAGCCAGAGGTCGGCCCACACGGCCACCGCCACCGCGGTCAGACCCAGCAGCGGCGGCACCCGGCGGTGGAGCAAGACGAGTCCGAGGCCTCCGATGATGGCGGTGATCACGAGCAACCGGGCCCCGTCGGTCCGAAGGGCCGACCCATTGGCGATGGCCCGCTCGAGAAATCCCTCGTAGCCCGGGCTTCGCGCGATGTCTTCGGACACGAGTTGCAGGACGCCCCCCGCACCGAGGAGGCCGATTACCGCCAGCGTGATGACCGCTCCGAGGATGCGCGGCCTCGAGGCCTGTCCCCGGAACAGACGTTCGGCCCCAATCGCGGCAAAGAAGGCCAGCGCCAACGCGACCAGAAAGAAGGCCTGGCCTGGGGCCCGAAGCCGTCCGGTCATCGGCATGACGGCATACCACAGCCGGAAGAATGGTGTCGATCCGCCTAACGACACAAAGAGGAACAGGAGCCCGATCGTGCCAAATGCCCGGCGCGCTAGCCGGCGGTCGGCGCCACCGATCCCTACCGCGGACAGCAGCAAGACCGCCGGGCCCAGATACTCAGAATGAAGCCGCAGTCCGTTCGACCCGAAGTAACTGGTCATGCCGCCGTAGATCTTCGGAAGCAGGACCCCGATGAGTTCCCCGGCCGGCAACGAATAGGAGATCGCGTGTTCCCACCCGGTGTTGAAGCCGCCGGCCGCCCGGGGGCTGAAGGGGACGTAGGCCGCCATGGGCAGGGCGTAGATGGCGTAGAGGCCGACGCCCAGGGCAACGGCCCCGGCTGCGGCCGCGATGACCCGAGCCTTGGCCGGGCCGCCCTGCGGTCCCTCGACGCCGAAGACCCAGAAGGCTCCCCATGTCGCCGCGGCGACCATCAGGTAGTAGCCGGTCTGCGGGTGGCCTTGCAGGGCCAAGCCGGTTGCCAAGGCGACGATGCCGTAGCCGATGGTGCGACGATCCCTGACGGCCCACACAATGCCGGTCAGCAGGAGCGGGGCCAGGGCTGAAACGAAGAGCTTCCCGTCGTGGCCCGGATGAACCAACGAGATCACGATGCCCGTCATTTCGTAGGCCAGTCCGCCCACGACCGCGCCGGCCCAGGACATACCTAACGTCCGAAGCAGCCCGTACATGAACCAGCCGGCCAGGACGATATGGACCGCAAACCCGAGGCTCATCGCGAGGTCGGTGGGCAAGAACCACCGGAGCCACGCGGTCGGATAGAAGATGTCACCGTGCGCCGCGCCCACGAACGGGAGCCCGCCGAACAGGTAGGGGTTCCACAGCGGTATCGATCCGTATTGGCGATGGAACTCGGCCGCGAAGTGCCGGAAGCTGTATCCGGCGATGAACTGGTCGGAGTCGGGCCCCGCTAGGAACTGTCCGGTGACCATCGGCCAGCACAGGGTCACAGCCGCCGCCAGGAAGATCAATCCCGCCACGACCGCCGGCCACCTCGGCTCGAAATCAGGATGCTTCAGTTCAGGATCCGACAGGTGCCCTCCCTCGACCCAACACGAATGGTGCCGCCGCGAGCAGGTCGGCCACCGTCATCCCGACCCGCGATACCGCAGCCAAGGCCAGCGCCTGGCCCGGTCCCAACGCCGATTCGGTCACCAAGAAAAATACCGTTTCTCTGACCCCGAAGCCGCCCGGGGCGAGCAAGAACAGGAACCCCGCCAAGTACGACGCGGTAAACGCGCTGATGGCCTGCACCAACGTTAACCGCGACTCGGCAAAGACTCCGGCCGCGAGCCAGTACAGGGCAACACCGTACAGGGTCCAGGCCAAGCCGTTGGCCACCACCCCGATGGCCACCGCTTTCGGGTCCGGCCGGGCAATCGTGGCCTCGACCCCGAGCCGGCGGAGGAACCAGTTCAGCAGGCCAGGCCTGAGGACCATCACCAGGCTTACGGCGGCCAGCCCGACGAGCAGCCCGAGGCCGACTCGGATCCCGGGGCTGGCTCGCTCGAGGGCCGCCGTTCCGGTCACCGCCACGGTCAGGGCGCCGGTGGCGATCGACACGAGCTGGAGGACGATTGCCGAGGCCGTGGCCGTCAGGGCCGGGACCCCTTGTTCTTTGCCGAGGACGCCGAGCCCGGCGATCGTCCAAAGCTTGCCGGGAAGGTACTTCCCCATGCTCGAGAGGACCCAGACCCGGGCGGCCGGCCACCAGGCAATGTCGGCGCCCCATCCGTTGACCACGCGGCGCCAGGCTTCGACTAAGATGGCGTAGGTCGCGAGGACGAGACCGAGGCTCGCGAGGATCGGGACGAGCCGAATCCGCCACTCGAGCGGTGCTGCTCGAATCGTGGCCCAGTTCTGGACCAGGAATCGAATCGCGTACCCGACGATGGCCAGTCCGAAGGCCGCCTGGACCCATCGCCACCAGCCGCTACCCACCGAGCGCCTCCTCATACCAGACTTCGCACCGGGCGGCGACCGTGTCCGGGGCGAGCCGGGCTCGCCAGGCTTGCCCCGCGCGCCAGGCGGCCTCCCGGGCGGCCGCCTGGCCCCGAAGGATCCCGACCGCCTGCGCCATCCGGGTCGGATCAGGATCGACGATCACTCCGGCGCCGGGTTCCCGCAAGATGTCCAGCACGCCGCCGCCGTCGCGACACGCGATCACCGGCACCCCCGCCGCGAGCGCCTCGACCGCGGCAAGGCCAAATCCTTCCCGGTCGGCGGGAAAGAGGAAGAGGTCGGCCCGGCCCATCGTCCGGGCCACCACCGACGACGTCACCAATCCGGTGAAGGTGACCCGGTGCCCGGTTCCGAGCCGATGAGCCTGGGCCTCGAGCGCCGACCGCTCCGGCCCTTCCCCGATGATGGTGAGTTGGAGCTCAGGGTCGTTCCTCAGCAGCTGGGCATGAGCCTCGAGGGCAATCGCCACCCGCTTCTGAGCTGTCAGCCGCCCCACGAACACCAAGCCTCCGCCGCCGATCGACCGCTCGTTGCCGAAGGTGATCGGCATCGGGCAGACGTGGTCGGCCGACACCACCCGGCCGGTGCGCCGCTCGACGGCGTCGCCGACCGCGCTGCTCACCGCGGTGACGACCCGCCCCGGCCGGAGGGCTCGCCGGGCAAGCCACGACGCGCCGGTGCGCTCCAAGATTCGCGCATCGGTGCCGTGCAGGGTGACGACGCACGGCCACTCGGGCGGCGCGGCGAGGCCCGCCGGGAACCACCAGTGGGCGTGGACGACGGTCCTCGGGTGGGCCGCGGCCTGGCGGGCGCCTCGCCGAAAACCTCGGAGCATTCCCAGCAAGGCCCCGATGCCTCCGAGCGACTGGAGCGCCTCGTGCATCCGCCCGGTGTAGGCATAGTACTCCCGGGCCGGCGCGGCGTAGCGGAAGCGGGTGACCGGGATCCCGTCGATGACACTCGACCCACCCCGGCCGCCATCACTTGGGGCCACCACCCGAACGTCGTGGCCCCGGCCGGCCAGAGCCGTCGTCAACGGATGGAGGAACGCCCCAGCCAGATCCCCGGCAAACCGGGGATAGTTGTGGGTAAGGAACACCACCCGCATCGGTTAGGCGGAAGGCGGGGAGTTGGCGCGACGAAGGTCCTGCGCGATCTGGCGCATCTCCTCGCGAGAACTCGCCACCAGCTCGGCGACGAACCCGAACCCGAACAGCGAAATCCCGCTGATGATCATCGTCTCGATCAAGTTGAGCAGAGGCCGGAAACCCAGTTGCATCGGGCCGAACCGAAGAATCAGCGCGACGATCCCGGCGATGAAGCCAATCAGAAACAAGGCCGCACCCAGCACCCCGAAGAACAGCATCGGTTTCCGGCCAAATCGGAGCTGAAACCACACCGAGATCAGGTCGAGGACCCCGACGGGAATCCGGGTCCAGGTGAACTTCGAAGTGCCGGCCCGGCGCGGGTACAGAGGCACTGGCCGGGACGTGAGCCGGTAGCCCTCGACGGCCGCGATGACGATCATGTACCGGTGCCAATCCGGCCGCATTGGGACAACCTGCATGATCTCGGCCCGGTACGCCTTCACCGAGTTGAGGTCCTCGACCTGAACGCCAAACATCCAGCGGCACAGCCGGTTGTAGATCCCGCTGACGAAGGCCTTCTCATACTTGCCCTGCTTGGATCCGGTGACCATGTCGGCTTCGCCATCGAGGATCGGGCGGACCAACGTCGGAATGTCCGCCGGCAGATACTGAAGATCCGCCGGATAGAAAACCAGAACATCTCCAACCGCCGCGTCCGCCCCGCTTCGCAGTGCATCGGCAATCCCCCGCTGCCGCCGGTGCGTCACCACCCGAAGGAAGGGATAGGTGCCTCGCAATTCCTGAAGCACATCGCGAGTGCTGTCGCGCGACCCATCGTCCACCACCACCACCTCGAACGAGAACCCAGCCGCACCGAGCGCCTCCCCGGCCAACCGGCAAAACTCAGGAAGATTCTCTGCCTCATCCTTGGCAGGAACCAACACGCTGACCGCCAAGGCCCCCGCCGGTTCGCCGAATGCCGAGTGCCGAGCGCCGAGCGCCGAGCCCCTCATACCCGCTTCCGCATCCGGGCCGGCAAGATCCCGAGCTGATCCCGATACTTCGCCACCGTTCGCCGGGCGATCTGAATGCCCTGCTCCTTGAACCGGTGGACGATCTGTTGATCGGTCAGCGGCTTCAACGGCTGCTCCTCGCCGACCATCTTTTCGAGCTTGGCGCGGATCGAGCGGGCACTCGCGTCTTCGCCGGATGCGGTGGTCAGGGCACTCGAGAAGA
>JAYTTT010000508.1:0-13175 GCA_043744895.1 Gemmatimonadota bacterium | reverse complement strand
GCCCCCGAGATCGATGAACGCCCCGAAATCGGTGATGTTCTTGACGACACCCTTGCGGACTTGCTGGGGCTGGAGCTCCTTCATCAGGTGCTCGCGCTTGCTGGCCCGCTCGTTTTCGAGAATGACCCGGCGCGACACGACGATGTTCCGCCGCCGCTTGTTGAGCTTGATGATCTTGAATTCGAAATCTTGGCCGAGGAGTTCGTCGATGTTCGGCACCCGGCGGAGGGCAATCTGCGAGCCGGGCAAGAAGGCGTCGACGCCCATGACGTTGACGACCACGCCGCCCTTGATCTTCTTCATCAGGGTGCCTAACACCGGCTGATCGCTCTCGTGGGCCACCCGGATCTTTTCCCAGACCCGCATGAAATCGGCCTTCTTCTTCGACAAGACCACGGCCCCCTCTTGGTCTTCGAGGTGCTCGAGGAAGACCTCGACCTCTTCGCCGACCTGAGGACGATCCTTGAACTCATCGAGCGGAACCGAGCCCTCGGACTTGAACCCGACGTCGAGAATGACGGCGTTGTCGGTGATCCGGAGCACCTTGGACTTGACGATCTCGCCCTCGACGATCTGCGCCATCGTGCCCTCGTACATCGAGAGCATCGTTTCATAATCGGAGTCGGAGTAGGTGTCGTCGTAGAGATCGGTCCGGACCCGAAGACCGGTGGCAGTGGCGAACTGGGAGGTGGCTGCTTTGTGCCGCTTGGACATGGGGGTGGACTCGCGGGGCCCGAACCCCGAAACGGCGGGGCCCGAAAGAGGTGGTTGGTTGCCCCGAGATCCCCAGATTGAGGACCGCAGGAGGAACCCGAGAATGTAGGGTGGAAGTGCGGTTATGACAAGGCCTTAGCGGCCAGGGCAACGATGATGTCCACCTGGGCGCGAAAGGTGAGATCGCTGGTATCGACCACCACAGCATCTGCGGCCTGTCGGAGCGGCGCCATCGCCCGGCCGGCGTCGAGCGCGTCCCGCATCGCCAAGGCGGAGGTTTCCTGAGCGAGCGACTGGGCGTCGAACACCGTCCCGCGCTGCGCGAGCCGACGGCGGGCTCGCGATGCTGGCGACGCGGTCAGGAAGATCTTGAGCCGGGCATCGGGAAACACCGCGGTCCCGATGTCGCGGCCGTCGAGCACCAAGACTCGGTCGCCGGCCGCGGCCGCTCGGAGGCGAATGTTGACCCAGTCGCGGCAGGGGCCAATGGCGGCGATCTCGGAGACCCGGGCCGTGACCTCCGGGGTCCGGATCAGGCGTTCGGCCGGGGCGCCGTCGAGGTACGGAGCGATCTCGACGCCATCGAGCCGGAGCACCAGTTCGCGCCGATCAGCCGCCGCAAGGACCCGGTGCGGATCGACGGTTCCCTCATCGAGCGCGACTCGGGTGAGCCCCCGGTAGAGCGCCCCCGAATCGAGATGCAGGGCGCCTAACGTGTTCGCCACGGCGGCGGCCGTGGATGACTTGCCCGAGGCCGCCGGTCCGTCGATCGCGATCACCCGGCTCATCGGCGCCCCTGGGCCCGCGCCAAGGTGTCGAAGAACCCCGGGAAGCTCACTGCCACGCAGTCGCGATCGTCAAGCGTGACCCGGGCGCGGGGCACCGTGCCAAGGACCGCGAAGGCCATCGCAATCCGGTGATCGCCGTCGGTTGCGATCCGGCCGCGGGGCGGGTGGTCGCTCCCCTGCACCGTCAGCGTGTTTCCAACCCCGGAGGCTTGGTATCCGAGGGTGGTCAGGTTGGCGGCGATCTGGGCCAGGCGATCGCTTTCCTTGACCCGGAGTTCGCCCACCTGTTCGAAGCGAGTCTCGCCCTCGGCCCGCGCGGCCAGGACCGCGAGCAACGGGATTTCGTCGATCAAGCCGGGGATTTCCGCCGCCCGGACCACGGTGCCCTTGAGAATGCCGGGCTCCGCGTGCAGGGTCCCGAAGGGCTCGCCGAGTGCCTCGCCTTCCGGGTCCACCGTGATGCGGGCCCCCATCCGGCGGAGGACGTCGAGGAATCCGATTCGGGTCGGATTGAGGCCGACCCGCCCCACTGACACGGCTCGGTTGCCGATCAGGCCCGCGCCGACCAGAAACGCCGCGGAACTGGGGTCGCCGGGTACCGAGAGTTCGAAGGCCGGCACCGGGCCCCCGGAGCTGAGCATGATCCACCCGTCCCGGGTTTCGATCGGGAAACCAAGGGCCTCAAGCATCCGCTCGGTGTGATCGCGGGACTGCCCGGCGGGCTCGCGGACCGCGACTCGGACGTTGGCCGCCATTCCGGCCAGGAGGAGGGCACTCTTGAGCTGGGCACTCGAGACGGGCAGCCGCCACTCCAGCGGCCCGAGCCGGCCGCCGTGGATGGCGATCGGGAGCTGGTCGGCGAACGGCGGGGTGAACCGGGCCCCCATGAGGGCGAGCGGCTCGGTGACCCGCCGCATCGGCCGGCGGCGGAGGGAACGATCGCCAGTGAGCCTCGCCGAAAACCGATGGGCCGCGAGGAGGCCAAGTACGAGCCGCGCGGTCGTGCCGGAGTTGCCGCAGTGGAGCACGTTCGGCGAGGCCCGAAAGCGGCCGCGACCGATGATGGTCACGGTCCGATCCGGGGCGATCGGACCGACCGTGACGCCCAATTGACGGAGGACTCGGCCGGTGGACCGGGCGTCGAGCGACGCCAGCGCCCCCTCGATCCGGCTTGGGCCCCGAGCCATACCCGCCAGCAATAAGGCCCGGTGGGTAATGCTTTTGTCTCCCGGGACGATAATCATGCTGGTACGGGTCATCGAGGGTCAGGTCGTGGTTGAGAGGACGCAGGCTAGACCGTTGGCAATCAAGTACTTAGAATAACCTAACAGAGCGAGCCCAACGTTCGTGAGCCACCCAAGGACAGGACCAATCACCGCCGAGTTGCCGGCCCCGCCTTTGCCGACGGGCCAGGGTCCCAAGGACCTGTGGCTGATCGAGCCGTTGGTGTCCGCCGGCGTTCTGACCCCGACGCAGGGCACCGAACTCCAGTCCGGCGAGCGAGACAGCATCTGGACTGGGATCGTGGCCCGAGGCTACGCCGTCGATCGTCAGATCCTCGAAACAATTTCGATCCGGTTCAAGGTGCCGGTGGCCGACCTGAGCGGACTCGACGCCCGGGTGGCCACCCTGCTCCCCGAATCGCTGGCCCGAAAATACCTGATCGTCGCCCTTGGCGCCGATGGTCGAGTCATTCGGATCGCGACCGCCGACCCCCGCGACTTGGCGCAGGAACAGACGCTGGCATTCGTGACCGGGCGGGACGTGGTGTTCCTCGCGGCGGCTCCGAGCGATTTGGCCACGAAGATCGAGGAGTTGTACCGCCCCGAGACCGCGGTCAACCGGCTGGTGGACGGACTGAATCCGGCCTCCGTCGAAACGATCGACGAATCGCCGATGGTGGACGAGCCCTCCAAAGACCCGACGCTCGACCCGCCGATGGCCCGGCTGGTCGATGCGATGATTTCGGATGGGGTGCGGGAGGGCGCCAGCGACATCCATTGCGAACCGATGGTCGAGGGCACGTCGGTGCGGTATCGGATCGACGGCGTGATGAAGGAGGTCATGCGGCTTCCCCGGTCGGCCGGGCCGGCCCTGGTGCGCCGGGTGAAGATCCTCGCCAAACTCGACGTGACCGATCCGCTCCACCCGCACGACGGACGGTGCGCCGTTCGGGTCGATGGCAAAGCGATCGACCTCCGGGTATCGAGCGTTCCGGTCGCGCGGCGCGGTGAGAAGGTGGTGATCCGGATCCTCGACAAGAACAACCTGCGAGCCAACGTCCCGGACCTGAAGCTACCGCCCGCCGAGGAGAGCCTGTTGCTCCGGCTGCTCGGACACCGCGAAGGCATCGTCCTGGTCACCGGCCCGACCGGGAGCGGCAAGACGACGACCCTGTATGCGGCCTTGAACCAGCTCAAGACCGGCAAGGTCAACATCGTGACCGTCGAGGACCCGGTGGAGTATGACGTGCCCGGTATTTCTCAGCTCCAAGTGAGCGAGGCGCAGGGCTTCACGTTCGCCAGTGCGCTCCGGTCGGTGCTGCGACAGGATCCGGATATCGTCCTGGTCGGCGAAATCCGCGATATCGAAACGGCCACGATCGCGACCCAGGCGAGTTTGTCCGGCCACCTCGTCCTCAGCACCCTGCACACCAACGACGCACCCTCAGCCATCGTCAGGCTTCGTGACCTTGGCATCGACAGCTTCAAGATCGGCGCCGCCATCAAGGGAGTGGTGGCGCAACGACTGGTGCGGCGGCTCTGCACCGAATGCTCGGTGCCGATTCCCGTCTTGACCCTGCCGAACGATGCCCAGCCGCCAACGGACCGAATTGGCGAGGTGGCGCCTCGCAAGGCCGTGGGCTGCAAGGCGTGCGGCGGCACCGGGTACCGAGGCCGGTTAGCCATCATCGAGATCATGCCGGTCGACGACAAGGTGGCGCGGGTCATCGGAACGGGTGGTCTGGCCGACGAACTGGTCGCGGTGGCCCGGCCGGCCGGCATGAGGACCTTGTGGGAGAGCGGGCTCGACCGGATTTGGCAGGGCCTCACGTCGCTCGACGAGGTGGTCCGGGTGCTGGGAGAACGCGTGATTGAGGAAGCTCCTGCTCCGGTCCCGGCCCCGGCCCAACCATCGGCGCCGACGGCTTCCCGCGTGCTGGTGCCGGCGGAGACGCCCGGCAAGACCAGGGTCTTGGTCGCGGACGACGATCGCCAGATGCGGCGCCTGGTCCGGATGATTCTCGAGCGCGACGGCCATGAGGTGACTGAAGCCGCCGACGGGCTCGACGCGCTGGATGCGATCGAATCGGGTCAGTGCGACCTGATGATCCTCGATCTCGATATGCCGCGTCTCGATGGCATCGGCGTGCTCGAGGAGCTGCGGGCTCGGGTCATGACGTCGAGCCTTCCGGTCATTGTATTGACCGCCCGCAGTGGCGAGGCCGAGTCCCAGGTGCTCGACCTGGGCGCCCAGGACTTCCTCACCAAGCCGGTGCAACCTGCGTCGTTGCAGGCCCGGGTCCGGGCGGTACTGCGGCGGAGCAAGATGCAGTAGATTCGCCCGATGGCGACCATCGTCATTGTTGAAGACAATCCCGATAACATGAAGCTATTCCGGGCCGTGCTGCGGCGGGCCGGGCATCGGATCGTGGAATTCACCAGCGGGATCGGACTGGTGGACGGACTGGCTGGAATCGAACCCGACGTCGTCCTGCTCGATATTCAGCTCCCCGACCGGGATGGGATGGCGGTCCTCGGCGACCTCCGGCTCGGGTTCGGCGCCAGCCTCATGGTGGTGGCGCTGACGGCCCACGTCTTGCCAGCCGATCAGACCGGCGTGATGACGGCCGGTTTCAACGGCTTCATCGCCAAACCGATCCAAGTCAACGAGTTTGCTTCCCAAGTCGCGGCGCTGATCGATGCGGGGCGCGGGCGACGCGGGGACACTATTTTGTAGGGCATCATGGCACCTAAGAAAACTCCCGCTTCCGAACCGACCGCGCGCTCCAGCAAGTCGGCGCTGCTCGAGGCGGCCAACCAGGCCATCGCCGATCAGCAGTCGCGACCCGCACTGGGGCCGGCGCCGGCGCCGCGCCGAACCGCCGTTCGCGGGCTCATGGCCGCGCTGCTCCTGACGTCCGGGGCCGTGCTCGTGGGTCAACCAGCGTGGCTGACCGGACCGAGGTTGCCGCCCGAGGCGTCGGCGATCAAAGCCGCGACGGCCACGATGGCATTGGTGAAGGTCATGAGCCGCGTGGAGGCGTACCAGGTAGCCAACGGGTCCTTGCCGAATACGCTGGCCGAGGCCGGCGTCGCCGACTCGGCAATCGCCTATCGGCCGGCCGCCGACGGCGACTTCGAACTATCGATGCGGGCCGGCGACTCCGTCGTTTCGATCCGGGCCACGGATTCCCTCAAGACCCGGGTGGTGGACGCGATCCGAGCCCTCCAAGCGCGGACTTCCCGATGAAACGGCGCGCCGGATTTACCCTCGTCGAGTTGCTGGTCGTGATGATCATCATCGGGCTGTTGGCGGGTATCGCGTTGCTCAAGTACGTCGATCTTCGGGCCACCGCTCGGACCGCGGCGTTGACCGGCGACTTCCGGTCAGTGACCGTGGCGGCGCTCAACTATTACGCCGACACGGAACAGTGGCCGCCGGAGGCCGGGGCCGGGATGGTGCCGACCGGGCTGGGATCGTATTTGCCGGGCGGGCTGAACGCGACGTTTACCCGCCCGGAATATGTGCTCGACTATGACAACCAGTCGGTGGCGGGCACCCCGCTGATCTCGATTGCGGTGACCACGGCCGATCCGCGGCTGTTGGCGAAGATGATCAGCACCTTCACGAGCCGGGCGCCGTTCTATGTGACCGGGGGCACGTTGTCGTACCTGATTGCGGGGCCGGGAGGGGTATTCTAGGAGCTCGGCGCTCGGCACTCGGCACTCGGCGCTCGGCTAGATTATTTTGCCGCGGTAGCTGAGGACTTCGGGGTCGGCCTTGGGGTATTGGGGGGCCATTTTTTCGATCGTCTCCACGACGACCTTTCCAATCAACAGATCGCGGGCGGTCTTTTTGTCTCCTGGTACCAGATACCAGGGAGCCCATTCGGTGCTGGTGCGTTCGAGCATGGCCTCATAGGCGGCGGTGTACTCGTTCCAGAAGCCGCGCTCTTTGAGATCGCCGGCTTCGAATTTCCAGTTCTTTTGATCGTCGGCCAAGCGGTCCTCGAGGCGTTGCCGCTGCTCCTCTTTGGAGATGTGGAGGGCAAATTTGAGAATCGTCACGCCGTGGTCAACCAGCATTCGTTCGAAGTCGTTGATGTGCTGGTAGCGCTTGCGCCAGAGCTTTTCGGGAACCAAATCGTGCACCCGGACGACGAGCACGTCCTCGTAGTGGGACCGATTGAAGACCCCGATCATGCCGGCGGAGGGCACGGCTTGATGGGCCCGCCACAGAAAGTCGTGGCGAAGTTCGAGGGGGGTGGGCCGCTTGAACGAGGTGACCTGACAGTACATCGGGTTCAGGTCGCCGAAGACCTTCTTGATGACGCCGTCCTTGCCCGAGGTGTCGCGGCCTTGAAGCACCACCAGGAGGGACCGCCGTTCTTCGGCCCCGAGCGCGAGCTGGAGTTCTTCGATCCGGCGCCGAATGTCGGCGAGCGCCTTGTCGGCTTCGTCGCCCTTGGGAAGGCCATTGGACGGCAGGGCATCGGCATCGGTCAGGGTGACCTTGCCGGGATCGATGAGCGGCTTGAGTCGAGAAGTCATCGAGGGAACCTATCTCACGACTCAGCGCTCGCCAAGCACCCGGCGGCGGCGAGGGCCGCGGGACCACTCGGCCGCATTGGCCGCGACCGTTTGGCCGATCAGCGCCGCCATCTCGTCGACCGAATCAGTCAGGGTGAACGCCCTGAGGTCATCGGCGTCGATGGTGCCTCGGCCAACCATCGTGGTCTCGAGAAACGAGACCAGCGGCTGCCAGTAGTCCCGTCCCATCAGGAAGACGGGAAAGGCCGAGATCTTCTTGGTCTGGACCAGGGTCAGCACCTCGAACAGCTCGTCCATGGTGCCGAAGCCCCCCGGCAACACGACGAGGGCACAACTGTACTTGACGAGCATCACCTTGCGAACGAAGAAGTGGCGAAAGGTGATGAATCGGTCGAGATAGGGATTGGGCTGCTGTTCCTTCGGCAATTCGATGTTGCAGCCGATCGAGGTCCCGCCGGCGGCCTTTGCCCCCCGGTTGGCCGCTTCCATCAGACCGGGGCCCCCGCCGGTCATCGTGGTGAGGCCGAGAGCCGCCACCCGGCCCCCCACCTCCTGGCCGAGCCGGTAGTAGGGGTGATCGGCGGGGAACCGGGCCGAGCCGAACACCGTGACGCAGGGGCCGACGAAGTGGAGGGCCCGAAACCCCCGAATGAACTCGGCGGCAATCCGGATGACCCGGGCCAGCTCCGATCGGCGGGACCGCGGTCCCGCGAGGAACCACTCCTGGTCGAGATTGGGCGCGACGCCCCACGGGTCCGACGAACCGCTGAGATCGTGGTTAGGCATCCGACTGGGGGAACTGGCGGGCGTGGTGATCGAGATGGACGGTCGCAAATCGGAGCATGTCGGGGGCCGAGAGTCGTCCGAACACGTGATGGGTCACGCCGGCCGCCGGATCGTTCCACCGCCGCGTCAGGGTAGCTTCGAACCGCATGGCGGCCTGATTGAGAGCGGCGAGGGTCTGGTCGCGGTCGTACGGTCCAGGGCCCGGGCGGAGCTCGCGGGGTGCCTTGGCGCCGGGGGGCACCGCACCCTCTGAGAGGATCTTGCGGAGGACCTTGAAGCGGAGCAGCGGGCGGATCCACCAGGGGGTGCGTACGGTCAGTCCGGGTTTGCCGTCGAGTTCCCCGCCGACGACCTCGTAGGTCATCCGGAGGTGCTCGACCACTTGCCCGGGCGACCATTTGTCGGGCGCCGGGGCTTGATGCCACTGGGCGCTTGCTACCCGGTTGGCCGCTGATTCAAAGGCAGCGAGCGACTGACGGTGGGCGGCGAGAGCGGGGGCTGGATCCACGAGAGTTTGGCCTTGGCGACGTCGTGAGTGATTCGGGACTAAACTAACACCGGTCCTTTGGCGCGGCGTCGCAACGCCACGATCGCTCCGGCGGTGGCGACCACCATGGGCGGCCCCCAAAGCCAGCCGGCATCGAGGGCCACGAGCTTCATCCACGCCGGGAGACTCGACTCGACGATGACGTAATAGGTGAGCACGCTGAGGGAGAACACCACGCCCGCCCGTCTCGCTCCGCGGGAAGGCGACACGGCCGCCAGCGCGACGAGAAAGGTGACATACCAGGGGAAGAACCAGGTGGCGCCGACGGCGCACCATGCAAAAGCGTACCAGGTCATGGCGATCCGGCTGGAGCGGGCATCCCGGGAGTAGACCGCTCCCGCCGCGCACGCTACCGCCGTCACGATCAGGGCGTAGGTCTTGACGACCGTGGCCGGGCTGTTCGTCGGGACAATCGCTGGGAGCCGGATGTCGTGATTGACGATCACCCGGGCCAGCGAGTTGATGAGCCCCTGATTGCTGGAGAACGAATGCACGAACACCGCCGTCCCCGCCCAGAACTTCCAATAGAAAACGAAGCAGACGAGGCCGAAGATGGTGGCCATCGCGACCGGACTGGTGAGGCGCACGGGCCAATCCCGGGTTTCCCGTACTGCCCCAATACCATAGAGAACAACGAGGGGGAGGGTGTAGATCTTGATGAGCGCCGCGACGACCAAGGAGGAAAAGGCGATCGGCCACCACCGATCGTTCCGGCCAACCAGGAACGCCGCCAGAATGAAGGTGATCATCAGCACGTCGTTGTGCCCGTTCATTCCGAATTCGATCAGGGCCAGAGGCGAGAGCAGATAGAGCCCGGTGGACAGGACCCGTTCGCGGTGGGCTTCGCGGGCCTGAACGTTCCATACCAGCCAGCCGTTGAGGAGATGGAGGCCGGCGGCCGAAATCTTGAAGAGCGCCACGGCGGAAAGGAACTTCTCGGTGGCATTGGCGATCGTCGTGACGACCATCGAGTAGAGAATCCACGCCGGCCCATACGGAGCGGGATAGTCCTGCCAGAACGAAGGCCGGATTCGAGGATCCCACCGGAATTCAGCGATGGTGCGAACATAGGGATTGGCCCCATGGTCGGCCGCGATCCGGGCGAACGAGACGTAGTTGACGATGTCTTTGGAGAACAAACGCGGTAGCAGGAACAGGGGCAGCAGGCAAACCGCCGCCGTCAGGAGCAGCGCGGGAAAGCGGATCTTGAATCGGTCACTCGTCCGGGCGAGGACCGCCAGGATCACCAGGTAGTGGACTCCCAGAAGGAACAACGACGCTGGAAGCAGGTCATTCCGGTAGCGGGCAACGACGTGGAAGAAACCGACACTGAGCGGGTAGGTGAGCAGGCCACTGATCGTCACGACGCCGGCCCAAGGCCTGCCAGGTGATGCCTTCGGCGGATTCAGGACCGGCTGGGGCAACTTGGTTCTATGACGAGCCACGGCCCGAGTCTTTTGGCAGGTGGACGAACGGCGCAACGGCATGTGCTCGGGCCGGGACTCGAACCCGGATGGGATTGCTCCCGAGGGATTTTAAGTCCCTTGTGTCTACCGGTTTCACCACCCGAGCGGTGCTCGGAAGATAGCAATCAACGTGTCAAAGAGCCCACCCCTACCATCCGCCAGCCTCGTCGTCCAAGTTTCCCAGAATGCGGACCCGACGTCTCCTTGCCTGGCTCATGTGTGCCGCCGGATCCGGAATCGGGACGCCGTCCCTCATGGCCCAGATCCTCCCGATTACCGTCCCCAAAGCCAAACTTCGGCTTGACTTCCTCGGCCAGTTCCAAAGCTACGACTGGCGCTGGAACGACGGCTCCCGGAATGAGCTCGCGGCCGCCTTCAACCGGGTGATGGACGCCTCCTTCATCCCCGGCTTGGCCGCCGCCGACAAGCGGGTCCGAACGATTACCGGCCGGAACGACCTGTCCTTGAACCTGGGCCGATCGACGTCCACCCAACTGGTGAACTTGGGCACCACCGGTTTCGGCGGCGCCTATGGCCTCACCAAATCGATCACCATCCACGGCATGGTTCCGATCATCGCCGTCAAGGTGTCGCCCCGGGTGGTGATCGACTCCACCGGGTCGACCGCCGGCTTCAACCCGGCCAGCGCAACGTTCGGGAACGCGATTAGCCGAGGCCAAACTGTCGGCTTCCTCTCGGTCCTCCGCGTCGCGATCAACAACCTGCGGGCCCGGATCACCGCTGGGGCGTACGATGCCAATCCGACCTTGCGCCAATCGGCCGACCAGGCCCTCATCAGGGGCCAACTCCTCGACACCGAATTAACCGCCCTGCTGCAGGACGTGGCGGCCGACTTCGCCCCGCGGGAAAGCTCCGAGGCTGCCCGGCTGATCCTGGCCGAAATCAGCGCGTTCCGTGCCACGCTGGTGCCCCTCGGCGTGACCATGGATCCCGGTTCACCGGCCTTTGCCGCCCAAGGCTTCAACTACGACCGGTTCGAAACCTTCCTCACCAACCCGGACGGCTCGATCGGGATGCGGCCGATCGACGATATTCCTGCCCTGTCATATCTGGGGGACGTCGAGGTCGGCGTGGCCATCGCGTTGATCGACCGATTCCCCAGCGCCAAATATGGATCCGGCCTCCGGGCAGTGATCGACGGAACGGTGAGACTCCGGACCGCCAAGCTGGACAGCCCCGACCGGCTCTTCGACGTCGGAACCGGCGATCGCCAGCCGGACGTCGAAGTGTCGCTGACCGCCGACTACGTCAAGGGCCGGCTCGGCGCCCGGTTCACCGGCGGCTACAACCTGCAATTGCCCGGCAACCAAAACCGCCGAGTTACTCGCCCCGATCAGCCGATCGCGCCCAAGAGCACCCTGGCCGGGGTTCGCCGCGATCCGGGCGACGTCCTCCGCGTCAGCGCCCATCCATTTTTCCGGCTGGCGCCCTACCTCTCGGTGTATGCGGGGGCCGACTACTGGACCAAGGGGCGCGATGTGTTCGTCTATGCGGTCGGTCAACCGGACCTGGCCGGTGTCGACATCGGCGGGCTCGGCGACGGTACTGCGTCCGACGCGCTGCAGCTGTCAGGCGGATTGTCCTACTCGCACAGCGGGCTCAGCAAACGGGGGGCGATGGGGCTCCCGATGGACGCCAGCTTCCGCTACGAGCGAATTGCCCGATCCAGGAAGGGGATTATCCCCGATATCAATTCGGTGCGAATCGATCTGAGGTTCTACACCAGACTGCTGGGCGGGGGCCGCTAGGACCTGACCAGCAGGGCGAGGGCGTGCTGCCGGGCGGAATCGCTGTCGGCACTGCCCAACATCCGGGCAATTTCCCCGACCCGGTCCTCACCGTGAATCACTTCGACGGCGCTGGTCGCGATTCCGGCCTTGGCTTTCTTCGACACTACCAGGTGACGGTCGGCCCGCGCGGCAATCGTCGGCAGGTGGGTGATGACCAGCACCTGATGCCGCTTGGCCACGTCGGCCAGCGCCTCGCCCACCTGAGCTCCGACCTCGCCGCCAACCCCCTGGTCGATCTCATCGAACACCAACGTGGGAATCCCATCCTGCCGGGCCAGCGCCGCGGTCAGGGCCAGCATCAGCCGCGAGAGTTCCCCACCCGAGGCCGCCTTGTGAACCGGCCGGGCCTCGAGGCCGACGTTGAGTTGGACAGCAAAGGTCACGGCCTCTGCGCCGTGGGACCCGATCGGGGCGACCGGCGTCAGCACGACGTCGAAGCGCCCGCCGGGCAGGCCAAGCTTCGGCAACTGGCGATTGACAGCCCGGGCCAGCCGGTCGCCCCCGATCCGGCGCCGGTCCGAGAGGCCTTTCGCCTGGGCCTTGAGGTCGTGCTCCGCGGCCGAGCGGCGGGTCGCGAGCGCCTTCAAGTCGAACTCGGCCGCGTCGAGCAGATCGAGTTCGGCAGCACCCTCGGCCCGAGTGGCGAGTACGGCATCGATCGAGACGCCATACTTCTGCCCCAGCCGATCGAGCGTCTGACGGCGAGCCTCCACGTCGCGAAGACGATTTGGATCATCGTCGATGGCTCGGGCGTAGGCGCGGGCCTGACGGGCCAGTTCCTCCATGGCGGTGTAGGCCTGATCGATCAAGGTCCGCCAGTCGGCCACCGCTGGGTCAACCCGCTCCAGGCGTCCGAAGGCCTGCTCGGCGGCATGGAGCCGTTTCAGCGCCCCATCGTCATCTTCGAGCACGCCGGCCACCCGATCGCCTAACGACCGTAGCTCTTCGGCGTTGCTCAGTTTCCTGATTTCCTGGTCGAGGCGTTCGTCCTCGCCGGCTTCGAGCTTGGCGGCGTCGATTTCCCGAACCACATGGCGGAGGTAGTCGGCCTTTTTGCGGACCGCCTCCCGCCGCTCCACCAAGTGCCGCTCCTCCTCGACCAATCGCCCGAGGCCCGCGTGGCCCTCCGCCACGAGCCGGGCCTCGGCGGCGGCCCCGGAAAAGCCGTCGAGCAACTCGCGCTGGGTGTCGGGCTGAAGCAGGGAGACCGTCTGGTGCTGGCCGTGTAGATCGGCGAGGGCGCCGCCGAGCTGTTCCAAGGCCGCCACCGTGGTCGGGCTGCCATTGAC
>JAYTTT010000507.1:0-13243 GCA_043744895.1 Gemmatimonadota bacterium | reverse complement strand
GGGATTGGAGCATGAAATCCAGCAGGTGGTGAATTCTCGGTTCTAGGCACTCGGCACTCGGCACTCGACGATGGAACAAAAGAAAGGGGGGTCCGGTTAACGGACCCCCCTTCCTTTTTCAGACTTTGCCGATCAGCTGGTCGGCGGCGTGCAGGGGACCACCAACCCGCGAGCATCGCACTCGCCAGCCGGGATCGTCATGAACTGGAAGATCGTGTCGCCGGCCCGGTCACGGGGAAGATCCGTCTGCCGACCAAAGCGCCGGGCATCGTGCCAACTGGTGCCCTGCTCGAACAGCAGCGAGTAGCGCCGGTTGTACATCAACTCAGTGACGAACGCGGCATCCGTGCTCCCCGCGGTGAGCGAGGTGGCCGGAAGACCGCCGGACCGGGCCCGGATCGCATTGATATCCGCCAGGGCGTTCGTCTTGTCGCCCGTGAACCACCGGGCTTCGGCGCGGAGGAGTACCAGTTCCTCATTCTTGAGCAACGGGACGTCCGCGTCGAGATCGGCGGCGAGCGAGCCCGGCTTGTTGTAGATAATCGGCTTGAGGAACTCGGTGAGGTTGTTCTGGGTTCGAGTCCCTACCGGGCTGGTCTTGGCAGCAACCCGATCGTCTTTCTGACCGTTCCCCTTGAGCTGCGCCGCGTCCGAGATCGAGTGGTGGATATAGAAGCGGACGGCGGAGAGCGGCTCGGTCACCGGATTCGCGGGTTCGCCCGAGGCGCTCGAGTAGGCGTAGTACACACCCGTCGCAAGACTCCCGGCCGGATCGACGAACGACTGCCCCAGCGCGGTCAGCGCCGACTGATAGGCGGCCGCTCCGGCGGCGGCGAACGTGGCCCGATGGATCTGGACCTTGGCGTAGTAGCCGCGGTTGAACGTGAGGAAGTTCGTCGGGGTGTCGAATCCGGCATACCCGGGCGGCATGGCAAACGGGAACGCCGCGCCGCCGGCGGCCAGGTTGGTCCTGGCGTCGTCGAGCAGCGTCGCGATTCGGTTGTAGGCGTTCCCCTGGGTCAGGAACGGGGCCGGGGGCACATCCAGCCCCGCGACAACGTCCACCGGGATCCCGAGCGTGCCGTTCCGGAGGAGCAACCGGTGCAGCAAGATCGCCTCGATGGTCTGGGCATACCCCTTCGAGGCGGCCTTCTCCGCCGCCGTCATATCGCCGGCCTTGTCGATCCCGGCCAGGTAAATGTTGATGGTCCGGATCGAGGCGTATTTGGCATTCCACTGGCCGCCGCCGACACCGCCCGGATCGAGCGGGCCCGCGATGGTCTCAGTGGTCGTCCGAGGATCGTTGCCGAGCAGGTTGTAGTCTTCCCGGCCGAACGCGCCCCACGTGGAAATCTCCCCGCCGACGTCGGCGAGGAGGCCCTGGGCTACGCCGACCGCCAGACGAGCAAGCGTCAGCTTGGTCGGGTTGCCGGTCGTCGCTTCGACGGTCGGGGCATTGGTATTCTGAATGTCGAACTGATCGTTCGAGCAGCCGCCAACGACCAGCACGCCGGCGAGCGTTGCCATGGCTCTGAATGTGAAGTTAGTCATGGTTTAGAACCCCACCGAAATATTGAAGAAGACGCTGCGGCTCGGCGGATATGGCGTCACATCGACGTTGCTCCGGATCGCCTGGGCGCCGAAATTCGCGACCTCGGGATCGAGGCCGCTGTACTTGGTCCACCAGAACAGATCACGGCCGGCGAGACCCATGCGGATGTCCTTGGCGCCGATGCCGAGGCCCTGAGCCACCTTGCGCGGCAGGGCAAAGTTGATCGAAAGCTCCCGGAGCTTAACGAATGAGGCCGACTCGATGTAGTCGCTCATGACGCCGTTGGTGGCGAAGTTGGTGATGAACCGCTTCAACCAGGCCGGATCCCGGAGATCTTCCGCGGTCTGACCGTCGTCCCGGAGCACTTGGGTCAGGTTGGTGACCGTGCCGCCGTTCTGCCAGTCCACCGTGACGCCCAAGCTCAGCGCCTTGTAGGTGATGCTGTTGTTGAAGCCCATCCGGAACTTGGGCTCGGTATCGCCAAGGTCGCCCTGCTCCGTGGCGCCATCGACGCCGTTCACATAGCGCGGCCCGTAGATCCGGGTCAGCGGGTGATAGACCTTCTTCTTCGGGTCATTCGGAAACTTCGGGTCTGGGGTCGGCCCTTGGATGAACAACACTCCGAGGCCACCGAACCCGGAGCCCGGCGGCCGGAAGGCCGGCACTGGCAGTTCGTCGACCCTGCTGCGATGGAGCGTGAAGCTGGTCTGTGAGACCCAATTGAAACTCCGGCTCTGCACCGGGGTGACGCCGACCAGGACTTCGAGACCCTTGTTGCTGATGATGCCGCCGTTGAAGATCTGGCTGTTGAAGCCGGTGGACGGCGCCGGGGTCCGGCTCAGCAACAGATCGGTAGTCCGCCGCCGATAGGCGGTGACTTCGATCTGGGCCCGGCCATTCCACAGGTTGAGGTCCACCCCGCCTTCGATCTCCTTGACCCGTTCCGGCTTGATCGTCGCGTCGCCGGCGACGCCACCGTTCCCGATGCCGATTTGACCGCCGTACTGCGGGGTGGCCAGCGTGGTGAACTTGTTGCCGAAGTTCGGCGGGTTGCCGAGTTCACCGTAGCCCGCCCGGAACTTCAGGTCGCTACCCGCGCCCACCAGATTGCGGAAGGTGTAGCGGGCCGACGCTCGGGGGAACGCGTAGTACTTGCTAATGTCACCGTTGGCGCTCGACCGTTCGGCCCGGATGCCGCCGGAGACCGTCAGCCGGTCGTTCAGCAGGTTGATGTCTTCCTGGGCGTAAAAGGCCAGGTTCCGAGACCGATTCAAGAACTCGCCGACCGCGAAGTTGGTACCGCGGTCCACGTTGCCTTGACCCGGGAGGAGGTTGTCCGTCGTGATCCGGGTGGTCTTGAGCCGGCTGTCGGCGAATTGGACGCCAGCGGCCGTGGAGAATTGAGTCCCGCCGGCCTGGAGGGTATGAGCCACGTTCGCGTTCCAGTTGACCAAGCGGCTCAGCCCGCTGTTGTCGATCGCGGTGCCGGGGCGCGCCTGGATGGCCTCATAGAACAGGTTGTTCGGCGAGAAGAGCGCGTCGTTCTGGTTGAACAGATCCGCGCCGGCCGTGCTGACGAAACGGAGCGAGGACTTTTCGGTGGTATAGGCATTCCACGTGATCGTGGCGCCGCCGGTGAACCGGTTGGTTTCGGCCCGGTTCTCCGAGAACTCGGCCGTCTGGAGCGGGTTCGAGTTGGGCGCCGAACCGGCCGCGGTCGCCGGGTTGATGTAGGACCCGTCCGCTTGCTTCCGAAGGTCGACGAAGCTCGGAATGTAAGCCTCGGCGTAGCCGTAGCAGGCGAAGTTGTTGCAGTTGTTGCCCCAGCCCCGGGAGTTGTCGGCCCGGTTGAACACGGTCGACACCGACACGTTGATCTTGGTGCCGATCTTCTGGTCGAGGTTGGCGCGGATGGCCTGGCGGGCAAAGAAGGTCCCCGGCTCGATCGCGTTGTCCTTCTTCCAGGTGGCGGAGACGAAGTACTTCGTGATCTCGTTGCCCCCGCTGAGATCGGCCACCGTCTCGTACGAGACCCGGTTCTTCCCCCAGATCTGGTCGTAGTGGTCGTAGCAGGCGAGCGGGTGGGTGGCGAGGTAGGCCTGGGCCTTCGCGCCGTACGACGACACCGCGTCGGCCACATCCTTGAAGCAGTAGGGCTTGTAGTCGCGGAGCAGGTCGGTGGTCCCGACTCGCTGCGACACGTTCACTCGGGGGGCGCCGGCAAGGCCGCGAATCGTCTTGATGATCACGACGCCACTGGCCGCCTGCGACCCGTAAATGGCCGCCGCCGCGGCACCCTTCAGAATCTCGATGCTCTGGATGTCGGCCGGGTTGATGTCCGCGAGCCGGTTGGCCGGATCGTCTTCGTTGACGCTGGCGCCGTCATCGATGGTGGCACGGCCGCCCAAGACCCGGGCGTTCGAGTAGATCACGCCGTCGATGACGAAGAGCGGATCGTAGTTGCCGAGAATCGTGTTGTTGCCGCGAATCTGCATCTGGATTCCGCCGCCCGGCGCGCCACCGTTGCCCTGGATGTTGACGCCGGCCAGCTTGCCGTAGAGGGCGCTTTCGATCGTCGCCGACGCGACCTTGGTCAGGTCCTCGCCCGACACATAGCCGACGGCGGTCGTCAGGTTCCGCCGCTCGACTGTGGTCGCCTGACCGGACACGACAACCTCTTCAAGCTTGAACACGTCCTGATCGAGCGCGATCTGGACCGTCGTGGTCGCGGCCAAGACCATCACGTCCTTACGGCTGAAGCCGATGGCCCGAACGGTCAGCCGGACATCAACGAGCGGCGCGCTGACGGTGAACCTGCCCTGGGCGTCGGTCCGGGCCGAGTAGGTCGTCCCGGTAATCGAGACGGTCGCTTCCCCGACCGGTGCGCCCCCGCTGGAACGCGTGACGGTACCCGAGATCTGGCGGCCCTGGGCAAACGCAAACCCAGGCACGGCGAGTAACGCCGCAGCAGCGAGTCTCAGGATCCTGCGATGAATACCCATCGATCCCCCGAGTTGGTGTGATTGGAAAAAACTGAAACAATCCCGGCGCCCGCCAATGGATGGCGGCACGACCGGTTGACGTTTCCATTGTGATTTCGGATTCAAAGCCCCCATTGGCCGCCCTCCAGCCGCCAACAGGCCCCGCAATAGCTACGGCAAATCATTTTACTAGATCCCAGCGTCAAGCGGAAGAGCATGAGCCACCCAGCCCGACCCATCAGTTCCAACCCGGCCGCATCGCAACTCGCGGACCAGCTTGGGCCAAGCCCTAACATATTGATTCATAAATACCTAGCCCGTGAACCCCAGGGCAGCCCCGTGTCATTTCAACACGAGCGAGCGATCGGAGTGTCGTCGAAGTGACACGGGCTCGGCACGCGGCACTCGGCGCTCGGCGTCTTAGCTGGGTTCGAGTGCCGAGTGCCGAGTGCCGAGTGCCGAGGTCGCCACGCAGGCGTTTGGGCGGAAGTGATAGAGCCAGTGGTCCACGGAGTCGGCGTCGATGATCGCGAAGTCGGCTCGTTTGCCGGGTTCGAGGGAACCGGCTTCGGATTCGAGGCCGATGGCGCGGGCGGCGTAGAGGGTGACCGCCTTGAGGACTTCGGCGGGGGTCATCCGCTGGAGGGTACAGGCGAGCATCATGGCCAACGGCAAATGGTAGCTGGGGGCCGAGCCGGGGTTGAAATCGGTGGCAACGGCCACGGCGACACCGGCGTCGATCAGGGCGCGGGCCTGGACGGGGGGTTGATTCAGATAGAGCGAGGCCAGGGGCAGGGTGACGGCAACCACGCCGGCTCGGGACAAGGCGGCGATGCCGGCGGGGCTGATCCGTTCGAGGTGATCGGCCGAGGCGGCGCCCACCTCGGCGGCCAGTTCGGCGCCGCCAGTCCAGGTAATTTGGTCGGCGTGGATTTTCGGGATGAGGCCGTGGCGTTTGCCGGTCTGGAGGACCCGGCGGCCTTGGGCGATCGAGAACGCGGTGTCCTCGACAAACACGTCGCAGAACCGGGCGGTGCCGGCGCGGGCCGCGGCGGGAATGATCTCGTCGCAGACGAGGTCGACGTAGGCGTCGGTCCGGCCCCGAAATTCCGGCGGTACTGTGTGGGCGGCCAACAGCGTCGGGACCAGGCGCTGCCGGGTGGTCAGGGCCACCTCACGATAGACCTCGAGGAGCCGGAGTTCGTGGGCCAGATCGAGCCCGTAGCCCGACTTGGCTTCGACCGACGTGACGCCTAACGCGAGCATCGCGACCAGGTGCTCCCGACAACGCGCCACCAGCTCCTCGGTCGAGGCGGAGCGGGTCTTGGCCACCGTCGAGACGATGCCGCCGCCCGCCTTCGCGATCTCGAGGTACCCGACGCCCCGGATTTTCTGTTCGAACTCCTCCGCTCGCCAGCCACCGAAGGCGAGATGAGTGTGGCAATCGACCAGTCCGGGGACCACGATCCGGCCCCCGGCGTCTTCCGCCTCGACCCGGCGATATTCGGTTGGAAGCGAGGCGGCGGGGCCGACCCAGCGAATACGTTCGCCCTCCCAGACCAGGGCCGCGCGGTCGATCGGGTGAATGGCGGCCTGACCACCGTCGCTCCGGCATTGATACAGCCGGCCGATGTTCGTCAGGACCTTGATCGGACCGATCGTCACCTGAGGAAGCCACCAAGGTTAGGGTCCAGTGCGGCGGACAAGTTACCGCGGGGCGGCAGGATTGGGAACGAGGCCTGACGGCCCGGATTAGATTCCGGTTCATGGCGATCGCATTTTCAGACCAGTGGGCCCAGGCTTGGGGGGCCGCTCTCAACGGCAGCCAGACCTACCGGGACGCCGCGGCTACGTGGGAAGGCTCCATTGCCGTCGTGGCAAAAGACGGATCCGACCAACCGGGCGCAGCCGTGTTCCTCGATGTCTGGCACGGCCAGTGCCGAGGGGCCCGGGAGGCCACCGGCGCCGACGTGGCCGGCGCCGATTTCGTCCTCGAAGCCTCGCCGGCGGCCTGGAAACAGGTGCTGGCGTCCCAGATTTCGCCGGTCATGGCGCTGCTGACCGGGCAAGTGACGCTGGCCCGGGGTGAGTTGACCCGGCTCCTCCCCTTCACCGCCGCCGCCAAAGAACTGGTGCTGCTCGCGGGAACGATCGACACGCAGTTTCCTCCGAGCTGGTAGTCCCGTCACAGAGGTTGAACGGCTCCCTTACTCGGGGTACTTTCCGCCCTCGGGTCGTGTCCCGACGACACAGGGTCGAGAGGCGGCCGTGTCAGTGTAACACACTTTTCTCGATCGCATTTTTTAACTCATTGTGCCTGAATCAGTTATCGATCAGACCACGCCCGGCACGACCTCTGCTTCGATCGGCGGGTCGGATCTGCTGCACCCATCATCAGGAGGAACCATGAACGTTCGAGTGCTCCGCAGTCTCGCGGTACTCAGTGGGTTACTGGGGCCGGCGACGGTCGCTTCGGCGCAATCAAGCGCCACCGTTTCGGGTCGGGTGACCGACGTCGCGAGCAAAGCGCCGTTGGTGGGCGCCCGGGTTGCCGTCATCGGCACCTCGCTGGTCACCGCGACCAACGCGGACGGTCGGTATCGGATCGCCGGGGTGCCGGCCGGCGCCCAAACCGTCCGGGTGTACCTGATCGGGTACAAGGCTGGTTCCCGCGCCATGTCCGCCACCGCCGGCGGTTCCGAAACGCTTGATTTCGAAATGTCGATCACCGCGTTCTCGCTCGACGAGTTCGTGGTCACGGCCACCGGCGAAGAATCGAAGCGGAGCGTCGGCAATGCGGTCTCGACGGTTGACGTGTCGCCCCTGGTGGCGACGACCTCGGTGGCCAACATGAGCGACCTCCTGGTCGGTAAGGCGCCGGGCGTCGTGGTCCTGCCCGGTTCGATTACCGGCGCCGGCGGCCGGGTGCGGATTCGGGGTAACAGTTCGCTGTCGCTCTCCAACAACCCGATCTACGTGGTGGACGGGATTCGGGTGGCAAGCGACGTCAACTCCAGCTCAATCGGCATCGGCGGCTCGAGCCCAAGCCGGGTCAACGACCTGAACCCGGAAGACATCGAGACGATCGACATCGTTCGGGGCCCGTCGGCGGCGACGTTGTACGGCACCGATGCGGCCAACGGCGTGATCGTGATCCGGACCAAGCGGGGCCGGGCCGGGCCCACGGTCTGGAATGCCTATACCGAGCAGGGTTTGATTACCGACCACAACAAATACCCGACCGCGTACCGGGGATGGCGCAACACGTCCACGGCATCGAACACGACCCAGTGCTTGCTCAACCAAGTCGTGACCGGGATCTGCGCCCAAGACAGCGTCAGCTCGTACAACCTGTGGGAGGACAAGGAGTCGTCGCCCCTTGGCACCGGGAACCGGAGTCAGACCGGCCTCCAGGCATCCGGCGGCACCGAGAACGTCCGGTTCTTCGTGGCGGGCGAGTTCGAGAAGGAAACGGGGGTCTACCAGCTTCCGGCCGCCTTTGCGAATCGGATCTATGCCGGCCGGAGCACCACCGAGTTGCCCAGCGAACTCGATCGGCCGAACGCGCTCCGCCGGGTCAATCTCCGGGCCAATTTGAACGCAACGCTCACCGACAAGATGGACATTTCGATATCGAGCGGCTTCGTAACCAGCCGACTCCGGCTGCCCCAGACCGACAACAACGCCGTCGGCGTCGGCTCGAACGCCTTCGGCGGCCCCGGGTTCAAGAACTACACCTTCACCCCCGGCGGCGGGCCAGCCCGCAACAATCTCGGCTGGCGGGCGTCCACCCCGGACGAAATCTTCGCGTTCACCAACCAGCAGGATATCAACCGCAGCATTACCAGCGCCACCTTCAACTTCCGGCCGAACTCGTGGCTGACCGGTCGGGCGGTCAGCGGGCTCGACTTCATCGCACGGCAGGACACCGAGCTCTGCCGTCGAGATGAGTGCGCGTTCCTGAGCACGATTCGGACCGGCTACAAGGCCCACAATCGCACCAATTTCTTCAACTACACCGGCGATGCCTCGATGGCCGCGACCTACACGTTGCCCAACGCCATTGGCGCCAAGTCGACCGCCGGAGTGCAATACATCAAGGACAACAACACCCGGAATCTGTCGTATGGCGAAGACCTGGTGCCTGGCAGCACGGTCGTATCGGCCGGCTCGATTCAGACCGCCGGTGAAGCCACGATTACCAGTGTGACCCTCGGCTATTTCTTCGAGCAGCAACTCAGCTGGAAGGATCGACTCTACCTGACCGGTGCCGTCCGGTCCGACCGGAACAGCGCCTTCGGGAACCAGTTCAGCCGGGTCTACTACCCGAAGGTGTCGCTCTCCTACGTGTTGTCCGACGAGCCCTTCTTTCCGAAGGGCGTCGTATCGAGCCTCCGGTTGCGGAGTGCGTTCGGCGCCTCCGGACGCCAGCCCGGCGGCAACGATGCCATTCCCTTCTTCTCGCCGTCGACCGTCAGCTACGACAACGTCGATTCGCCGGGCCTGGTGTTGAGTGCCTTGGGCAATGCCGCTCTCAAGCCGGAACGGTCCCAGGAATTCGAGGTCGGATTTGACGCCTCGTTTGCGAACTCGACCGTCAACCTCGAAGTCACGGCCTACAGCAAGTCGAGCAAGGACGCATTGATCAACCGAACGATTCCCGGTTCGGTCGGTGGCCCGGCCGCCCGGTTCGAGAACATCGGCCAGGTCCGCAACCGCGGGCTCGAAGCCTCGCTCAACGTGGTGCCCGTCAATACCAAAACCGTTGGCTGGGACTTTACCCTGAGCGGATCCTACAACAAGAACAAGATCGTCAGCCTGGGCGGTACGCCGCCGAACCGGGGCACCACGACCTCGGACATCCAGGGCTACCCGATTCAGGCGTGGTGGATGCGGACCTACACTTTCCAGGACAAGAACGGCGACGGTCTCATTACCGGCGACACCGCGAGCGCAGTCCGGGAGCTGTTCGTCACCGACACCGCCGTCTACATCGGTCCCTCGTTGCCAGTGGCCGAGTTGACGTTCTACAACACCTTCGAATTTTTCGGCCGGAAGCTCCGGATCCAAACCCTCCTCGACTCGAAACTGGGCGGCTACCAGCTCAACGGGACCGAGCGGATTCGGTGCGACAACCGGCTCAACTGCCGGGGCGACGTCGACCCGAAGGCCCCGCTCTGGGAGCAGGCTCGCGCCATCGCGGTGCGGGTCCACCCGGCCCGGACCCAGGCCGGCTTTGCCGAGAAGACCAACATGCTCCGTTTCCGGGAGTTGTCGTTGACCTACACGCTGCCGACCAAGCTGGCGCGGGCGTTCGGATCGTCCCGGGCGACCTTCACCGCCGCCGGGCGGAACCTCGGCATCATTACCGGGTACAGCGGGATCGATCCCGAAGGCGGGTATTTCGGCACCAACATCGGGGTCCAAAGCGACTTCCAGACGCAGCCGCCTCCGACCTACTTCACGTTCCGGCTGAACGTCGCCTTCTAACCGAGCCCAACCATGACGACATCAACCATGAATTCTCAGAACGTCCTTGGTCGCTGGCTCCGGCCGCTGGCCCTGGCGAGCGCCTTGGGCATGACCGCGTGTGACAGCGTCCTCGAGGTCAACGACCCCGACATCATTACCACCGCGACCTCGACCGCGGCGGCGCTGGCTCTTCGAAACGGCGCCGTCCTCCGACTGGCCCAAGCGATGTCCGGCGGTGGCGACAACCCGGATGGGATGTTCCCGTTCTCCGGCCTGCTCGCCGATGAGTGGCAATCGGGCGATTCCTTCGAACAGCGGAACTCCACCGACCAGCGGGTCATTGCCACCACGAACAGCTTCGTGGCCAACCTGTTCCGGCGAGTGCATCGAGTTCGGATCGAGGGCGCATCGGCCATCGCGTCGTTGCGCCAGTATGCGCCGACGCCTACGTCGAACATTGGGCTGATGTTCGCTCTGGCCGGATTCGCCGAAAACCAGCTCGGCGAGAACTTCTGCAACGGAATTCCGTTCAGCGAAATCGCCAACGGCGTCATCAACTTCGGCGCCGGCATCAGCAACGACTCGGCCTTCTCGCGGGCCATGGCCCACGCCGACTCGGCCCGCGCCTGGGTTGGCGGAACCGACGGCCCCCGGATCACCTCGCTCGCCGCGATCGTCAAGGGACGGGCGCTCCTCAATCGCAACAAGCCCGCGGAAGCGGCGGCGGCCGTGGCCGGCGTGGCGACGAGCTTCGCGTACCAGATCACCCACTCGGTCAACACGACCGACAACGCGACCTGGCTCCAGAACATCAGCCTGAAACGGTACACCGTGGGGAACAGCGAGGGCACCAACGGCCTCAACTATCGGAGCGCGAACGACCCCAGGATCCCGTCGGGCCCAACCAACGGCGGGGTCTCGTTCGACGGGGTGGCGCCCTACCTGTCCCAGGGGATCTGGGTCAACCGGACCGATCCGGTCAACATCGCCACCGGGATCGAGGCTCGGCTGATCGAGGCCGAGGCGGCCCTTCGGGCCGGCGATACCCCGTTGTTCCTGGCCAAGCTCAATGAGGCCCGGGCCACCAAAACCGGCCTGACGCCCTTGACGGATCCCGGCACGACGGACGAGCGGGTCAACCTGTTGTTCCGCGAGCGTGCGTTCTGGATGTTCGGGACGGGCCACCGGCATGGTGACCTGCGACGGATGGTCCGGCAGTACAGTCGGAGCGCCAACTCGGTGTTCCCGACCGGGAACTGGTTCAAGGGGGGTCCGTACGGAAGCGACATCAACTTCCCGATTCCGTTCGAAGAGACCAACAACCCGAACTTCACGACCTGCACTGACCGAAATGCCTAGGTCGGGCGACCGGTCTGGCTAAGGAGCGAGGGGCGAGCCGCTAGGTTCGCCCCTTGTCCGTTGCCGGGAGCAAGCTATGCACCATCCCAACGGTCACGACCGTACCGACCCCAACCACGTTGTGCCAGAGGAACGACACCGAAGGCGCGCCAAACGTGACGGCCGCCACGGCGCCTATCCCGGCCAGCAATCCGACGAACGCGCCGACGGGCCGAACCCGCGGCACCATGGCCAGGAGGAACACGCCGAGCATCGAGCCGTAGAAGAAGGAGCCGAACCGGTTGACGACTTCGATCAACGAGCCGAGGCCGGCGGCGAAGGTGGCCACCAGACACGCAAAGAGGCCCCACACCCCGGTCGCGACCTTCGAAATCCTGAGAAAATGCGCGTCCGACGCCTCGGGCCGAACCCAGCGCCGATAGAAGTCGATGACCGTGGCCGTCGAGAGCGAGTTCAATTCCGCCGCAATGCTGGACATCGCGGCGGCGAGAATCGCGGCCAGGAATGCTCCCGCCAGACCTAACGGGAGCTGATCGAGGACGAATCGGGGAATGATGTAGTTGACGTCGCCGGCCGGTTCGCCGGTGACCCGCTCGGCCAGCGCCAGGGCCTCGGCCCGAATGGCGCCGACGTCCCGGTCGGCGGCACGAAACGCCTCCCGGGCGGCCGGACCGTCGGCGGCCGAGATCGCCCGGGCCGCGGATTGGCGAACGACATCATGGGCATGGTACCGGCCCTCGAGTCGCTCGAGTTCGGCCGGGGCGGCCGCCCGAACCATCGCTTCATGGGCTGGATTGAAAAGCAGCGGCGGGGCCTGGAAGAGATAAAACACGAACACCAGCACACCGATCAGGAGCACCAGAGCCTGGAGGGGAATTTTCCAGTAGGCGCTCATCAACAGCGAGCTCCGGGCCTCAGGCACCGACCGAGCCGTGAGGTAGCGCTGGACCTGGCTCTGGTCGGTCCCGAAGTACGACAACATCAAGAAGGTGCCGCCGAGGATGCCGGACCAAAAGGTGTAGGTCTTACTCAGATCAAACGAAAAATCAAAAACCTGGAGCCGCCCCGCGGCCCCGGCAATCCGAAGCGCCGCGTCCGGACCGACCGGCAACCGCACCAGCAGGACCACCACCACGGCCACCAACGCGAACACGATCAGCACCATCTGCTTTACGTCGGCCCAGGTGACCGCTTGAACCCCGCCGACCATGGTATAGAGGACGGTCGGAATCCCGATCACCGCCACCGACCAGCCCAGGTGCCATCCGAAGATGGCCGAGAACACCACCGCGGGGGCGGCGATGATGGTGCCGCAGGACATCCCTCGCGACACGAGAAAGAGGAAACTGGTCAACGAACGGGTCCGGGCATCGAACCGGCGCTCGAGATACTCGTAGGCGGTAAAGACCCGGGCCCGGTGAAGAAAGGGGACCAGGGTCACCCCGAGAATGACCATGGCGATCGGGAGGCCGAAGTAGAACTGGACGAACCGCATCCCGTCGGTTGCCCCCTGGCCCGTGGTCCCGATCATGGTCACGGCGGACAGCTGCGTGGCCATGACGGACAACCCGACCGCCCACCACGGCAAGCTCCGGTTGGCGAGGAAGTAGCCCTCGATTTCCGTGGTGCCCTTGGAACGGCGGAGTCCGTCGACCACGACGTAGGCCAGGTAGCCGATGACGATGGCCCAGTTGAGCGGGTGCACTACCGGCCGTACCGGCTTTGCAGCAGCCAGAGCACCAGCAGCGTCAGGACCTGGACGCCCATCACCCGGAGCAGGTTCCGCCGGAACGATGGGACCGGCTGGTTCGAATCCATGGGGCAAAAGGTAATGGGCTCGGCACTCGGCGCTCGGCACTCGGCATTCGGTCGAGTGGCG
>JAYTTT010000506.1:0-3370 GCA_043744895.1 Gemmatimonadota bacterium | reverse complement strand
CCCGACCGTACTCCCCGCCGTGTAGCCCCCGCTTCCGTTGATCGTGCCACCGGTGGCCGCCCAGGTGACGAGGGTTGGGATCGAAGACCCATCGCTGCCTCGACCCGTGACGCTGAACTGTTGCTGTTGCCCGGACGGAATGCTGACCGATCTGGGGGAAATGTCGATCCCGACGAGTGCCGCCGTCGTCGTCGGACCGGTCACTGTCACCCCAGATGTATCAGCTTTCCCACAACTGCAGTTGGCAATGACCATGAAGGCCCCGGCCACCTGCCCCGCGCGATAGAGTCCGTTCACAGACACCGTCCCTCCGGTTGCTGAGTACGTTACCGTGACCGACCGAGTTCCGCCATCCGACCAAGTGACCCCGGACTGGAACTGGACCGCCGACCCACGGGGAACGGACGCTGAAGCCGGAGCGAGAGCGAACTGGGTCACCGTCGGGCCTGTGGAGACCACCGTCACGACCGCCGTATCGGCGAAACCGGTGCCCGGCGCACGAGCAACGACCCGAAACACACCCGGCGTCAAACCCGCCACGAACCGGCCCGTGGCGGAGATGACCCCCCCAGTCGCCGCCCACGTGAGTGGCGGAGTCCCGTCGATGCCGGTGTTCCAAACCCCACCCCCCTGGAACTGTTCAACGCCCCCGGTAGTCAGCGAAACGTTCGCCGGGGTGATCGCGATGCCCAGAAGCGCTGCATTTGTGATCGTCACGACGCTCGTGTCGGCGAACGTGCCACCGGCTTGTTGAGCGACCACCCGGAAGATCCCAGTTTCGCCCCCGGCCGTAAAAAGCCCGTTCGATGAAATCGACCCGCCCGTCACGGTCCAGGTGACGCTCGGCGGCACGCTGGTCCCATCGGTCCAGGTACCGGCAACCCCGAACTGAATGGTCGAACGGGCTTGAACCGTTGCCGCACCCGGGTAGACGTCGAGCCGCGAGAGGGCCGGCGCGGTGATGACCACGACACTCGAATCCGCGACCCCACTGGTTGGGTGGCGAGCGACGACCCGATAGGTCCCTGGCTGGCTTCCAGCCGAATACGCACCCGCCGCCGAAATCGTTCCGCCGGTGCCGGTCCAAACAACGGGTGGGGCCGCCGAAGTCCCATCGCTCCAGAGTCCCGATACCGTGAATTGCTTGGCCTGTCCCGCGGGTAGCGCCACCCCCGGCGGCTCAATGACGATCCTCGCGAGCGTGGCGGCGGGGCGGACAATTCGAACCGCCACGGTATCGGCGATCATCGTCCCGACGACCACTCCGACGACTCGGAAGTTGCCCAACGTGTTCCCAGCGAAATAGCGGCCAGCGGACGTAATCGTGCCACCGCTGGCCGACCAGTTCACAGCCACCGTCCGGGCGCCCCCCGACAACGTGAGCCCGGACCCCGTGAAGTCTGCGGTGGCACCCGGGAGCAACTGGACGGCTTGAGGAAACACCTGAAGACGGGCGATCGGCCTCGGCCTAACCAGAATTGGGGCTGTCGCCTCCACCGGAGCAGTCCGGGCCCGAGCGGTGACGACGAACCCACCAGGCTCATCTCCCGCGACGAAGAGCCCATCGGTATTGATGGTCCCGCCCGTGGCAGCGAAATCAACCGCGACCGGCCCGGCGGTGCCGTCGCTCCACGCCCCCTCCACATGAACCAAGCGACTCTGGCCCGCTTCGAGCGAATCGGTTCCAGAGTCAACACGCAGTCCGATCAGAACCACCGGGAGGGCCACCGTGATCGTCGCCGTGTCGGCCGCGCCACTGGCAGCGGCCGCGATGACCAGCGCCGCTCCCGGGGTAGCCGGAGCCGAGTAGATCCCATCCGCATCGACCGCTCCAACCGACGCCGACCACGAGATGGGAACGACTGCCGGATCTCCGCTGGCGTACTCGGCGGTCACACTTAAGGCGCGGGATTCCCCGACCCGAACCGTCGCGGTCTTCGACGTCATGACAACCCGGGTCACCGGGTCAACCCAGATGAGGGCCGAATCCGTCAACCCTTGGAGGGCGGTCTTGGCACGGACCCAGAAATCGCCCCGGCGCTCGGAAGAGAAGTCTCCTTCGGAGGTCATATCGCCGCCGGTTGCGGTCCACGTGACCGCCAGGGGGACGCTGTCGCCCTTGACGGTCCGCCCGAAGGCCGAGAGCCTGATTGATTCGTTCCGTCCAACCGAGCCTCGATGGGGGGAAACGACGATCTCGGCTAGGTCGCCGGAGGCAGCCGCTGCCGGATCCAGAAACCCTCGCGCCTCCTTCTTGCCGCACCCAGCCAGAAGCCCGATCCCCCCCAGGGCGGCCAGCAGGACCGGCAAGCCATTGCGAGGCCACAGTCTAAGTCTATGGTGCTCAAGAGTTTGGCCACTGAGTCTCATGATATCCTCGAGCAACTTCGTGGTGTGACTGAGCACCGGAGTAACCGAGCCAAATGGTGTTTTGGCAAGATGCAGGCCTTGTCCCAGCGTATCGGAACTTCACAATGGACGATCAACCGGGCTCCGGGTTGCACAACCCAAGGCATTGTATGGTGCTGCACGTTGTTCCGCAGCCGGATTCCAGCCCCAGAATCTCGCTGGGTGCCCAACAAATTAACATCATCAGCCACGTTTGAATGCAAGAAATGCGCGGTGGGGCTCAATCTGCGGCAGAGCGACAACGTTAACGTGATGGCTGAGGCCCGCGACGTTAGGCTAGGAGCCGAATCAGCAAACGACAGTCGGCCGCAGAAAGGAGCCGGTGAGTCGGCAGGGTAACCAGGGATCGGGCCAACGTGGCGGCGCCCGGGAAGTCGCCCCCTCGTACGAGGCGATCGGCAATTCCAGCCAAATCAGACAGACTCGCCGGATACCCGGCGGCGACGCCGAGCCGACGCAGGGACGCAGCCTCGAAGTCCGAACGACGTCCCGGCGACAGCAAGATCGGGAACCGAAGCCACCCAGGCCTCGCATTGCTGGAGACGGTCACCGGGCGGATGCCCTGAGCCATGTCCGATCTCATCCAGCGGTCGGCATTGACCCGCCGCACCTCAACTTCGGCGGCTGCGGCCTCCCAGCCGGCAAGCAACACCCCCGCCGCCAGCCCGCCGATGGTAGCCGGGGGCTCTGGTGACTTGAAATGGGTTTGGCCCAACCCAAGCCATGGAATCGAGGCCGGTAGCCCGTAGAGGTTCGGGCGCCCGAGGAGCCACTGGATGCCAAGCTTCGCCGCCGATGAGGCCTGGGCGCCCCACGCAGCCTCTGCCAGGGTCGATTCGACCAGGCCGTCAAGCAGGCCGGTGCCCCTGGAGGTCAGGCTCAGCAACGCCCCGCCCCGGCCCCCGGTTCGCCCCTTGCCTCGGCCGAAACTCAGCACGCCGAGGTCGCCTAACGAACCAAC
>JAYTTT010000505.1:0-3388 GCA_043744895.1 Gemmatimonadota bacterium | reverse complement strand
CCGTATCGCTGGTACCTCGACCTCCGCCGGTACGGGACCTTCGTCCACTCTGGTTTCGGACTGGGCGTCGAGCGGACGGTGGCCTGGCTCTGCGGGATTCCCCACATTCGCGAAACGATCGCGTTCCCGCGGCAAATTCACCGACTGTACCCCTAGACGCGGTCACTTGGTCGTCACCAGGAACGCGACGTAGCCGGAACAGAGTCCGAAGGTATTTTCGGCTTCCTTGCCTCGAGAAAATTGGAGCAGGTCGACCGCTTCGGGCCGGAGCGCCGCCAGGGTAGGCGGCTCGGCGTCGGTCAGCTCGAAGGTCTCGGGTTCGACCGGCTCGCGCCGAGCCCTCAGGTGGTCGCCGACCCGCCTGCCATCAATGAATACCGTGGCCCGCCACGCCCCGCGAAGGGAATCGACCGGCTCGCAACGGTCCGGCGCAGGGGTAACCGACGGCGCTGGCCCCCCCGGCGTCGCGCAGGCCCCGACCACTCCGGCGGCCAGGACCAGCCACCAGTTCATTGGTCCCGTTCCCGTTGCTTGGCTTCGTTCCACAACCCATCGAGCGCCGCGAGCCCAGCCGTTGAAGGATCGAGCCCGCGAGCCTCGGCCAGTGCCTCCACCCCCTCGAACCGGGTTCGGAACCTGACGTTGGCCCGTTCCAGCGCCGGGCCTGGCACGACGCCGGCCTTCCGGGCCAGGTTCACGACCGAGAACAACAAGTCGCCGATTTCGTGGTCGAGGGCCTTCGGATCGCTGCCCCCGAGCGCCTCTTCGACTTCGGCCAGTTCCTCCCGAATCTTGTCGATCGGTCCCCGGGTGTCCGGCCAGTCGAACCCAATCGCCGCCGCGCGCTCGCCGAGGCGATAAGCGAGCAGCAATTCCGGGAGTGATGCCGGTAGCCCGCGGAGGACCCCGCGAGAGCCTTCGCGCCTTTTGAGGAGCTCCCAGGGTTCCTTCGGACCCAAGTCGAACAGGTGCGGATGGCGCCGCTTCATTTTCGTTTCGACATCACGGCCGACCTGGTCGGCGGTGAATTCGCCCCGTTCTTCGGCCAAGACGAGTTGCCAGGCGAGGTGGAGCAGGAAATCTCCGACCTCGCGGCGGATCGCGTCAGGATCGTCCTCACCGATGGCCTGATCGAGTTCATGAACCTCCTCGAGGAGGTAGGGGCGAAGGGTCTCTCGGGTTTGGATTCGGTCCCAGGGGCACCGTTCGCGCAAATCGGCGACGATCGACATGGCCCGCCCAAGCGCTGATTTTTCTTGCATTTAGCCTCCCAGTCCTTATTGTACCCAATCGGGTTTCACTCGGGGAGAGGGACGTGGACGGACAAGGGCCTTGGCTCACGATCAATCTGGCGGCCGTGCAACGAAATACTCGGCGATTTTCAAAGCTCGTTGGAGTGCCCGTCATGCCGATGGTCAAGGCCAATGCCTACGGGCTCGGAGCCGTTGCCGTGGCCCGAGCCCTCGAGCCGGTCGAGCCGTGGGGTTACGGCGTGGCCACGCTCGCCGAAGCTCGGACGCTACGTGACGGTGGAATTGACCGCCCGATCATGGCGTTCTGGCCGTTCCAGCCCGAGTGGATCGATGAGTACCTGGCCCTCGAGGTTCGGCCCGCGATCGGCGATCTTCGGGGCCTCGATGCCTGGATCGGTCGTTCCGCCGGACCGTTCCACCTCGAGATCGACACCGGGATGGGCCGAGCCGGCTTCCGATGGCATGACGTTGACGCGCTGGCCGCGGTGTCGGCGCGGCTGGCGGAGACCCGCTGGTTCGAAGGCATCTTTACCCACTTCGCGTCGGCTGATTGTTCCGACGTTGCGACCGAGACCCAATGGTCGCGGTTCACCGCGATCGTGGCGGGGCTCGGACCCCGCCCTCGGCTCGTCCACGCCGCCAATAGCGGCGCGGGTCAGTGGCGGGGACGGTACGCCGGGAACCTCGCCCGTCCGGGCATCTTCCTGTACGGGGGGCGGGCTGGCCCGATCGCCGGCGAGGCCGTGGCCGAGCTGACCGCCGCGGTCGTCTCGGTCCGGCCAATCCGGGCCGGCGACCCCGTGAGCTACGGCGGCAGCTACCTGGCCGCCGCTGACGGAGAGGTGGCGACCCTCGCGATCGGCTACGCCGACGGCGTGCATCGGACGTTAGGCAACGCCGGGGTCATCGCGATCGGCGATCAGGACCTGGCGATCGCCGGCCGGGTCACCATGGACATGACGATGGTGGTGGCGCCCAGGGGGGCGATCCGGGTCGGCCAGATGGCCACGATCTTTGGTGGGGCGGTCGGCCTCGACGCCCAAGCGGACCGGGCCGGGACGATCAGCTACGAACTACTCACCTCGGTCGGATCCCGGGTGATCCGGCGCTACCGGGAGGCATGATGAATCCGCATTTCGCGTCGTTGGTGTTCGGGCTGGCCCAACAGGCCGAGGGAGCGATGGCGGGCCAGTTGCCTGCGGGGGCGGAGGGGGTGGCCGGGATCAACGCCCGCCAAGTGGCCCAGACCCTGATCGATACGTTAGGCATGCTCGACCAAAAGACCAAGGGGCAGCTCGAGGCGGACGAGGCCAAGCTGCTCGTGGACGCCCTGACGGCGCTCCGGTTTCGGTTCGTCCAAAGCGGCGGCTCGGCATGACTCGCCGGGCGGCGCTGATCGTTCTCGACGGCCTCGGGATCGGGCCGGCGCACGATCAGGCCGCCTACGGCGACTGGGGCAGCAATACTTTGGGGAACACCTTGGCTCAGGCGCCCCAGTGGTGTCCGAACGGATTGGCCCTTCCCAACCTGGAGCGCCTGGGGCTCGGCAACTGTGCGACCTTGGCCCACGTGCCGGCGGCTGCCGCACCCGCGGCGGCCTGGGGAACCGCCCAGCCGGCGAGCCCGGGCAAGGACAGCACCACCGGGCACTGGGAGCTCTGCGGGGTGGTGCTCGACCGGCCGTTTCCCACCTTTCCGAATGGCTTCCCGCTGGAATTGATCGCCGCGTTTGCGAGGCAAACGGGTCGGGGGGTCTTGGCCAACTGCCCGGCCTCGGGTACCGCCGTCATCGACCGTTTCGGATCGGAGCAGTTGGCCACCGGCCAGTGGATCGTCTACACCTCCGCCGACAGCGTGTTCCAGATCGCGGCCCACCAGGCCGTCATTCCACTGGAGGAACTCTACCAGGCCTGTGGGGTGGCCCGGGCCCTGTGTACGGGGCCCTGGGGTGTATCCCGTGTCATTGCCAGACCGTTCGAGGGGCCGCCCGGCGGCTTCGTTCGGACTGCCCATCGGAAGGACTTCTCGCTCGAGCCGACCGATGTGACGTTGCTCGACCACCTGGCGGAGGCCGGGATCCACCGGGTTGGGATCGGCAAGGTGGACGACCTTTTTGCCGGGCGGGGCATCCAGAG
>JAYTTT010000504.1:0-3416 GCA_043744895.1 Gemmatimonadota bacterium | reverse complement strand
GGCGCCAGGCCCACGTCCGATCCCTGATAGTCGGCCACCAGGGAATCGCCCCGCCGCGAGACCACCATATCACCGACCCGGGTGTCGTAGCTTCCCACCCACCGGTCGAGTCCGGCCGCCGAGATCCGGACCGGCGTAACGGCCGCGACCGGGGGAAGAACCGCCGCCGCCGGAAACGGGTCGGCTTGGCCCCCGGCCAGGATCTTCGCCACGTTGCCGAGGAGGCCGAGCACCTGGTAGTCCTCCCGGTTGAAGGTAAAGGCCATCGCCGTCTTCCGGTCCGGGAGCATGACCCACAACGACACCATCGTGTGGACCGAGCCGGCCTTCTTGATGGTCAGGGTGCCGAGCATCGAATCGACCTCCCAACCCAGTCCGTAGGTGGTCGGGCCGCCCAACTCACTCTCGGCCTTGGCCTGGCCGCGAAGGGCCTCGTCGATCAGTTCGGGTGTCAAGAACTGGGTCCCGTCGACCGTCTTGCCGCGATTCATCATCGCCACGAGCAGCCGCCCCATGTCGCGGGGCGTCGACACGATCATCCCGGCGGGTCCGTACTCGCGGGTGATCGACGGCCCATGGGGAATGTTTCGAACCGTCCGGCCCTCGGCATACCCCTGGACCAGATTCGGCACCTTCCAAAACTCGAGGGTCGTGCCGGTCATCCCGAGCGGCAGGAACACTTCCCGCTTCAGGAATCCTTCGATCGGTTCTCCGCTGACCCGCTGGGCCACGTATCCCGCGAGGGCCCAACCCCGGTTCGAATAGGTGTACCCCTGGCCCGGCGCAAACCCCAGGGGGAGCTGGGTCATCGCCGCCGCCAGGCGGCCGAGCGCGGCACTGTCCTGCACGGGTGGCTGCTGGTAGGCCGGCCCAGAAAAGCCCGCCGGGAGCCCGGACCGATTGGTCAACAAATGGCGGAGCGTGATCGCCTTGGCGCGGCCATCGGCGAAGGCGAGTTCGGGAACATACCGCACGATCGGGGTATCGAGCGCGACCTTGCCGAGCTGCACCAGCCGGAGCACCGCCAACGCGGTGAGGGGCTTCGAGGTCGATCCGATGACGGTCGGGGTCGAATCGGTGTAGCGACGCCGGGTGGCCAGATTGGCGGCGCCGAACCCCTTGGCGTAGGTGATCCGGTTGCCCTGGACCACGACCAGGGAGCCGCCTGGCATCTCTCGTTTGGCAAACGCGTCGGTGACCGCCGCGTCGAGCTTGGCGCTGAGGTCGGCCGGCATTCCCGGTCCCCCTTCGTTGCGAGTGCAACCCGCCGCCATGGTGACCACGACGATCGATCGAATTCGTTTCATGACAAACCCTGGAGAAAAGAGACGACCCAATCCGCTAGGCCAAAATTAATCAGGACATGAGCCACGATCGTCACCCAGAGTGACTTCCGCCACTCCATGACTTGGGCGAACGGGATCAAGAAGAAGACCGGCAAATAGGCCCAGTTGGTCGGGGCCTGCCAGAGGTGGTAGAGGCAGAACAACGCATTGCTGGCGAGCCAGGCCCGGGATCCAAGGAACCCGAGTCGCTTCAACAGAAAGCCCCGAAAGTACACTTCCTCACCGAGAAAGTTACCGACCAACACAATCAGCAACGGCACGAGCGGGAAGTTGTAGTAGCCGTAATACAGGATGTGCCACTCGGGCATGTGGATGACCGACCAGCGGTCGAGCCAGAGCCGGACCGGCTCGTAGCCGTACGCCAAGTACGGAAAACCGAGGACCCCAACGGCGATCACGGCCACCGGAGCCACGACCACCATGCCGGGAAGGTCGAATTGGGTCAGTCCGAGGTATTCAAGCGACTGCCGGAAGGAGAGCCCCTCTCGCCGAAGCCAGACGAACGGCATCGTCAGTTCCCAGCCCAGCGCCATGAACCCAAGCGTCAGGAACTGGAGCCAGGCAAAGCTGAGCCCGGTGCTCGGTTGCAGCAACGGAACCAGGTGGTGGACGGCAAACCACCCGAACGCCCCCGGCAGGAGGTGGAGGCCGACGACCCTCCACCGGTCCGCCGAGGATGACGGCTGGTGCGATGCGGCCCACCGGTCGTAGGTTGGATCGGCGCGGTTGAGCGCCGCGCGGAGTCGGTCGGGAAACCACATACGTGCTAGGAACGTAACAACTGTTGTTTTCCTGTCAAGCACCGGGGAGCGGACATGGCACGGGTCGCGGGGCGGAGCTACACCAGGGAACAAGTGGCGGAGGCGGCGTGGCGGGTCATCCTCCGGGAGGGCCTCCACAATGCCAGCGTCCGGGCCATCGCCAAGGAGCTCAACGCCACCACCGGCGTCGTGAGCTATCACTTCCACGACAAGGCGGAGCTCCTGTTGTTCGCCCTCGACCGCCTGGGGACCGCGATCGTTCGGGACATGGATGCCGCGTTGGTGGGGGTGACCGGGATCGAGCGGATTCGCCGGATTCTCCGAACCACCTTGCCGTTGGGCCCCCGAGAGATTGCCGGATGGAAACTCTGGGTGTCGTTCGTGGGCTTGGCGATGAGCGACAAGAAGCTGCGCGACGAGCACCAGCGGCGGCTCGAGATTCTGAACGGGCGTTTGGAGTTCGAGATCCGGGCCCTCCAGTCGCGGGGCGAGTTGTCGGCCGACATCGATGCCCGGCACGAGGCCGACGCGCTGGTGGCCCTTTCGGACGGCATCGGCCTGGGCTATGTCCTCCGGCCCCAAACCTATCCGCCGGAGAAACAATGGGACATCGTCAATGGCTACCTCAAGAGCCGGCTCGGGGTTCCGAGGCCCAGGCGGGCTTCCGAGCCCCGCCGGTGAGTCGGGCCGGGTTATATTCGTCCCGCCGGACGGGGCGTAGCGCAGCCCGGTAGCGCGCCTGCCTTGGGCGCAGGAGGTCCCGGGTTCAAATCCCGGCGCCCCGACTTTCCATCTCCAAAGCCTCACAGCGGGATTCCGCTGTGAGGCTTTGGGCTCAAGTCTCGACGGAGGTATTCCATGATGAATGCAGGTGCCCAGAACCGCCGCGGCGTGCTCGTCGGTCTAGTCGGGCTGACCCTGACTGTGGTCGCCGCCGGCGCCCACGACATGTTCCTCAAGCCCGCTCAATACTTCGTGGCCCCCAACGCCACCATTCCGACGGTCCTACTCAACGGGACCTTCGACAAGAGTATGAATTCGATCACCCGATTGCGGCTCAAGGACATCAGCCTCGTCGGCCCGGCCGGCCGGACCCAGCTCGACACGACAGCGTGGGATCCCAAGGGCGACACCAGCCGGGTTTCGTTCCAAGCCGGTGCGGCCGGCACCTATGTGCTCGGCGTATCGACCAAGCCCAACGCGATCGAGTTGGAGGCGAAGGATTTCAACGCCTATCTCAAGGAAGATGGGTTACCCGACGAGCTGGCCCGTCGCGAGACTAAAGGCGAGTTGACCACCGATGCGCACG
>JAYTTT010000503.1:0-3427 GCA_043744895.1 Gemmatimonadota bacterium | reverse complement strand
TCCGGCGACCGTCATCGACCGGGCCACCTTCGAACAACCGCACCAGCTCTCGGTCGGGATCGAGCACGTATTCGTCAACGGGGCGGCGGTGGTGACGGCTGGAAAGCACACCGGCGCCAAACCGGGCAAGATCGTCCGAGGAGCGGGCTGGACGGGTTGGAACCGATGAGCGCCGCGAAGTCCGCCGGGGCCCGGAAGACGACCCGGACCAATCGACCGAAGCAGGTCTACGAACAGCTCCGCGAGTTGATCGTCCTCGGGCGGCTGGCTCCGGGCAGCCGCTTGGTCGAGACCGACATCGCGACCCGGTTTGGCGTGAGTCGAACCCCGGTCCGAGGCGCGCTGCAGCGGCTCCAGCAGGAAGGGTATATCGTCGACTCGCCGTCGATGCGTCAATCCCGCCCGACGGTGGCGCCGTTGACCGGTGAGGACGCCCAAGAAGTCTTCGACATCGTGGGGCAGTTGGAGGCCCTCTCCGCCCATTGTGCGGCGAAGCTCCCGGTCGCGAAGCGAGAGGCATTGGTGCGAGATCTCACCGCGATCAACCACGACCTTCGGAAAGTGGCGGAGAACCCTCGCCCCGACCACAACCGGCTCTGGGTGCTCGACGAGCGATTTCACCAGCGATGTGTCGAAGTGGCCGCGGGACCCCGGCTCAAGTTGCTGCATTCCGCGGTCAAACCCCAAGCCGAACGATACGAGCGGTTGTACGTGAGCTATCTGGCCGGCGAGATTGTCACCTCGGTCAATGAGCACGAGGCCATCATCGACACCATTGCGGCGGGCAACGCCGACGCCGCGAAGGCCGCCATGGAGCACAATTGGCACAACGCGGCCGAGCGACTCGCCCGGGTCATCGAGCGGGTGGGCGACCGGGGACGCTGGTAACCTCAAAGACTCCATGACCGAACTCAAACGGATCTTCACCTGGCGAACCATCGCCATCCTCACGATCGGATCCGTGATTGGTTCCGGCATCTTCGTGGTTCCAAGCGCGGTGCTTCGGGACTCCGGCGGCTCGGTCGGGCTCGCCACGATGGTCTGGATCGTGGGCGGGGTCCTGTCCTACCTCGGAGCCCTGACCTACGCCGAGTTGGCGGCGATGAACCCCGGGGCTGGCGGGCTCTACCTGTATATCCGAGACGCGTTCGGATCCGCGGTCGCCTTTGCCTACGGGTGGACGTTGTTCATCGTGATTGGCTCCGGGACGGTGGCCGCACTGTCCGTAGCATCGGCGACCTATTTGGCCGTCTGGGTTCCGATGTCCCCGAACACCCAGCGAATGGTCGGCGTGTTCTTCGCGCTCCTGGTCTCGGTCATCAACGTGCTCGGCACGCAGCAAAGCACCAGCGTGCTCAAAGTGGGCACGGCGATCAAACTCGGCGCGATCGCGCTGCTGGTTGTCGCACTTCCCGCGTTGGGCTCGGGCTTTTCGGAGGTCGACCACGTGTGGCCGATGCTCTCGGCGCCCGGCCTCGCCGCCTCGACCGGCTTGGCCTTGGTCTCGGTACTCTGGGCGTACGAGGGGTGGCAATATCTCACCTTCATGACCGGCGAAACCATCGAGCCGCAGCGGAACTTTCCGCGCGGGCTGGCCCTGGGCGTTTTCGGGCTGATCGTGATCTACGTCTTGGCGGCGCTCGCCTACGTCGCGGCGTTAGGTCCGGCCGGGGTCATCGGCTCGAACCGGGTCGCCGCTGACGCGGCCGGTACCGTCCTGGGCGGGTCGTGGGCCAAGATCATCTCGATCCCGATCATCATTTCCATGCTGACCGCCGCCCAGGCCAACTCGATGATGTCGGCGCGGGTGTACTATGCCATGGCCAAAGACGGGGTCTTCTTCGGGCGGATGGCCAACGTCCATCCCCGGTTTGGAACCCCGGCCTTTGCCTTGCTGGCGGCCGGGATCTGGTCGGCGGTCCTGGCGGCGTCCGGCAGGTTCGATGTCTTGCTCCAGTACGTCGTGTTCGTGGGCTGGCTCTTTTACAGCCTCGGCGGCCTGGCCGTGTTGGTTCTCCGCCGGCGCCGGCCCGACGCGGTGCGTCCGTTTCGGGTCCCGGGTTATCCGCTGACCCCAATCCTCTTCGTCCTTTCCGGAGCGGCCATTGTCGTCAACACCGTGGTCCAGTCGCCGCAAAAAGGGTTAATCGGCCTCGGCGCCACCGCGGCGGCCCTCCCGATCTACTTCATCTGGCGACGGCTCGCCTCACCTTCGACCTGAGGTTCTCCATGAGCGACGAGCTCAAACGCACGCTCACCGCCAAAGACGTGGCGGTGATCACGGTCGGCACCATCATTGGTTCCGGCATCTTTCTCACGCCGGGCGGCGTCCTCAAGAACAGCGGCGGGTACGTCGGCGTCTCGCTGACGGTCTGGGCCGTGGGTGGACTCTTGACCCTGCTGGGCGCGCTGGCATATGCGGAGTTGGGATGCATGCGAACCGGCACCGGCGGCCTCTATGCCTACATTCGAGATGCCTTCGGCCCGGTCACCGCCTTCGTCTATGGCTGGACCCTGTTCGCCGTGATTGCGAGCGGCAGCGTCGCCGCCCTGGCCACGGCAGCCGGCGACAACATGGCCGCCCTGATTCCAGGGATCTCGCCGGTGGGGCGGAAGATCGTCGGATTGGTCGCCATCGCTTTCTTGGCCTTCATCAACGTCCGGGGCACCCGGCAAAGCACGACGGTGCTCGGGGTCGCGACCGCGCTCAAGGTCGCCGCGTTGCTGTTCCTGATCGTCGCCTTGCCGTTGGTCGGTCACGGGTTCGCCGACGTGACGGCGGCCTGGCCAACCACCTGGGACTCGACCCTCGTTTCGGGAGGACTCGCGGCCATGGTCGCCGTCCTTTGGGCCTACGAGGGCTGGCAATACGCGACCTTCGTCGGGGGTGAGGTCCAGAACCCCCAGCGCAACTTCCCCCTCGGGCTCGTCTTGGGTACGGTCGCCTGCATCGTGATTTACGTGCTCGCCAACCTGGGCTATGTCGCCGGCCTCGGGCCGACCGCCCTCCAGTCCTCCACCACGGTGGCGTCCGACGCGGTGGCCGCCGGGTTTGGCGCCAATGCGGGCAAGATCATCGCGATCCCGGTGCTGATTTCGATCGTCAGTGGGGCACACGGAATCATGCTCACAGCCTCGCGCGTCTTCTACGCCATGGCTCGAGACGGGGTGTTTTTTCAGAAGCTCGGCGAGGTCCATCCCCGATTCGGGACCCCCGCCAATTCGGTGTTGGCCGTGAGCGCCTGGGCGGCCGTCCTGGCCTTGAGCGGCCAGTTCAACACCCTGCTGACCTACGTGGTGTTTGTCGGATGGATCTTCTACGGCCTGGGCGGCCTCTGCGTCATCGTATTCCGGCGAAAAGACCCGGACGCCCCCCGACCCTTCAAGGTGCCCGGCTACCCAGTGACCCCCCTGATTTTCGTGGCGG
>JAYTTT010000502.1:0-3471 GCA_043744895.1 Gemmatimonadota bacterium | reverse complement strand
CACCGCGAGGAACACGCCGAGGAGGACCAGCCGCATCAAGCCGAACGACGCCGCGCCCCAGTTCGCGATCCGCTGCTGTGGCTTGGCCACCGCCATATAATAGGCGCGCACCTCGTCGGGGTCCCGCCCCTGGAGGGTGTCGAGCGCGGTCTCGAGCCGGTCGTGGACTTCTGCTTGCAGGGCGAGGACTTTGCCGCCATAGAGGCGCCGAATGACGAACAGCGGGACGAGAATGATGGCGCACACGAGACCGATCCGGTAGTCGAAGACGCTGAGCCCGACGAGGGCACCGCCGATGGCGATCGTCTGCTCCAACGTCTCGGGCACCCGATACTGGAGAAAGGTGATGAACTCGCGGGAGATCTGGACCCGGCCCGACGTCTCGCCGAACGGCCGGTTCCGCTCCCGCCCGGCTCGGACGATGCCGGCCGCCATATCGGCGTACACCCGGAGATAGATCCGGGGGTCCACCGCCCGGCGCAGCGCGCCGACGCACGAGTTGACGGCGAAGGCTCCGATCCAGAGCAGCAAGTTGACGACCACCGAGGGGCCCGGTTCATGGGCCGCGCGTGCAATCAGGGCGTCGAGCAACGGGCCGAAGAGGCTCGGCTCGAGGATCCAGGCGATGTCCTCGATGACGACGAGGCCGAGGGCGAAAGCGATCGGGGCGCGATACGTGACGAATATCTTGGCAAGGCGCATCGGCGCGACAATCTCAGTAAGGGGCATCAAGGAGGAAATCGTCCGGCGGGTCCCAGAAGCGCCGAATTCGTTGGGCCAGGGTGGGCACAACCGGGACCGGGAACGAACCGCTGACCCGTGGAGTGGGCAATCAGGCCTACATCACGCGGTACTTGGGACCGCTGCCGCCCTCGCGAGGGGTCCACCGGGGACCCACCACATCGGTGGCCTTGCAGTCAACGCAATTCGGCGGGTTGACCCGGAGTTCGTCGCCGACCCGTTCATAGACGCCAGCCGGACAGACGTGACTGTAGAAGTCGGCGACCTCGGCGGGGACGTCCTGGCCCACGATCAGGTGGGACGGAATGGTATCGCGGGTGGCATTACCCGACTTGAACACCGCATCGACCTTGCTGAACGTGAGGGTGTTGTCCGGCACGAACGGGGTGCGGCCCTTCACGTCGCGCGCTTCCTCGGCATCGGTTTCACTCTGGATCTGGCCGCCAGGAAACGCCCCGTTGGTCAGGGTCATCAGGACGCTCTTGGCCCCACCCAAATAGAAGCCCTGCTTAAAGGCGAGGCGCATGTTCCGGCGCTTTTTCAGATCGGTCACGACGTAGCTGTCTCGAAGCATCGTGTCGTACGCCGCCAACGTGGCGCCACTCGTGTCGCCGGCCTTGAGCGCGGCAAAGATGGCCCGCGCGGCGTACATGCCGGACTGCATCGCGTAGTGGATTCCCTTTAGGCTGGCCACCTCGACCGTGCCGAGGCAGTCGCCGGCCATGATGAGGCCGTCGCCGGAAAAGCGGTCGGGCAAGGCGTAGTAGCCGCCTTCGGGAATCGTCTTGGCGCCCCATTCGACCAATTGGCCGCCCTCGAAGTAAGGCCGGAAGAGCGGGTGGAGCTTGGTCCGCTGGAGCAGTTCATGGACATCAAGCCCGGCATCCTTGGCGTCGAGGCCCACCACCAGTCCGATCGCCACCTGGCTCGGCCCCATCGGGTACATGAAGGTTCCGCCAAAAGCATCGCGAGGCAGCGGCCAGCCGAGGGTGTGGATGATCCGGTCAAGCGGCCGTTTCACGTCCCACACCTCCTTGACGCCTAACGCAAAGATCTGGGGATTGGGCGAGCCGATGCCGCGCCAGTCGCGCCACGCCTGGGAGAGCGGACCCCGGGTTCCCTCGGTGAGGACGGTCACCTTGGCCGTCAAATCGGTCGGCTCGGAAAACCCGTCGCCCGGATTGCCGTGTCGATCGAGGCCCGACGGCGTCGTCCGGACCCCGATGACGCGGGTGCCGTCCACCAGCAAGGAATCGGCGGGAAACCCGGCAAAGAGGTTGATACCGAGTTCCTCGGCCTTGCCGCCCATCCACCGGACCACCTCGCAGAGCGAGGCGACGTAGTTGCCGCTGTTGTGCATCGTCGGCGGAGTCGGGATTCTCCAGGAGGATCCCTCGGTCATGACGTAGACGGCCTCGCCCCCGACCGGCTGACGGAACGGCAGGTCCGCGACGGGCACGTCCGGAAAGAGCTCCGTGAAGGTCCGCGGATTGATCACGGCTCCGGAGAGATTGTGCTCGCCGAGGCTGCCGGCCTTTTCGAGAACCCCGATATTCAGGTCGCCGAACGATCCGTCCTGCTGAACGAGTTTCGCAAGCTCGATCGCGCCGGCCAACCCGGCCGGCCCGGCGCCGACGAAGAGCACGTCCATGTCGATCGCGTCGGCGCCCGGCGTCTCGGCCTTGATCAACCGAGCCTGCGGCAGCGCCGGCTGGTAGGTGACGGGGAGAAACTTGATCACTTACACGAGCTCCAGTGAGATGTCGGCCGCGACGACGCTGTGGGTCAATGCCCCAACGGAAATAAAGTCCGCGCCGGCTTCGGCGTAGGCCCGGGCATTGGTGATCACGATGCCGCCCGTCGCCTCGATGGTAATCAGCGGCCGGAGCGCCCTGGCAAGTTCCGACCACCGGGCGACGATCCCGGGCGTCTGGTTGTCGACCAGCAGGCGATCGGCCCCGGCCCGACTGGCTTCGATGACCTGATCTTCAGACTCGACTTCCACCTGGCAGGCGATCGCCCCGCGGGCCCGGGCCGCGACGAGCGCCTCCGCGACGCTCCGATGTTCCCGGGCCAAGGCCCGCCAATGATTGTCCTTGATCATCACGGTGCGAGCCAAATCGAGCCGGTGGATCGCTCCCCCACCAGCGACAACCGCGGCGACGTCTAGGAGCCGGAGGCCGGGAGCGGTTTTCCTGGTATGGAGGACCCGGCAGCGGGTCCCTTCGACCGCCCGGACGAAAGTCCGGGTCGCGGTGGCGATCCCCGAGGCCCGCTGAAGGATGTTGAGCATTGCCCGCTCGGCCCGGAGAATCGCGGCGAGGTCGCCCCGGACCCGACCGATGACCCCTGGCTCGACGGCGTCGCCCTCGTGCGCGGCCCACGTCACCGAACACCCGGCCACTCGGGCCGTGGTCTCAGCGTAGAGAAGCCCGGACAGCACCGCCGGCGTCCGGGCCTCCAACGCGGCCTCACCCGGCACCGGTTTCCGAACCGTGACGGCGGTGGTGAGGTCAACGACCCCGTCTTCACCGAGCGCAAGCGCCGCAACCCGGGTCGCGTCGATGGTCAGATCGGGCAAGCTCTCCGGCATGGAGGGCGTTACTCCGCTTTGAGTTTGCGAATCTCTTCGGTCAGCCGCGGAACCACTTCGAACAAATCACCGACAATGCCATAGTCGGCCACCTTGAAGATCGGGGCGTCTTTGTCCTTGTTGATGGCGACGATGAC
>JAYTTT010000501.1:0-3496 GCA_043744895.1 Gemmatimonadota bacterium | reverse complement strand
AAGATCGCGATGACGATGAAACGGTTGCGAAGGTTGGTGAACATCGTTCCTACACCACGTTAAAGGTCGTTCGAGCCCTCGAGCACCGCCCGTGCGGCGCATCGATCGTGTTCGAGTTGGGCCCGAAGCGCGTCGAGCGAATCGAATCGCCGGATCGCGCGGAGCGGAGCGACCCATTCAATCCGGATCTCCCGCCCGTACAAGTCGCCGTCGAAATCGAAGAGGTGCGCCTCCAGCCATCGGCGACCGTCCCCAACCGTCGGGCGACTGCCCTGATTCATCATCCCGCCCACTACCCCGCCGCCCCACTCGACCCGGACTGCGTAGACCCCGTCGGGGGGCAGCAATTTACCCTCTGGAGGCGCCACGTTCACGGTCGGAACCCCGAGGGTCCGCCCCCGTTGCGCACCCCGCTCGACCCGCCCGCTGACCCGGTACGGCCGGCCCAAGCCCCGCGCCGCCTCGGCCAAGTCGCCGGTCCGGATCGCCTGGCGGATGGCGCTGCTCGAAATCACCGCCCCGTCGTGGCCGGACACCGGCGCAATCGGATCGACCCGGAACCCGTGGTGCTCGCCCAGCGCCCGGAGGGTGGCCAGGTCACCGGACCGGCCTCGTCCGAAGCCGTGATCGTGCCCAACCACGAGCTCCGCCATCTGGCACCGATCGAGCAAGACCGACCGGACGAAGTCCTCGGGTTCGAGCGCCGCTAAGGCCTCGTCGAACTCGAGCACGACCAGGTAGTCGAGACTCGTTTCCGCCAGCGCCGCCGATCGTTCGGCCGCCGTAGTCAGCCGGCTCGGCGCCAAATCGGGCCGGAGCACGGCTAGCGGGTGGGGCTCAAACGTCACCAAGACGCTGGCGCGGTTCGCCGCCCGGGCCCGGAACATGAGGTCGTCCAGGACGGCCCGGTGCCCCCGGTGAACCCCGTCAAAGGTGCCGACCGTGACGACCGCCCCGTTGGGCAACGCCGGCAGGCGACTCATGCCGCCATCACCACCACCGGCTGCCACGCGCCGTCGGCCGCCGCCCCCACCGCGACCAGTTGCCCCTCCAATACCAGCGCGGCGAGGTCCGGGCCGTCCGCCTGCCCGATTCGCTGTCCGTGCCGGAGCCGGACGGCCTCCTCGGCCGAGATCGGAATCCGCGCCATCGAGCCGAGCAGCGCCAGCGGGTCGATCAGCGGTTCGGTGCCCGTGAGCCCATCAACGGCGCTCGCGTCGGCCACGGCAAACGACCCCACCGACTCCCGCCGTAATCCAGTCAAATGCCCGCCGGTGCCTAACGATTCACCCAGGTCACGGGCCATGGCCCGTAGGTAGGTTCCCGGCCCCACCGTTGCCCGCCACGACACCACCGGAGGCGCATAGTCGACGACCGCGACCCGGTTGACCGACACGGTGGCGGACTTGAGCTCGACCGCCCGTCCCTGCCGGGCCAACGCATAGCTCCGAACCCCGGCCACCTTCTTGGCCGAGTACGCTGGCGGGCGTTGCTCGATCCGGCCTACGAACCGTTCCAACGCCGCCTCGACCCGAGCCCGGCCGGGCCAGTCGCCGGTCCACGCCTCGCCAAGCGCCCCGCCGGTCGCGTCGTCCGTCGTGGTCGCGAACCCGAGCCGGGCCGTCGCGAGGTAGGTCTTCCGTTCGGCCTCGACGAACCGCGCCAACCGGGTGGCGCCGCCGACCACCACCACCAGCAATCCCGTGGCGAATGGATCGAGCGTCCCGGTGTGCCCGACCGCTTTGATCTTGAACCGGCGGCGCACGGCGGCCACCACGTCGTGCGAGGTCATCCCGGCCGGTTTGTCGATCAGGAGGCCGCCCGTCAGGGCGCCTCCTCCCCCCGCTTGAGGGCGCCCAAGATCGCCTCGATCTTGGCGGCATGCTCCTGGCCCCGATCCGCCACGAAGGTGAGCCGCGGGGTAATCCGGGTGTCCAGCGCCTTCGCCACCCGGGAGCGGAGAAATCCCGCCGCCCGTTCCAGGCCCTCAAGCGCCAGGTCCCGTTCGGCTTCATCGCCGTGAGCCGTGATCCGGATCCTGGCATCCGACAAATCCGGCGTCACTTCGATGCCGGTAATCGTCACCATCTGGATCCGGGGATCCCGGATTTCCCGCAGCAACGCCTCGGCCACGACCTGCCGGACCACTTCGGCAACCTGGTCAGGCCGGCGTTTCGAGGACGGGGACGACCGTGCCACCAGTCTGCCTAACCGGCCGAGCCGACCGCCGGGCTCGCCAGGGTCCGTTTCACCTCTTCGACCCGGAACGCTTCGATCCGGTCGCCGACCTTGACGTCGTTGAAGTTCTCGACCCCGATCCCGCAATCGAGCCCTTCCTTGACTTCCTTCACGTCGTCCTTGAATCGCTTCAGCGACGACAAATTGCCGGTGTAGACGGACTTGCCGTCCCGAACCACCCGGACCTTGGCGGTGCGAAGGATCGTTCCCGATCGAACCATACTGCCGGCGATCGTTCCGATCTTCGAGACCTTGAACAATTCGATCACCTCGGCCTCGCCGAGGATGATTTCTTTCTCTTCCGGCTTGAGGAGGCCTTCGAGCGCGTTCTTCACGTCCTCGACCGCTTCGTAAATGATCCGGTAGGTCCGGACGTCCACCTGCTCTTGCTCCGCCAAGTGGCGGGCATTGGCATCGGGACGGACGTGGAACCCGAGGATGATACTGCCCGACGCCTTGGCCAGGAGCACGTCGCTCCCGGTAATGGCGCCGACGCCGCGATGGACGACATCGACCCGGACTTCGCTGGTGGACAGTTGCGCCAACGCGTCGGCCAAGGCCTCGGCCGGCCCGCCCTGATCGGCTTTGATGATGATCCGGAGCTGGCTGACCTGGCCGGCCTTGAGCTGGCGGCTGATGTCCTCGAGCGAAGCGCCCCGCTGGCTGCGGCGGTTCTGCGCTTCGCGGTCGAGCCGTTGCCGCTTCTGGGCGATGTCGCGCGCTTCAACGGCATCGGCCAGGCTCAGGAAGACGTCGCCGGCGGCCGGAACACCTTCGAAGCCCAGGACTCGCAACGGAATCGACGGGCCGGCGAGCTTGACGGTTTTACCCCGTTCATCGGACAAGGCCCGCACTCGGCCGGAGAACTTTCCGCAGATGAAGTTGTCGCCAACCTTGAGGGTGCCGCGCTGCACCAGGACGGTGGCCAGCGGGCCTTTGCCGGGGTCGAGCGTGGCTTCGAGCACGGTGCCGGTGGCAGGGGCATCGGCGTTGGCCTTGAGGTCGAGAATTTCGGCCTGGAGCAAAATCTGCTCGAGCAGGTGTTCGATCCCGGTGCCTTTTTTGGCCGAAATCGGCGCCGACAACACGGTGCCGCCGAACTCCTCCAACACCACGTTATGCTGCAACAAATCCTGCTTGACCTTTTGGACGTTGGCGGTCGGGAGATCGATTTTGTTGATGGCCACGATCATCGGCACGCCGGCATTCGTGGCGTGACTGATCGCCTCGATCGTCTGGGGCATGATCTGGTCGTCGG
>JAYTTT010000500.1:0-13940 GCA_043744895.1 Gemmatimonadota bacterium | reverse complement strand
CGAATCCGGTCGGCGGTGGACGGGCTCAGCACCCGGATAATGGTGTAGATCATCCAACCCAGGAACGCGAACCAGACCAGCTTGAGCACCAGCCCAATCAGTCCGCCGATCAAGAAGCCGATGACCTTCATCCCGAACAAGAAGAGGACGAAGAACCCAGCGAATCCCGCGATGCCACGGACCATGGTATGTTCCTCCGAACGGTTGAATTTCTGATGTCGCATCTCCTAGTACGACTGACGTTTCAGAAAGTTTCGTCGCTAACCTAAGTGCCTAGAAATCAAGACGTTGTCATCGTAGGTGGCGGCGCCGCCGGCGCCGCCTGTGCCCGGGAATTGGCGGGCACGAGGCGATCCGTTTTGGTCCTCGAACCCGGCGATCGCGCCGGCGAGGCGTGGCGGGCCTCGGCCGGAATGCTGGCCCCCCAGATCGACGAGCACGAGGACCCTCCACTGTTCGAACTCGGGATCGCGGGCCGGGAGTATTACCGGGATCAGGCCGGTGCGCTCAAGGACGAAACCGGGATCGACTGCGGGCTCTTCGACGGCGGCATTCTCCGGTTGGCTCGCGGGGAGGCGCAGGCCATCCAGCTTCGCGACTCGGTCGCGTGGCAGCGGCAGCACGGCCATCGAACCGAATGGATGGATCCCGCCGAGGTGGCCAGCGAATATCCGTGGGTCGGATTGTCGGACGGGGCGCTCTTTGCGCCCCAAGACGGCTCGATCAACCCGATCCGGTTGGTCGAGGCGTTTCGGGCCAGTGCCGTCAAACGGGGAGCGACCTTCGAACCGGACGCGGCAATCGGGATCATCGTGGAGGGTGGGCGGGTCGTGGGCGTGCGCGGAACGCGCGCCACCTATTCGTGCGACGCGGTCGTCCTGGCGGCCGGGGCCTGGACCGGCCGGCTCGAGGGGTTGCCTCGCCCGGTGTCGGTCGAGCCGGTCAAGGGCCAGATGATCGTCAAGCGGTGGCCGGCCGGTGTTCCGCCCGGGATCTACTACGCCGGCAAAGGCTACGTCCTCGAGCGAGACGGCGAAGCGATTTGCGGCGCCACGGCCGAGCACGCCGGGTTTTCCGCCGAGGTCACCGCGGAGGGTGAACGCGAGGTGGTCCAGTGGACCGATTCGGTGGTGCCGGCACTGGCGTCGCTCAAGGTCGAGCGCCGGTGGGCCGGTCTTCGGCCCGAGACGCCGGACGGGCTTCCGATCGTCGGGGCCGAGCCGAACGCCCCGGGTCTGTGGTACGCCACGGGCGCAGGCCGAAACGGGATCCTGCTCGCGGGTATCACGGCGGTGTCGCTCTGCCACCTGATGGCCGGCGAAGCCACGTTCGAGGGTATGGACGCGCTCAAGCCGGGCCGGTTCTGGTCCTGGTAGCCTAACGCTGGCCTGAGGGTCTGAGGCATCAAGGTACAGCCATCCTTGACATACTCCCATATTACAAATATATACCGCCATATGAAGACAACCGTCGAGATATCCAATAGCCTCTTCGCCGAGGCCCGCCGAGTGGCCCGACGAGAGAACCGATCGCTCCGGGCGCTGATCGAGGAGGGGCTGCGCCTGGTCATCGGCCGGAGGCGAGAATCCTCGGGCCAGTTTCGGTTGCGGCCGGTGTCGTTCGGCGGCGAGGGGCTTCAGGCGGGGCTCGAATCCAGCGCGTGGGACGAGGTTCGGCAACGGGCCTATGAGGGGCGTGGCGGGTGATCGCGGTCGATACCAATTTGCTCGTCTACGCACACCGCGAGGATTCGCCCTGGCATGCGGCGGCGCTGGCGTGGCTCGTTGGGGTCGCGGAGGGGCCGGGTCCGTGGTCCATCCCGTGGCCGTGCATCCATGAGTTCCTGGCCATCGTGACCCATCCGCGGATCTACCGCCCCCCAACGCCAAGGGAACGTGCGGTCGATCAGGTCGACGCGTGGCTCGAATCGCCGAGCCTGATCCTCCTCGGCGAAGGCGAAGGATATTGGCCGACCCTGCGGGCTCTGGTGCTGGACGGCGGACCGGTCGGGGGCCAGGTGCATGACGCCCGGATCGCCGCCCTCTGCCGGCACCATGGGGTCGATGTGCTCTGCAGCGCCGACCGAGATTTCAGTCGTTTTCCCGGGGTGGGTCTCCGGAATCCGCTGGTCCGTTGAAGCACCGTGGTGCCGAGGCCCGGTGGCTCCCTACCAGGTCGCCGCAAACAGGGCACCGAGGGAAATCGCGAGGACAAGGGGGACGAGAACGAGAGCGGCCACCGGGCTCGAGCGACGGACCCAGACCCCAGTCACGTCAGCCAGCGCCACGGTCGCGGCCCCGGTCGAACTCGTCCCGACCAGGCTGTCGCCACGGATCGTGGGCTGGGATAGGGTTACCGATCGAGCCGCCGCCGTGACCCTGATTCGGGCTGGTTGCTCCGCCTCCAGCACGACCGCGACGGGGACCCGCTGGAACTCCCAAGTGCTGCACGCGGGGATGACCCAAAGGGTAAAGACCAGAGCCGAACGGAACGAACCGGTGGCGGTCATGGGTGGTGTCCGCCGAAGAGAGCGGCAGTAGGAAGCGTCACCATCGCCCGGATTCCGCCAGCGCCCGGCGCAAGGCTAAGTCGGGCTCGCGGGGCCGGATAGACCTTCGTCCAAACGTCATGGTGCGACTGGGAACCCACGAGCGCGCCCAATGGAGCCCCGATCCCGGCAAATACGATGGCCAGCAAGACCGCGCTGGCTGCCTCGTCCTGCCCTCCGGCAACTCCGAGGCCCACACCGGCGACGACTCCGAGCAAGATGCCGAACCCCGCGCCGTTGGCCGCCCCCGACCGGGTGGCCCGACTGACCTCGAGTTGGCCGATATCGGCTCCGACCAGGCGGGCTTCCCCTCCTCCACTCGCCACGGTGATCGAGTCGCCGCGGCGACTGGTGACAACCCCAGTGACGGCGGGGCCGGCGGTGGTGCGAAGGATGAGAACCCGGTGGCCCGGGGCGAGCCAATCGGGAATCTGGGCCGGGAGCACTCGGGGAGAAGCGACGAGGACGACGGCGAACCAGGAGGCTCGGGCAAACTTCGTCGGGCGGCGGGCCATGGAACGCCTCGGGTAAGAGATGCCCGAAACTCTAGGACCGGCCGATCAAGTAGCCGTCAAGGAACAGTATCGCGACGCGGCCGGTCGTCGTACTTTGGCGGTATAACCTCCATCCAGCGGGAATCGCCATGATCAAAGTCACCGTGATGTACCCTAATAAGCCGGGGGCCCGGTTCGACCACGGGTACTACCGCGACCAGCACATGCCCCTGCTCAAGGCCCGGATGGGCGACCACTGTCGATCATACCCGGTGGACAAGGGCCTGGCCGGTGGCACGCCGGGTGATCCGGCTCCGTACGTGGCGATGTGTCACATCTTCTGCGACTCGGTCGAGTCGTTCCAGGCCGGCTTCGGACCCCATGCCCAGGAGATCATGGGGGACATCCCGAACTACACCGACCAGGCTCCGGTCATCCAGTTCAGTGACGTGGTGGTCGGCTATGGTGGTCATGATGGCGGCCAAGGGACTCGTGTCGCCGAACAGCCGGAACTGATCGCGGGATTGACCGAACCCTAACGACAGCCCGATTGACCCGGCCATCACGACGGGGGGCATGGCCAACGCGACGACCAGAAGGGCCGGACGGATCCTTCGAAGATCGACGATCCTGCTCTTCAAATCGCCTTGCAGCGCTCGGCTTCCGGAGGTCAGAATCAGGACGAGGCCGACGGCGAGCGGAGCGAGGAGCCCAACGAGGCTCAAGAGCGAGCCGTACGCCTCCTTGCCTTTCTCCGAGGCCAGGTAGGCCCCAACAAACCATGGGATCCAGGTCGCTGCCCCGGTCATGAGAAAGAACCGGGCCGGTCGGTATTGGTAGCGGTTTTCCAGGTCACTAAGTTTCCGCCATGGCGACCATTAGGCAAGGCGATTTCATCCAGTCGATCGCGGACGCGCTCCAGCATATCTCCTACTACCATCCGCTCGACTACATCCACGCCTTGGCCGACGCCTACGAGCGGGAGCAGGGGCCCGCGGCCAAGGATGCGATTGCGCAGATCCTCACCAACTCCCGGATGTGCGCCGAAGGACATCGGCCGATCTGCCAGGACACCGGGATCGTCGTGGTATTCTTGAAAGTCGGAATGAACGTCCGGTGGGACGCGACGGTGTCGGTCCAGGCAATGGTGGACGAAGGGGTGCGCCGCGCCTACCTGCTGCCGGAGAACGTCCTCCGGGCGTCGATCGTCGCCGATCCGGCCTTCACACGGAAGAACACCAAGGACAACACGCCGGCCGTCGTGCACACCGAGATCGTGCCGGGCGACACGGTCGAGGTGAAGCTCGCGGCCAAGGGCGGCGGGTCGGAGAACAAGTCCAAGTTCGCGATGCTCAACCCGAGCGACTCGATCGTGGACTGGGTCGTGAAGACCGTGCCGCTGATGGGCGCCGGCTGGTGCCCGCCCGGGATGCTCGGGATCGGCATTGGGGGCACGGCCGAGAAGGCAATGCTCCTGGCGAAGGAATCGCTGATGGAGCATATCGACATGGCCCAGCTTAAGGCCCGAGGGCCTCGAACCAAGATCGAGGAGCTTCGGATCGAGCTCTACGACAAGGTCAACGCCCTCGGCATCGGCGCTCAAGGGTTAGGCGGGCTGGCCACGGTGCTCGACGTCAAGGTCCTCGACTACCCGACCCACGCCGCGTCCAAACCAATCGCCATGATTCCGAACTGCGCGGCCACCCGCCACGCCCACTTTATGCTGGACGGTTCCGGCGTGGCGTCGCTCCCGGTGCCGAAGCTGTCCGATTGGCCGGCCGTTACGTGGCGGCCCGATGCTAATGCCAAGCAGGTGGATCTCGATACCTTGACGCCCGAGGTGGTCAACAGCTGGAAAGCAGGCGACCGCCTGCTGCTGAACGGCAAGCTCCTCACCGGGCGCGACGCGGCCCACCAGCGGATCGCCGACTTGTTCGCCGGCGGCCAGGGCCTGCCTCACGGCGTCGACTTCACCAACCGGGTGATCTATTACGTAGGCCCCGTCGATCCGGTGCGCGACGAAGCCGTCGGGCCGGCCGGGCCCACAACCGCTACGCGGATGGACAAGTTCACCGAGATGATGCTCACCAAGACCGGCCTCATCGCCATGATCGGCAAGGCCGAGCGGGGGCCTACCGGTCTCGAGGCGATCCGGAACCATAGGGCGGCCTACCTGATGGCCGTGGGCGGCGCGGCCTATCTGGTGTCGAAGGCGATCCGCTCCTCACGAGTGGTGGCCTTCGGAGACCTCGGCATGGAAGCGATCTACGAGTTCGACGTGCACGAAATGCCGGTCACCGTGGCGGTGGACTCGGACGGTCACAACGTGCACGAGACCGGGCCGCGCGAGTGGCGGGAAAAAATTCGGGGACTGCCGGTCCTCGGCTGATCTGGTGCCCGTGGGGGCTGGACGACCGCCCGGCTCCGAAGATCTGGAAGCCGGGGAGTCGGACCAGTCGAGGATCTTGACCGTTAGGTCAGGGTCAGCCGGCGAAGCAGTAGACGCAGCCTTTTTCCTGCGTTCCGCTGACCGCCAAGACGCCGGACGGCACGACCTGGATGCCCGGAACCAGGTTCTTGATCCAGTCGGCCTTCACGGCGGCCGCGTCCATCTTCATGCTCGGGGCCACCATCCCTGCGTACACACTGAGGGCCACGTTGCAGGCGCCGAAGAGGACACCCTTGGCGAGGAGGGCCTCGATCCCGGTGCCCGGGAGCGGCAGCGGCATCGTCTTGATCCACCCGTTCTTGGTCGCCGGCGTGGTCCCGTCGTTGATCTTGAACACGGCGCCCAGATTGTACTTGGCCCAAACGGCGTCGCCCAGGGCGTAGCCGATGGCGCCGTGGCGGAGGATCACCACCGCACTATTCTGGGCGTCGGTCGTCCCATAGTTCCCGTTCGTCGTGTCGAGCCACACCCGGGGCCAGACCACGGGCATCCCGCCATTGGGTTCCGGGGCGTCGAACACGATCTTGTGCTTGCCGGTGATCTTGTTGAGCCAGGCCTCGTAGGCGGCATCGGCTCCCGTGCTGCGCGACGCCGGCTCGGCGGCAACGCTTCGTGGAACCAGTTGGCCCAGCCCGAGCGCGGCCGCCATTCCGGCGACCTTTCCGACAAAGCCGCGCCGATGCGCGGGACGATCGAATTCCAGCATGTTCCCTCCAGTGGTTGGTGCCTGCCGTGTGGAGCCCACCGCGTGTCGTACCAATGTGGGCCCGCCGACGCGGCGCCGAAAGGCCCCAGGTGTCATTCGGCTGTCTGGGGGTGTCGCTGTCGAGAATTTTGCATAGACAGCCCCGGCGTTTGCCCGTATGTCGGGATTCGCCATTCAAGAGGACGATCATGCCATCGCGACAGTGCCGCCGGAGCGGTCCCACCGCCCTCTTGCTCGGCCTGCGGTTGCCGGCGGTGGGCGGCCCGCTCGACGTGCCCGTCGTGCAGCCGGCCGGGGGGACCACCGCGCGGTGCACGGTATCCTCGTGGGGGCTTCTCCAGGACATCGTCTGTTACCCGGTCGGGAGCGCCGTCTTAGCCGATGCGGAATTCAGCGGCATGTACGTGGGTCAAGGCCGGCCCGGCAAGCGCTTCGGCGCCTTCCACAATTCCCTGGCGTCGGTATCCCGCAACAGCGCCGGGGGTGGGACCAGCGTCGTGTCGTCCGGCGGCAGAGAAACGGTCCTCGTCTCCGCCCATGCCCTTTTTAGTGCGGCCGCCTGCACTCCGTCGGCCTGGAACACGGTCGGGAATGATCTGATCGTGGACGTGGCCTGCGTGAATGGAGCTGGGGCCGGGACGAATGGGGACTTCGTCGTCGTGGTGATCGAGTGACCGCCGGCTGACCACCGGGCCGTCCGGTCGGGCGCCTAACGTTGATACAGATCGACCAGCTCACGGAGGCGGCGAATGGTGCCGGCCGTGAGCTGGTCGGCCGAAAACCGGAATTCCCAGTTGCCCGACTGGCGGCCGGGCAGGTTCATCCGGGCCTCACTCCCGAGCCCGAGCAGATCCTGGATCGGAATCAGGGCGGTGTTAGCCACCGATGCCAGGGCCGCGCGGATCAGGGTCCAATGGATCTCGCGGCCATCTGCCGCGAGGTAGCGCAGGACATGGTCCCGTTCCCGTTCCACCTCTGCGTCGCTCCGGGTCGAGTCGCCCGCGCCGGACGATTCCCACCAGCCCAGTGTGGTGTCGTTGTCGTGGGTGCCGGTGTACACCACCCGCTCCCGCGGGTAGCTGTGCGGCAGGAACGTGGTGGCTTCCGCGTCGGCCCCGAAGGCAAACTGCAGGATGCTCATGCCGGGATAGCCGAATCGTTCCCGGAGGGCTTCGACCGCCGGGGTGATGAGGCCCAAGTTCTCAGCCACGATCGGGAGCGGACCCAGGGCCGCGGTGATCGCATCGAAGAGCGCCGCCCCCGGGCCCGGCACCCACCGGCCGGCCACCGCGGTCGTGTCGGCCCCCGGCACTTCCCAGTAGGCCTCGAACCCGCGGAAGTGGTCGATCCGAACCAGGTCGAAGAGTTCGAACGCACTCCGCATCCGGCGGATCCACCATTGGTATCCATCCGCCCGGAGCGCCTCCCAGTCGTAGATCGGGTTGCCCCACAGTTGCCCGGTCGCGCTGAAGTAGTCGGGGGGCACGCCGGCTTGGACCCGGAGGCGCCCGTCGTCTTCGAGCTGGAACAGCGAGGGACTGGCCCAGACGTCGGCTGAGTCGTGCGCCACGTAAATCGGGAGGTCGCCCATCAGCTGGATGCCACGATCGCGGCAGGCCTGCCGGAGCACGTCGAAGTGCGAGAAGAAGAGCCACTGTTCCCGGCGGTAGTGCTCCACCTCGGCTGCCAGCTTGGATCGCCAATCGGCGAGGGGGGCGGGCTCGCGCCGGGTGGCCCCCGGGTCCCATGCCGTCCACGCCACGCCGCCGTGCGCCTGCTTGAGCGCCATGAAGAGCGCGTAGTCCTCGAGCCACCAGCCCTGGTCGGCGACAAAGGTCCGATACCGTTCGTCCGGAACGACCGCCGCCGTCGCCCCGCGAAGGAGCGCCTGTTTATGGGGAATGACCCGGGCAAAGTCCACTCGGTGCTCCGGGAAAGACCCCGGCCCGTCCGGCTCCGGCACCGGCACCAACAGCGGATTGCCCGCGAAGGCCGAGAAGCATTGGTACGGCGAGTTCCCGTGCCCGGTCGGCCCGAGGGGCAGCATCTGCCAGATCTTCATCCCGGCCTCGGCGAGAAAGTCCAGAAACCGATGGGCCTCAGGGCCGAGGTCGCCGATCCCGTTCGGGCCGGGGAGCGAGGTAGGGTGAAGCAAGATCCCGGCGGCACGGGGGAAGGCCATGTCGATGCGAGTCCGAGGGCGGTGGCTGCGAATATAGCGTGGCCCCACCGCACTCGTAGTGCTACCCGTGCCTAGCCTTGCGAGAATCTTGGTGCTCGAAGGCAGTGGCCATCCGCTCCACGGCGACCTTCTTGAAACCGAGCTTGGCAGCCACCTTCCGCCACCGACCCGTGGCCCGGGCGACCTCACCGGCGACCGCCTTCGCCGCCCCGGGTTTGAGCGCGAAGTCCCGGGCGACTCCGAACGCCAGATCGAGCGACGCGGTGGGATCGTGATCCAGGGTGATCGTGGTCGTCAGCATCCTCGGCTTGACGTCCACCGGAACCGGGTTGAGATCGTAGGCCGGCGAGAGGCGCCACCCCCTGGGGCCATCATAGAGGACGGCGTGGTTGCGGAGATGGTCGTCGGTGTTGGAGACCAGCACATTGAATACCATCCGCCGCCACAGTTGCGGCAAGTCCAGGGCGACCACCGCTCCATGCTGCCGGAGTGCGTCGGCGATTTCCAGATAGCTCCCGGTCTCGTGGTCCGCCGCGCCCAGGAGGCTCATGGCCGACAGGAACGGGACTCGCTCGTTCCCGCGACGATCGAACCGCTCCAGCAGGAGTACGTGGCGGCCGGCCACCTCCTCCAGCCGCCAACCGGGCACGACGATTCCGGCCGTTGCCGCCAGGGCGAGCGTCACAGCCTCCCACCGAACGATGTCGTACTCGTCCTTTTCCGACGGGAACTTGGCAATGAGGAGTTGCCCGTTTCGGTCCCGCACTGAGGCCTTCGGACGGGCCCCGCCGAGTGAGGAGCCCGGCGCCAGCAGGAGCCGGAGATCCTCGGCTGTTTCCGCTTCGTCCTCCACTTTCGCGCTGGCGGCCAATAGTCTGGGGAGTGCGATCAGCGGTGGGACCGGCTCGCTGCCACGATCGGCCAAGAAGGGGTCATCGGCGGAGAGCCGGAAGCGAAGGCCACCGAGCCGGGTCACGTCGGAGACGCCGAGGAGGTAGTCGATTTCGCGAAGCGTGCGGGGAGCCCGCCGCTCCGCGCCGGCCCGACGTCGCTCGGCGCGATTGATCAGGTTCCTGCCCCAGCGGTCGGGCGCGGAGTCCCCCAGGGCACCAAACAGGGCGCGGCCGGCGCGGGTGTGGTGAGGAGCGGCCCCGAGCGTCAGGCCAGGTTCCAGCGCGAACCGTTCCGGGTGTTGGAGCCACTCGGCGGCGTACTCGAAGGTCGCCCCTTCGCGACCTCGAGCCGTTCGGGGGTACAAGTGACCCACCAGCGTGGGAGCGCCGTGGAGGTCGACGTGGACCTCCACGGTCTGGTCGTTCATTCGGGCGTCCGCCGGCGCGACGGCAGGTGGATCCGTTCCGGGAGCTGCTCGCCTTCGAGCGCCAGGCCCGCGCTGTCCTGGCCAGCGTCGGCGACCAGAGCCAGGCTCTCCACGAGCCCGAGCACGTAGAGCACCGTGGCATAGATGCCGAGCGAAACGCCGGGATCCCCGCGCTCCACTTTGGTCAGGGTGACGCGGGTGATCAAGGCTCGCTCCGCGACGGTCGCCATCGGGAGGCGGCGACGACGACGGGCGTCACGAAGGTCGCCGCCGAGCTTGCGGAGGGCGCGTCCCACCGGAGACGGCAGGGGTGGACAGACTCTGGGCATGATTTAATGTATATTATCGCTAGCATAATGGCAATTAATGAATATGATAATATACATCTGCACCTAACTTGGCATCGAGCGCACTAGGTTTCGATCATGTCGAACCAACGATCGTGGCGACTCGGCCGCCTCCTCGGCAGCTGGGCCGTTGCGAGCCGTCTCCTCTTGGCGGAGCCGCCCGCCGCGCAAGCACCACCAGTCGCTCAACCGGCCGAGCTTCAAATTCGGTTCCTCGACGTCGGCCAGGGCGATGCCATCCTGATCACCCTTGGCCGCCAGGCAGTACTCGTCGACGCCGGCCGCGGAGATGACTTCGTGCTGGTCCTCGCCGACTACGGCATCGACTCGCTGGTCGCCGCGATTGCCAGCCACAACCATCAGGACCACATCGGCGGCATGGACGCGGTGATCGCCGATTTTCCGATCGGCCGCTACCTCGCCAACGGCCGGCCACCCGACAACACCAGCGCTCGCAACGTCGAAGGGTGGCTCCGCGAAAGGCGGGTCCCCCGCCCCGCCCCCCCATGGGAGCCAATCCGGCTTGGCGATGCCCGGATCACCGTGTTCCCGTCCGCGCTGGAGAACGCCTCGGAGAACAACAGCAGTCTCGCGGTGCTGGTCGAGCGGGGAACCTTCCGCGCCCTGCTCACCGGCGACAGCGAGGCCGAGGAGTTAAGCGCCTGGCTGGAGGCCGGGGTGATTCCCGATGTGGACGTCCTCAAGGCCGCTCACCACGGCGCCCGCAACGGGGTGACGCCGGGCTGGCTCGACCGATCCAAGCCCGAGGTGGTCGTGATCAGTGTCGGGGCCGACAACTCGTACGGCCATCCCGATCCCTGGGCCATGCGGTACTATCAGCTCCACGATCGAAAGGTCTACCGCACGGACCGGGATGGGACCGTAACCGTGACGGTCGATCGACGGGGCGGGTATCGGATCGAGACGGCCGGGCCGGTGCCGCGATGAGACCGGCCCGCGGGGAGTTTCATCGATCCGAGTGACAGGGGTGGACGCGGGAACGAAAACGGTACCATCCGCAGAAAAAGGACGACGGCCGGCGGCCACTCGGGGTTAACGTGGGCCGCGATGGCTAACCCATTCCTGGTGCCCCTACTCCCTGACGCCGCCCGCGACCGGCCTGACCTGGACGAGGCAGACCGCCTGCAGCGCGCCCTGGCGGCCGACCCAGCCCTGGCTGGCCGCGCGACCTCCGACCGCACGGGATCAGTCATCCTGACGGGTCCAGCCGAAGGCCCACCGCCGCCGAGTGCCAAGGAGCGCCGCCGCTGGGAACTCCACGTTCGGTTCCGGCTGGTGGCCGAGTTCGGGGAGGCGGCTGCGGCGGTGGTACCGATCCACTGGGACGATTCGAGGAAATGCATATGATTATGGCAGAATTGACATCTGAAAGCATACAACATATCATCGTCGTATGCGAACCACCCTGGATCTACCCGAAGGCCTGGTCGAGGAAGCGAAGACGTTGCTCGGCTACAAGTCCAAGACGGACACGATCGTGTTTGCCTTGGAGGAGCTGATCCGGCGCCGGAAGATCCAGCGGCTCAAGGGCCTGTTCGGCAAGGTTCCCATCGAAATTGACATCGCCAAATCGCGGCGGCGGCCCGGCGCGGGGCCCCGCCCGTGATCTGCGCCGACACCTCCGTCTGGATCGCGGCCCTTCGTGATGCTGGCGGACCGGAAGCCCAGCATCTTGGCGAATTGATGGATGCGGATGACGTGCTGCTCCCGGTCATTGTTCGGCTCGAGTTGCTGGCGGGCGCCCGCCAGAAGGATCAGGCTGGACTGAGGGAGTTGTTGTCGGCGCTACCCCAGGCGGTGCCCGATGCCGGCACCTGGAGCCGGATCGAGGAGTGGATTGGCGGCGCCGTTGGCCGGGGCCAGCGGTTCGGGGTCGGCGATCTGGTCATCGCCGCAACCGCCGTGGATCACGACGCGCCGATCTGGTCGCTCGACGAGGATTTTGGGCGCATGGAGAAGCTGGGCTTCGTGAAGCGCTACCCGGCGGCCTGATACCGGCCGTCGGGGTTCTGCAGGACCTCCCCCATCACGAGCAGGATGTCCACGTGCCGACGGACGATGTCCGCCTTGGCGCCGGTGAACTCGGCGGCAATTTCTTCGATCGTCCGGGCCGTCGACGCCAGCAGGCGTTTGACGGCGCCGATCTGGCTGATGACATCGGTTGGCCAGGCGGGGCGCTTGACCTTTTTCGCTGCCGTGGGGGCGTCGGTGAGCCCGAGGTCGGGCGCGACGACGGGGAGATCCTTGCCGAATCGCGGGATCTGATAGTCAGGCCGGAGCCAACGAACCTTGCCGGCCTTCTCTTCCTTGACGCGCTCGTCGTGCAGCGCCACCAGGCGTTCGAGGATCACTTCCTTTTCGAGCGGCCATTCCCAGCCGTAGGCCTTGGCGACGAGAACATCCAGTTCGTCGTGGAGGTCCTTGAGGACGCCACAGGCTGCAAGCTCGTGGACCTTCCGTTCCTTTGGGGTGAGCACCTCGTTGCTCCGGAGCTTCGCCACGACGTTATACATGCCCGTCATGGTGACGGCCTCGTCACGTGAAAGGGCGGCTTCGCGGTGGACCATAAGGACCTCGGCGGCCTCGCCGATTCGCGCCCGCAGGGCAGCCGGGGGGTCGGGAAAGGGGAAGGGTTCAAAGGTCCTACTGTTGTTGTATCGCGGATCGTTCCCGACCCCCAATCGGGTTCCGGTCGCCAAGGCCCAGGCCTCATGAACGGTCGAACTTAAGGCGCCCAAAAGGAAACGGTCGGCGGTGGCGACGGCCACAAGTGTCTCGTCCGGTGCGACGCGTCCATCCAACGTTACGAAGAACCGGTGCCGCGACTGGTACGGTGTTGCGACGTAAGAAACTAGGCCCGCAACTGCAGGCCGCAATGACGCGCGAGGTTCACCAAAGCGCCACCAAGAGCTTCGATATGACAGACGACCATTCGCCGCGCGATGCGGCTGAACTCTGGTGCGCAAAATATCGAACGCGACCGGGAACAATCGGGCGTCGGACTCATCCATCAGCCCAAAGTCTAATACGAAGACTTCCCTGGGACGGTCGGCAAGGTCCCTGCCGCTTCTGAATGGCCGAACCACGAGTCTATTGCGAGGTTCCGAGTCGAGGAGTTGCTTCGCCTCCGCGCCTTCAAGCACAAAGCCGCGTCCAACAAGGGTAAAGCCGCGCGAACAGAGGCCGCTGTTTGCGAGAAGGGGCAAAGAAGCTGCGCCCGCGACATCTGCGGTGGCGCTCAAGTCTGCGTTCAGGCGTCGTGTGTGTAGTTCCCGGATCACGGTTCCGGCCTCATCCACCTCCGCCCGAACTGCCCCGTCGCCCTGCCGAGACAAGACCGTCAAGGCTACGCGTACTGCGGCCCCGTCGGCTTCGTCGACCCAAGGGTGATCCGGTGCTGCCCAGATCACGTATGCTCCGTTCTTCGCGGCCTGCGCAACCACCGCCTGGTGATAGATCTGGGTGATGGAGTTCGTGGTAATCAGCCCAGCACGCAGCGCACGGCCCTCGCTGACCTCAATTGCCGCTCGTGTCCACCAGTACATGACATAGTCGACGTTCTCTGGCACGTCATGATACGCGCCGCGAATGGCCTCCACGTACCCGTCACCAAGAGCCTCCCGCATCCGCTTGTTGCCAATGTAGGGCGGATTGCCCACGATGAAGTCTGCCTTGGGCCACTCGGTCTGGTGGGGATTCGTGTACTGTCGGTACTGCAGCCTCGCGTTCGGGTCCGGCACCAGCTTGCCCGTCACCGGATGGGTGATGCGGGGTGTCGGATCTGGCCGGTCGCGGCTCGGATCGTGCCGAATCGAGTCCCAGGTCAGCACGGCATCACGACACTCGATCGTGCCGGTGTCCTCGAGGATCGG
>JAYTTT010000499.1:0-3542 GCA_043744895.1 Gemmatimonadota bacterium | reverse complement strand
TGGAAGAACGCGGCAGCCGCAAGCAAGAGATGCAGATACATAGGACGGAGGGCCTAGGGCTAGGGCTTTGGTGGCGCGGAGGCGCGCCACCAGGGTTTGGGAACGGCTGAGCAATGGGAGCAATCTCGTCGAGGGTTTCCCCGTCAGAGAGTTTGCCGCCCCTCATCACGTAAAGAATGGCTGTGGAGTTTCGAATGTCGTCCAACGGGTTTCGATCCAAAACGACGAGGTCCGCCAGCTGGTCCTGCTCGAGCCCGATGGCCTGGGAGCCGAGAATGGTAGCCGCCCGGAGTGCATCATGCCTAGACATGCCTCCCGATTGGATCGACCACAGCTCCCAATGAAAACCCAAGCCCTGGAGCTGGCCGTGGCCGCCGACGCCGATCCGACCGCCGGCTTCGACCACCGCTTTGGCAAACTGGGCGTGCTTCTGAAAGATCTGTTCCTCGGATAAGACCCACCCCACGACGCCAGGGTTGCCTCCCCGACGGCGCGCCCTCCCGTCGAGTTCGGCGTCGGGCAGAAACCGCATCAGCTTCGGGTCGTCGGCCACTCGTTCGGTGGCGTAGTAGAAGTTCTCCGCCCAGGGTCCGCCGTACGCCACCAGCAGGGTTGGGGTGTTGGTCGTTCCGCTACTGACAAATAACTTGACGACATCCTCGAAAATCGGATCGATCGGCAGGGCGTGTTCGACCCCGGAGTAACCGTCAAGAGCATGGGTAACATCGAAGGCGTAATCGATCCTGCCTTCGGTCGTGGGCATCAAGCCTAATTCTTTTGCAGCCATGATGATCCACTGCCGCTGCTGGCGATTTCCAGCCATATACATCTTAAGGGTCTTGGTGTCATAGTATTGACTATACCGCTTGAGCACTGACCGCGCGTGCTCGAGACTCTTGATCTGTTCAGTTCCGAACACTCCTGGACCGGTCGAGTAGACCCGGGGCCCGATCATCTGCCCGGTTTCGACCAAGTCCGAGTAGCTCAAGACATCGGTCGTACTGGTTTGGGGATCCCGCGACGTGGTGACCCCGAAGGCCAGATTCGCGAGGTAGGCCCAGGGTTGCCCAAAGTGGATGCCCGGCGAGCTCGGGCGCCGCCAGAGCACCAGGCTCTGCTTCGAACGGAATCTTGGCGGGGGTGCCGCCCGCCACCGGGATCCGCCAGATCTCGCCTTGATAGGAGGCGATGACTTCGCGGGAATCGGGGGTGAAGGTGTAGCCGGGCAGGACATCGAGCGAGGAGGAGCCTTCTTGGTCGTCGCGCTGGACCGGATAGGCGAGCCAGCGCTCCTCGCCGGTGGCTAGATCGCGAAGCCGGATCCCCGACTCGGCTTTGTATCGGGTGCCGTAGGCGAGCCATTTGCCATCGGGGGACAACGCCGGCCGAAACGCGGAGCCTTGGCGGGCGGTCATGACGGTTTGAGTCCCGGCGTCCCGGTCATCGACCGCCACTTGGTAGGACGGGAAGCGGAGATTGTACTGGAACCCGTCGTCCCGGAAGGCATACCAGAGGTAGCGGGGATCCGGGCCGAAGGCGGCGCCTAGTGTTTGTCGCGGCGGGGGCTCGCGAATCAGTTGAACGCCGCTGCCGCCGGCCACGAGATAGAGCCAGAGCTTGGCTCCACCCGGTCCAGCGGCGCCGCGAGTGACCACCAACCCTTTGCCGTCTGGGGTCCATTCCGGCGAACTGACGGCTTCAAGATTGCCCTTGGTGATTTGGACCGTATCCTTGAGGTCGAGCGCCATGGTCCAGACGTGGTCGCTGCCGCTCCGGTCGGACACGAACGCGACCCGTTTGCCGTCGGGACTGACGCGGGGCTGGGAATCGAAGGCCAACCCGCTGGTCAGCCGAGTGGCGCGGCCGCCGCTCGCCGGTAGGGTATAGAGATCGCCGAGCAGGTCGAACACGATGGTTCGGCCGTCGGGTGTCAGGTCGAGGGACATCCAGGTTCCGCGACTGGTTTCGAGCCGAAAGGAGCGGGCCGCGGCCTGGAGCGGCAGCTCGGTTCGGCGGCGAGTCGTATCTTGAGATCCGAGGGCGAGCAGGGCCCCGGCCAGCAACAGCATCGACATGATGAGTGGGCTCCCCGAGAGTGGCCAAACCGAATCGGTAAGCTACCCTTCGACTCTTGATTCCGTGAGGTTTCGGTCATGCATCGACGCACCTTGTTCACCGTGTTAGCGGCGACGTTCCCGGGGTTGATCGTGCTCGCATCGCTGCTGACCGCGCCGGCCATTCTCCGGGCTCAATCATCGGACGTCGAGGCGATGTCGCTGCTGGGTACGCCGCTGGTCCGGCCGGCCCTCTCGGTCGCCACCAAGGCCGCGTACCAGCGCAATCTGGCCGCCGCCAAGCAGGCTTTCGACCACACCCCGACCGACGCCGACTCGATCATCTGGCTCGGCCGCCGGACCGCCTACCTGGGGCGGTACGCGGAGGCGATCGGGATCTACACCCAGGGGATCGCCCTCCATCCGAACGACGCCCGGATCTATCGCCACCGGGGACACCGGTACCTCTCGATCCGGAAATTCGATCTGGCGGTCCGCGATTTCGAGCAAGCGACCGAGCTGATCCGGGGCCGGCCCGACGAAGTGGAACCGGACGGGATCCCGAATGCCCGGGGCATTCCAACCAGCACGCTGCATTCCAATGTTCGTTACCACCTGGCGTTAGGCTACTACCTCCAGGGCCGGTTCGCCAAGGCGTTGCCGTTCTACCAGGAGGACGTGAAGATCGCCGTCAACCCCGACATGGTGGTGGCTTCGAGTCATTGGCTCTACATGACCCTCCGCCGGCTTGGCCGGGACGCGGAGGCCGCCATGGTCCTCGCGCCGATCACGGCCGACCTGAAGGTGATCGAGAACGGGAGCTACCACCGGCTGCTGCTGATGTACCAAGGCCGGATCGCGCCCGACGCGATTCTGACGCCGGCCGACCAAGCCGATGCGGTCCAGGACGCGACCGTTGCCTACGGCGTCGGCAACTGGCACCTGTACAACGGCAGGAAAGACGACGCCCGCCGGATCTTCGAGCGGATCATTGCCATGCCGCAGTGGAGCGCGTTCGGTTACATCGCGGCCGAGGCCGAGCTGGCGCGGATGGCGCGGTAGATTACAGGATCATTGCATTCGGGTGACGAGTCGGCCCCGGCGGCTTGTGACCCGACCGAAAAATCCGCACCGTTCTGCATGTACGCCGACTGCCTCTTCTGCCAGACTTCGCTGGGCCAGAATCAGGAACTCGAACACCTGCCGGTGGGCCGCCGGGTGGCCTTCGACGAGGCCAAAGGCCGGCTCTGGGTCATTTGCGGGGCCTGCGCCCGTTGGAACCTGACCCCGTTCGAAGACCGGTGGGAAACGATCGCCGATTGCGAGCGGCGGTTCCGGGCCACCCAGGTCCGGGTCTCGACCAGCAATGTCGGCCTTGCCAAGATGCCGGAGGGTTTGGAGTTGGTCCGGATCGGAAAGCCGCTCCGGCCCGAGTTCGCGGCGTGGCGTTACGGGCAGCAGTTCCTCCGCCGCCACAACCGCCGGCTG
>JAYTTT010000498.1:0-14021 GCA_043744895.1 Gemmatimonadota bacterium | reverse complement strand
CCGACATCCCCGGCATCATTGAGGGCGCCCACCAAGGCAAAGGGCTCGGACTCCAGTTCCTCCGGCACGTCGAACGGACCCGGGTGCTCGCGTTCATGATCCCGGTTGACGCCGAGGATCCCCAAGCGGCGTTCGACCGGCTCCGCCGCGAGGTCCTGGCCTACAGCGAGCCGTTGTACCGGAAGCCTTATATCGTCGTCCTCTCGAAGCGCGATGTCTTGGCGCCGGGCGATGATCTGCCCGGCATCTCCGCGCCCGCCGCGGTCGCGACCGTGGCCATCTCGGCCGCCGCCGGCACTGGACTCGATGACCTGAAGCGGACGTTTTTCCGCCTGATCGAAGCGGCCAAACTGGAAGAAGAACCGCCCGATGCCCTTGAATGACGAACGCCTCGCCTACCTGGCGCTGGCGCTGACGCCCGGAATCGGGCCCGGCCGGCTCCGGAGGTTGAAGGAGCATTGTGACTCGTGGAGCGGCGCCCTTGCGGCGCCGTTTGCGTTTTTAGGCTCCATCCCCACGATCTCGCCCGCCGCCGCCACCGCCATCAAACGGGTCGATCGGGCCGTCCTCGACCGGGTGCTGGCCCGGCTGGCGGAATTAGGGGGATTTTTGGTGACGCCGTTCGATGCCGACTATCCCGCAACGTTGGGCGAGATTCCGGCGCCCCCGCCGGTGCTGTTCGGGATCGGCCACCGGGAGCGGCTCGGGGGGCCCGCCGTGGCGATCGTCGGTTCCCGCCACCCGAGCCCGTACGGTATCACGGTCACCCGCGATTTGGCCCGGATCGCGGCCGATGCCGGGCTGACCGTGGTCAGCGGGATGGCCCGGGGCCTCGACGCGGTAGCGCACTGGGCCGCGGTGCCGACCGGCCGGACCATCGGGGTCCTGGGCAACGGGCTCGGCGTGGTCTACCCAGCCGCCAACCGGGCGCTCTATGAGCGGGTGGCGGCCGATGGGCTCTTGCTGACCGAGTTCCCCCCGGGCGAACGGCCGACGGCCGGGAGTTTTCAGCGCCGGAACCGGCTGATCAGCGGCTTGGCCCGGGCCACCGTGGTGGTCGAGGCCGCCTCCGACTCGGGTGCCTTGATTACCGCGCGCACCGCCTTGGAGCAGGGCCGCGAAATCCTGGCGGTGCCCGGGCCGATTACCAGCCGGACCAGCGTCGGACCGAATCAGCTGATTCGCGAATCGGGCGCGGGCCTCTATCGAGAGCCGGATGACTTGCTGCAGTTCTATCCGGAAGTCGATCCGGCGTTCCGGGCGAGCGTCCGGAGCGGGGCCGACCGCGATGTCGGCCGGGCCCGGATCCGGGCGGACCTCCAGCGGCTGCTCGGCGTGCTCGACGGGACGCCGCGAACGATCGAGGGACTCGGCGAAGAACTGGCAGTGGCGCCGCACACCCTGATCGGGGCACTATCGGAACTCGAGATCGTCGGGTTGGTCGAGCAAGACCGAGAGGGCTTTCGGCGGACGCCGTAGTATTTTCCCGCCGTGCACCTCTACGTCCACGTTCCGTTCTGCGCCCGCCGCTGCTCGTATTGCGACTTTGCGATCGCGGTCCGGAAGACGATCCCTTCGCGCCGCTATGCCGAGGTGGTGATCGCCGAGTGGGGGCGGTGGCTCGCGGCGCCATGGTGGGCCGACCAGGGTCCGATCGAGACGATTTATTTCGGCGGGGGGACCCCATCGTTACTCGATCCAGCCGCGATCGGCTCGATTCTCGACGCGGTCCGGGCTGATCGGTCGATCAGCGGGGTGGCCGAAATCACCATCGAGGCCAATCCCGAGGACGTGTCGACTGAGCGGGCGGCGGCCTGGGCCGCCCACGGTGTCAATCGGGTCTCGCTCGGGGTCCAATCGTTCTCGCCCGCGGTGCTCGAATGGATGCACCGGAGCCATGGGCCCGACCGGCCGGCCGCCGCGATCGCGATCCTCCGCGAGGCGGGAATTTCCAACGTGTCGATCGATCTGATTTACGCGGTGCCCCGGGCGCTCCGCCGGTCGTGGCGGGAGGACCTCGCTCGCGGTCTCGCGCTCGAGCCGGCCCATCTCTCGCTCTATGGCCTCACGGTCGAGGAGCGGACCCCGCTCGGCCGATGGGTGGCCCGGGGCGAGACGGTTCCGACTGAAGAGGCGCCCGCCGCCGCGGAATATCTCGAGGCGCATGAGGCGCTGACCGGGGCGGGGTATCGCCACTACGAAGTTTCGAATGCCGGCAAGCCGGGGTTCGAATCGCGGCACAACCTAGCCTATTGGCGGCGGGCCGGGTACCTCGGGCTGGGGCCGTCGGCGCACAGTGCGGCAGGCCGGCGCCGGTGGTGGAACATCCGCGATTGGGAGGGCTATCGTCGGGCGGTCGACACCGGCCACGGGGTGGGGGACGAGGAGACATTGGATGACCGCCAGATCGGGCTCGAGGAGCGGTATCTTGGGCTCCGGACCACCGAGGGCCTTCCGGCATCATCCCTGCCTCTGCCGGTTGTGGAGCAGTGGGTGTCGGCCGGATGGGCCCGCCGGGATGGCAGTCAGATTGTGCTGACGGTCGAGGGCTGGCTCCGATTGGACACCTTGGTAACTCAGGTGGATGAGGCGTAAATTATTGTGATGCAGAGAGTTGAAGAGCTGTCCGGCCGCGAGGCCCGGATCCTCGACACCATCATTCAGCTGTACGTCGAAACCGCCGAACCGGCGGGCAGTCAGGCCGTGGCCGCCCGGTCCAAGCTCGGCGTTTCTCCCGCCACCGTTCGGAACACGATGGGCGACCTCGAGGCCCGGGGTTACCTGTTTCACCCTCACACGTCGAGCGGCCGAATCCCGACCGACTTGGCCTACCGGGTCTACGTCGATCGGTTGATGCATCATGCTCCGCCCAGTGATGAGGAGCGGGGACTGATCGAGTCGGAGGTGGTGCTGGTGCAGGGCGGCGGCGCGATTGAAGAAATCCTCCGCCGGGCGGCCCAGGTGCTCGGGGTGCTGACCCAGGAGCTTGGCGTGGCGGTGGCGCCGGCGCTCGACCGAGTGGTGCTCGAACGGCTCGAGCTGGTCCGGGTCAGCGCCGAACGGCTCCTCGTGGTGCTGACGTTAGGCAGCGGGTTCGTCCGGACGATCTTTCTTGAGATCCCAAGCACCCTGGCCGCCGAAGTGGTCGATCACGTGGCCCGAATTCTGAACGAACGATTAGCGGGGCTGCCGTTAGGCGAAATCCGGGCGTCGGTGGCCGACCGGCTCCGCGACGCCGACGGGGGCGGCCGGGCCACCAGCCTGCTCAACGTCTTCATCGCGCAGGGCGAGGGGGTGTTCGACCCGGCCCCCGACGGCGGCGCGGTGCTCCTCGGCAGCGCCCAACCGCTGGCCGATCAGCCCGAGTTCGCGTCGAACGTCCGGATGCGGGAACTGCTCGAACTGACCGAGCGGCGGGATCTGTTGCGGACGGCCTTCGAGTCCCACCGGCGCCGCGGCTTGACGATTACCATCGGGACCGAGAACGCCGATCCCAAGCTGGCCGAGTTCACCTTGGTGACCGCCTCGTATCGGCGGGGCGCCTTGACCGGGGTGCTCGGCGTGCTCGGGCCGACCCGGATGCCCTACGACAAGATCATTGGATTGGTGGAGCATACCAGCCGGCTGGTGGAAGGATTGCTGACGTGAGCGAGTTTTACGACCTCCTCGGATTGGCGCGCGACGCGTCTGAGGACGAGATCAAGAAGGCCTATCGGAAGATGGCGATGCAGTACCACCCGGATCGCAATCGCGCTCCCGATGCCGAGGCCAAGTTCAAGGAAATCGCCGAGGCCTATGAAGTCTTGAGCGATGCCGATAAACGGGCCGCCTACGATCGCTACGGCAAGGCCGGGCTCGGCGGCGCGGGGGCGCGGGACGGCGGGTACCACCACGTTGACCTGAACGAAGCGCTCAACATCTTCATGCGCGACTTCGGTGGCATGGGCGGGTTCGACTCGCTCTTTGGCGGGGGTGGCGGCGGCGCCGATCCCGCGGAGGCCCGCCGGGGCCAGGATATGCGGGTCACGGTCAAGCTCACGCTCCTCGATGTCGCGACCGGGACCAAACGGAACGTCAAACTTAAGGCGCCGGTGGCCTGTACGGCCTGCAGCGGGAGTGGCGGTACCAAGGGTACTCGGCCGAGCCGATGCTCGACCTGCGCCGGCAACGGACAGGTCCGCCGGTCAACCCGGAGCGTGTTCGGCCAGTTCGTCCAGGTGGCGCCCTGTCCGACCTGCCACGGCGAAGGCACCATCATCAGCGACCCGTGCGAAGTGTGCCGGGGCGAAGGCCGGGTTCGCGGCGAACGGACCGTGGCCGTGGAAATTCCGGCCGGGGTCACCAATAACAATTACATCACGCTCCGGGGCCAGGGGTCGGCCGGGCGCCGGAACGGCCCCGGTGGCGATCTCCTGGTGATGATCGAGATCAAGGACGACGACCGATTCGAACGGAACGGCGACGATCTGTTCTACGACCTATCCTTGTCGTTCTCGCAGGCAGCGTTAGGCGCCGAGGTCCCGATCCCGACCCCGTATGGCGAGGAGCAGTTGACGGTGCCGGCCGGCGTCCAGCCCGGCACCGTGCTCAAGATCAAGGGCAAGGGCTTGCCTCGGCTCGGGCAGACCGGGACCGGCAATCTCAACGTCCGGGTCATGGTGTGGACGCCTGAATCCTTGACCGACGCCCAGCGCCAGCTGTTCGAGGAGTTGGCCAAAGTCGAGGGTGAGCAACCCCGTGAATCCGGCAGCTTCTGGTCCAAGCTGAAAGAGGCGCTCGGCGCATGAGTTGGTGGTTGATCGAGGTCGGCATGGCTGGGGCCAACCCCGAGGAAGTGGCGCAGGCCTTGGCCCAGGTTACGGGACAGGCCGTGGAGGAGCGAGCGGCGTCGGTGCTGGGCTATGCCGCCGACGAGCCGGCGGCCGTGGCGGCGGCCGGCGCCATCGCGAGTCGGTTCGGGGCCACGGTGGCGCTGGCCACCAGTCCGGTCGACCAGGCCGACTGGACCGTGCGATGGCGTGACGGGCTCGCGGTGCGCCGGGTGGGCCGGCTCCGGCTCGGGCCGTCGTGGCTGCTCGAGCCCGGACCTGATACGGTGGTTATCGATCCGGAGACCGCCTTCGGGAGCGGGGAACACGGCTCGACCCGGGGGGCACTCGCGCTGCTCGACCACTGGCTCGGGCGGGGGGCGTCGGTGCTCGACTTGGGCAGCGGGAGCGGCATTCTGGCCATCGCGGCCGCCAAGCTCGGCGCCAAAACGGCGTTAGGCATCGAAGTCGATGAGGAGTCGGCCCCGATCGCCGATGTCAACGCGCTCCGCAATCAGGTGGCCGACCGGGTTCGGTTCGTCACCGGCGACGCGGCGGAGCTCGGGCCGCTGGCCGGCCCGGTCGATGTGGTGGTCTCCAACATTCTTCGCACCGTCAACGAGAGCCTCCTCGGCCCGATCGCTCGGTCCCTGCACGAGGGCGGGGTGGCGATCTTTGCCGGGATGGAAAGCTCCGAGGCCGATCTGTTCCGGCCCACGCTGGCGGCGGCCGGGTTCGCCGAAATCGGTCAGGTGGTGGACGAGGGATGGTGGTCGGTGGCCGCCCGCCGGAGCCGCTGAGCCGATGATTCGGGTGTTGGCGCCCGAGCGGCTCGGGGATGCCACCCGCCTGGTCGTCCTCGACGACGACGAGGCGCACCATCTCAAGGTTCGCCGAGTCGCCGAGGGAGACCGAGCCGAGGTCCTTGATGGCCGGGGCCGGATCGGGGTGGGGCGTCTGGTGGCGGTGGGCAAAAGCTGGCAGGTCGAACTCGATTCGATCCGAGTGGTGCCGGTGCCGGCAGATCTCGTGCTGCTGGTGGGCGCCGGGGATAAGGACCGCTTCGGATGGCTGGTCGAGAAAGCGGTCGAGTTGGGCGTGACCGACCTGGTGCCGCTCGACACCGAGCGCAGTCGCCACGTCGCCTCGCGGGTCCGGGACGAGCATCGCGGGCGGTTCGAAACCCGCTCGGCGGAGGCGCTCAAGCAATGCGGAGGTGCCTGGGCCCTCCGAATTCACCGGGTCGCCGGAATTCAACCGGCGCTCGCCGAGATCACGGCGACCGAGCGTTGGCTGGCCGACCCCGAAGGAAGCGACCCCCGCGGGGTGGGCGCCGGGGTGCCGGTGGCGATCGTGATCGGGCCGGAGGGCGGCTTGACCGCGGCTGAAGCCGCCGGGGCGAAGAGCTCGGGATTCGTGCCCACGGCGCTCGGGGGCCGGATCCTCCGGTTCGAAACTGCTGCGATGGTTGCGGCCGCGCTGGTGGGCAGGGGGCGAAAGGAACGGACATGACCGATTGCATCTTTTGTCGGATCGCGGCAGGGGAAATTCCCGCCACGATCATCGCGAAGAACGACGACGCGATTGCCTTTCGGGATCTCAATCCCCAGGCGCCGACCCATGTCCTGATCGTCCCCGTGGTCCACATCGGTGGGATGGTGGATACCGATGCCGACCAGGCGGAACGGACCGTGGGCCGCTCGATTCGGCTCGCGGTGCAGGTGGCCAAACAAATCGGCTTGGACGAGGGCGGATACCGGCTGGTGATCAATACCGGCCGGGACGGCGGCCAGTCGGTTGGGCACCTGCACGTGCACCTGTTGGGTGGTCGGCGGTTGGACTGGCCTCCGGGCTAGGGGTCCTCTAGATTGACCGGTATGCCGATCCAGAAAACCCGATGGACAACTCGAATCGCACGTGGCTGAGGGAGTTCTGCGGCAGGACCGAGACGGGGTGCAGGCGCGAGAGAGCGTCGGCACCCCGTTCCAATTTCTAGCGGCGGTTTCCGGGCCAACCAACGACGCGCTCGAGTTCCATCGGGCGCTCGACGTGGTGGCGGCCCATGCCCGAGGTCCCCTCGGCGCTGAGCGGGTTCGGCAGCGCCGGCCGTCCTCCAACCATTTCGAGATCGAGGGCGCGCTCGCGCCGGTGGCGGAGTTGCTGACGCTCTGGGGCCGCGGCGAAGCGATCGATATTCCGCCGGTACCCGAGCTGGGGCCGGTTATTGCCCGGTTGCGAGTGGCCGGCAGCGTCTTGGACGGCTGGGAGCTGGCCCTGGTCAAGCAAACCTTATCGGCGGCCCGGATCGCCGCCGGCGAAATCAGGCGAGTGGCCGCCGAGGCACCGGTCCTGGCGGCGTCGGTGGCGCCACTCCCGGAGCGGGCCATCGATCAGCGGCTGGTTGCCGCGATCACCGATGAGGGCGAAGTCCTCGATACCGCCAGCCCGGGGTTGTTTCGGGCCCGGCGCGAGATCCACGCGGCGCGGGAACGGCTGATCAAGAAGCTCGAGACCGTGCTGCGGGGCGCCGATCCCCATGCGGTTCCGGCCGGGGCCCAGGTCACCGTCCGAAGCGACCGGTACGTGATTCCGGTCCGGCGCGATTCCCGCTCCCGCCCCGAAGGGATCGTCCACGACGAGTCGGCCAGCCAGGGGACCCTGTTCGTCGAGCCGACGGCCGCGATCGAATTCGGCAACGCGCTCCGGAGCGCCATCGTCGACGCGGAGCGCGAGTTGCTCAAGGTCCTTCGGGAATTGACCGACCTGATTCGGCCGGCCGCCGATCTGATTGACGCCGCTCACGAGATGTGTGTGTCGGGTGACGACGTGCTGGCGCGGGTTCGCTACGCGCACGGGGTCCGGGGCACGGTACCCAAGGTCGGGGGCGAGAGTGTGGTGCTCCGCGATGCCCGCCACCCGCTCCTCATCGACCGGGGGCTGGCCGTCGTGCCGTTCGACCTGTCGCTTGAAGCCTCCGAGCGGACCCTCCTGATCAGCGGTCCGAATGCCGGCGGCAAGACCGTGCTCCTCAAGACCGCCGGCTTGGTGGTGTTACTGACCCAATCGGGGATCGTTCCGCCGGTCGGACCGGGAACGACGGTGCCGGTCATGACCAGCGTCTTTGCCGACATTGGCGACCATCAATCGATTGCCGCCGATCTCTCGACCTTCAGTGCCCACGTGGTGTCGCTCCGGCAAATCCTGGCCGAGTCGGGACCGACGACGTTGGTGCTGATGGACGAAATTGGGAGCGGTACCGACCCGGCCGAGGGCGGCGCCTTGGCGGCCGCATCGCTCCGGGCGTTGACGGCCCGCGGGGCCCGGACCATCGTGACGACCCATTTGGGTTCGCTCAAGACCCTGGCGGGGGACGTCTCGGGAGTGGTCAACGGCTCGCTCGAGTTCGACGCCGAGCAGCTGAAGCCGACCTTCCGGTTTCGCAAAGGGGTTCCCGGACGTTCCTACGGCCTGGCCATCGCTCGTCGGCTCGGGGTTGACCCGGCCGTACTGGCGGAGGCCGAGGCAATGGTGCCGTCGCAGGAGCGCGCTCTGGACGAGTTGCTGGCGCACGTCGAGGCCCGGGCCCGGGACCAGGAACTTCGCGAGACCGACCTCTCGGCCCGGGACCTGGACGTTTCGGGCCGGGAGGCCAACGCCGAGGCAATCGGCGAACTTCAGACGGCCCGGGAGAAGGAGCTTCGTCGGCGGGAGCGGGAGGCGGAGCGCATCGGCCGCCAGGAGGCTCGGCGGCATCTGCTTGACGCCCGGAGCAAGGTCGAGGAGGCGTTGCGGGCCGCCGAAGGCGCCCCCGGTCCGGCCCGCGCGCGCGACGCCCGGCGGATCATCGAGGAAGCGGTGGTGGCGGAGCGGGCCGCAATCGATGCGGTCGATCAGGCCGATGTCGAAGAGCTCGACCCCGCAGCGGTGGTCAGGGCGGGCCAGCGGGTCCGGCTTGGCGCCGGGGGAACCGGGACCGTCCTCGAAGTTCGGCACGACGCCAAAGCCGTCGTGGCACTAGGTTCGGTCAAGATCGTCGTGCCGGTTACCGAGCTCACCCCGGTTGCCGGCGGGGTTCCGGCGGCCCGCCCCAAGTCCCAACTGGCCGATTTCGAGCCGACCGCCGCCTCGTTCGAGATCGATCTTCGGGGCATGCGGGGCGACGAGGCTGTGACCGTGACGACGGCGGCACTCGATGCCGCGATTCTGTCGGAGAATCCCTTCCTCCGGATCATCCACGGGATGGGAACCGGGGTAGTTCGGGATCGGGTCCGCCAGGTGCTTAAGAGTGACAAGCGGGTGGCCAAATTTGAGTTTGCTCCCCGCAACCAGGGCGGGACAGGGGTGACCATCGTTGAATTCGGAGCGGCCTGAATGATCCCGGACGAGCTCATCGAACAAGTTCGAGATTCGGCGAGCTTGATCGATATCGTCGGCGAGTCGGTGACCCTGAAACGTGCCGGGGCCGACTGGCGGGGACCGTGTCCGTTTCACGGCGGAACCCACCGGAACTTTGCGGTGGTTCCGAAGAAGGGCCTCTACTACTGCTACGTCTGCCATGCGGCGGGCGACGTCTTTACCTATTTGATGAAACGGTTCGGGATGGACTACCCGACCGCGGTCAAAGAGGTGGCTCGGCGAGTGGGGATTACCATCCCGGAGCGGGGCGCGCGGGAGGGGCCCGATCCGCGGGAACCGCTCTACGGCGCGATGGGCGTGGCGGACGAGTGGTTCGCGGCCCGGCTTCGGGACGGCGCCGACGCCGATCATGCCCGCCGCTATCTCGAGTCGCGGGACATTCCGTTGCCGGTGGCGGCTGAATGGGGCCTGGGCTACGCCCCGACCGATCGGTCGTTTGTCACCGCCATGAAGCAGCTGGGCCTGGACGAACGGATCCTCCTCGATGTGGGGCTGTTGGTCAAACGAGACGACGGCACCGTCAATCCGCGGTTCCGGGGCCGGCTCCTGTTTCCGATCAAGGATCAGCGGGGCCGGGTGGTGGCGTTTGGGGGCCGGATTCTCGGCTCGGGCGAGCCCAAATATCTCAACTCGCCGGAGTCGCCGATCTTTCACAAGGGCAGCACCCTCTACAACCTCCACCTGGCCAAGGGGGCGATCCGGAAGGAAGGGCAGGCGATCCTGGTTGAGGGGTACTTCGATGCGCTGCGGCTCGCGGCGGCCGGGGTGGAGCAGGTGATCGCACCGTTAGGCACCGCCCTCACGGCCGACCAGGCGGCCCTGCTGAAGCGGTTCGCGCCGCTGGTGGTGCTGCTGTACGACTCCGACGGGCCGGGGCTCAAGGCCACTTTCCGGACCGGGGACGAGTGTCTTCGTCACGGGCTCCGGGTGAAGGTGGCCACGCTCCCGCCGGGCGAGGACCCCGACACCTTGGTTCGGAAGGGCGGGGCGGCGGCGCTAAACCCGATTCTCGACCACGCGGTCGATGTCCTGGAGCGGAAGATCCAGTTGCTGGAGCGGAAGGGCTGGTTCGAGGGCGTCGAGCGGCGCCGCGATGCGCTCGACCGGTTGTTGCCGACGGTTCGGGCCGCGAGCGATCCGATCGCCAAGGATCTCTACATCGCTCGGGTGGCCGAACGGGTTGGGCTCACCCGCACGGTCCTGGAGCAGGAGCTGGCGGCGCCGGCGCCGCTCCCGTTTCGGCCGGTGGCGGTTCCGGCGCCCGACGCCCGAGTGGTGGCGCGGCCGGCGGGCGAACGGCGCCGGATCGGGGCGCGGACCGAAGGCGAATTACTCCGGCTGGTGGTCCACAAGCAAGCCTGGCTCGACCGGGCCCGGGATGAGATTCCAGCCGCCCGGTTCGAGGTCCCAACGTTCCGAGAGGTGTACGAGGCGTTGCTGGCCCTCCCGCTGGGCACCGCACCGCTCGACGCGGCGCCTCCGTTGTCGCCACCGGCCCTCGCGGCCTGGCACCGGCTCCAAGAGCAGGAAATCGAAGCGGGGCTCGATGAGGACGGCATCTATGCGGCGGCGGTGACCCGCCTCGATGAACGGGATGCCTTGCGATCGCTACCCTCGGGGTCCGATGTCACGGCCCGCCGGGAGTCGCTCTCGCAGCTTTCCCCTGAAGCGAAACAACGATTGTACTGGCAGAAACAAGCGACCAACCCCCGATCCCGTGGATGACCTCAATGCACGCTGAACTGTCGAAATTGCTCGATCTGCAAACCAAAGACCTGACGCTGCTCGACGCCGATGTTCGCCTCAAGGCGATCCTCGACGAAACGGCGCGCCTCGATACCGAGCTGGACGCGGGCCGGCGCGACATCACCGTGGCGCGAAAGCGCCTGGAGGACGGCGTCAAGAAGCGCGAGGATCTCGAGACCCGGATCGAGGGCTTTCGGTCGATTCAAGACAAGCGACGGCAGCGGCTCGAATTGGCCAAAGGGGCCCGCGAGGCCCAGGCGGTGATGACGGAAGTCGAAATGGCCCGCTCAGTCTTGGTCAAAGAGGAAGGGGACTGGGTTCGGACCGCCGAAGGGGTCCACGACCTCGAACGGACCGTGAAGACGATCGAGGATCGGGTGGCGGCCATGGAACTTGCCCAAGGGGTCGAGCGGGAGCGGTTGGCCACCGAGCGGGCATCCATTGAGGCGGAGCGGGACGCGGCCAAAGCGGCCCGGGACGGGAGTGCCGCGGCCATCGAGAAGACCGTTCGACTCCGGTACGACCGGCTTCGATCGGTTCGAACCGTGGCCGTGGTGGTGGCGCTTCGCGGCGAAGCCTGTGGGGCGTGCTATACCTCGGTGCCGCGGAATCGGCGAACCCAGATTCGGGCCGGGATTCTGCTTGACAACTGCGAGGCTTGCGGGGTGATCCTCTATGCCGAGGAATCCGAAGGGTGAGGCAGCTTCCGCCGCGATGGATCGTCCAGGCTCCGCCCGACCCCGAGGCGGCCCGGCGACTGGGCGAGGCGATCAAGGTGCCGCCGCCGCTGGCCCGGCTGCTGGTGCAGCGCGGGCACACCACGCCCGAGGCCGCCAAGGCATTTCTCCGCCCGGACCTCGATCAGCTGACTGATCCGCTGGCCCTCGCGGGCATGGCCGAAGCCGTCGAGACCGTCGTGAGGCACCTCAAGGCCGGGAACCGGATCCTGGTGCACGGCGACTATGACGTCGATGGCCAGTGCGCGGCGGCGTTGCTGACTCGCGGGCTCCGGGCGGCCGGCGCCGACGTCGTTGGCTTCGTGCCCCACCGGATGGAGCACGGGTACGACTTCGGGCCGGCCGGGCTGGCGAAAGCCCTGGCCGTCGGGGCCAAACTGGTGGTGACCTGTGACTGCGGGATCACCGCGGTCGAGCCGGTGCGACAGGCCCGGGCGGCCGGCCTCGACGTGGTGGTCACCGACCACCATTTGCTGGGCGAGGAGGCGCCGCCGGCCAACGCGATCGTCGATCCCCAGCGACCCGACGACACCTCCGGACTCGGCGCCCTCTGCGGCACCGGGATCGCGTTCAAGCTGGTGCAGGCGGTGGCCCAATCGTTAGGCTTGCCGGCCTCGCTGGCGTTTCACTTCCTCGACTACGCCGCCGTGGCCACCGTGGCCGATGTGGTGCCCCTGGTCGGCGAGAACCGGATCTTGGTCCGGCACGGGCTCAAGTTGCTGGCCTCGTCCCGGTGGCCCGGACTTCGGGCCCTGATGACGGTGGCCGGGATCACCGGTGAGGTCCGCGCCTCCCAAGTCGGCTTCATTCTCGGGCCCCGACTCAACGCGGCCGGCCGGATCGGCGACGCCAACGACGGCCTCCGCCTGCTGCTGTCGGATTCGGCCGAGGAGTCGACCCAGATGGCCCGGCGCCTCGAGGAGCTCAACGTCGAACGTCAGGCCATCGATCAGCGGATGCTCGAGCAAGCCATCGACCAGATCGAACGGACCGTCGATCTCGACCGGACCGCCGGCTTGGTGCTGGCGTCCGACGAGTGGCATCCGGGCGTGGTGGGCATCGTGGCGTCGCGGGTGGTGGAGCGGTTTGGCCGGCCGGCCTTTCTGATCGGATTCCAGGGCGATGTCGGCCGGGGGTCCGGCCGGAGCGTCAGCCGGTTCGACCTCCACGGAGCGTTAGGCGAGTGCGCCGATTTGCTGGAGCGGTTCGGCGGCCACAAGATGGCGGCCGGCGTCACGGTGCGGCGCGACCGGCTCGACGCCTTTCGGGACCGGTTCGCCGAGGTCTGCGGTCGTCAGCTCGATCCGTCTGACTTGGGGCCGGAGCAGCGGGTCGACCTCGAGTTGGGCTTAGGCGAGGCCTCCGAAGAGTTGGAACGGCTCTGTCGCCATCTCGAACCCTGCGGAATGGGAAACCCCGGTCCGGTGTTCCTGGCCCGCGACGCCCGGCTTGTCAATTGGAGTTACGTCGGCCAAAAAAACGAGCATCTCCGGGGCACGCTCAAAGATGACGCCGCCGGGATGGCCGCCATCGGATTTCAGTTCGCCGACCGGGTCCAATGGCTCAACAGCACCGATCCGGTCGACGCGGCGTTCCGGCTTGAACGCCACGAGTTCCGGGGCAAGAACTACCTCCAAGCGCGGCTGGTCGGATTGGCCCCGGCGGCCGTCAAAGTGGCGTGACCCGGGTCATTGCCGGGGAGTTCGGAGGCCGGCGGTTGGCGGTTCCGGCCGATGGGCGGGTCCGGCCGACGGCCGACCGGGTTCGGGAGGCGTGGTTCAGCATTCTCGGCCCCCGGGTCGAGGGGGCGTCAGTGGTCGATCTGTTCGCCGGAAGCGGGGCCCTCGGCCTCGAAGCATTGTCTCGGGGCGCTCGTATCGCCACCTTCGTAGATCTCAATCCGCCGTCGGCGGCGGCGATTCGGGCCAACATCGCCACGTTAGGCGTCGCCGACCGGACCGAGCTGGTTCGCCAGGACGCCTTCCGGTTTCTGGCCCGGCCCAATCCGGCCCGGTACGATCTGGCCCTGGCCGACCCGCCCTATGGGCTCGGATTGGCCGAGCGGCTGGCCGGCGTGTTCCGGGCGGCGCCGTTTGCCGGGGTGCTCTCGATCGAGCACCGGAAGACCGAATCGCTGGACGGAGACGAAACGCGGGTTTATGGAGACACGGCGTTGACCTTCTTCTACGGGCTATGAGTCGCATCGCATTGTATCCGGGATCCTTCGATCCCCCGACCAAAGGCCACGAAGATCTGATCCGGCGGGCCGCTCGGCTGGCCGACCGGGTCGTCGTCGCGATTGCGGTCAATCCCA
>JAYTTT010000497.1:0-3567 GCA_043744895.1 Gemmatimonadota bacterium | reverse complement strand
AAAATCTTCGACCTGACCCACTTGATCCCGCCGTACGACGTGTGGGAGGCGGCCGTTCGGCTCCAGCAAGCGGCGCCGTTCTGGCCGACCGGCACCGTGTTCGTGTCGATCGTCGATCCCGGGGTGGGCACGGCGCGGCGAGCGGTGGTGGTTCGGAGCAAGACGGGGCACTACTTCGTGGGCCCGGACAACGGGACCTTCACTTTCGTCGCCGAGCGCCTGGGAATCGATGCGGTTCGGGAAATTGACGAGGCGGTCAACCGGCTGGTCGGGTCGGAGCGGTCACACACCTTTCACGGGCGGGACATCTTTGCCTATACCGGGGCGCGGCTGGCGGCGGGGGTCATCGACTTCGAGCGGGTCGGCCCCCTGGTCGGGAGCAGCGTCGTCGAGTTGCCGCATACGTCGCCGACGGTTGTCGGCGGTGTGGTGCGCGGAACGATCCTCGCCCTTGACCAACCGTTCGGCAACGTCTGGACCAACATCCGGGCCGGCGTGTTGGACAGCGCCGGGGTCCGGCTCGGCGATTCCCTCGGCGTAACCATTCGATCGCGAGGGACGGTCCGGTTCCAAGGGCGGCTGCCATTCGTCAAGAGTTTCGGAGCCGTCGGGGTGGGCCGGCCACTGGCGTACCTCGACAGCCTGCTCGATTTGGCGTTCGCCCTCAACCAAGCGAGCTTCGCCACCCGCCACCGGGTGGGGCGGGGCTCTGATTGGCAGGTGGAGGTGAAGGTGCCGGGACCGAGACGTTAGGCGGTCAGGCGGTCTCGGTTGGAATGACGACGCCGTGCTTTTTTCCTAACATCATTTGAGCATCGTCTCGATCCCGGGGCGTTCGGTAGAGCGCGAAGATCGTCGATCCGGATCCGGTCATCCGGCAGAGCAGGGGCTGGGTGCGGGCCAAAGCCTCAAACGCGCCCCGAACGCTCGGCTCCCTCCCGAACACCGCCGACTCGAAATCGTTGCCTGCCATCCGGGCGATGTCGCTCCACCGACCGACGCTGTCGAGATCGAGGGCCAGCGCGCCCCGGGGAGCGGCGTTTTGGCGGGCCTCGTCGACCCAGGCATAGGCGTGTGATGTGCTGACCCGAACCGCCGGCACCACCAGGAGGAGCGGCGCCGGCGGGAGGGGCGGCAGTCGAAGGAGCCGCTCACCGTGACCCCAGGCAAGCGCCAACGGCGCTCCCGACAAGAGGAACGGGACGTCGGCCCCCAGGCGGCTCGCGAAATGGAGCAGCTCGGCCCGCGGAATCGGGTTGCCGGCCACTTGGTTGGCCAACTCGAGTACCGTGGCCGCGTCGGACGAGCCACCGCCGAGCCCCGCGGCGACCGGGATGTTCTTGCCGAGCCGAATGTGGAGGCCGAATCGTCGGCCGGTGGCGCTGATCACCGCTTCGGCGGCCCGATAGGCCAAGTTCTTTTCCGGGGGCCCCAAGTCCGGGCCCACGACCTCGAGCTGGATTCCGGCCGACGCCTCGAGCCTGGTCACCGTGACCTCATCGGCCAATCGGATCCGGCAGAACAAGGTTTCGATCCCGTGGTACCCGGACTGTTCCCGGGCCAAGACCCGGAGCAGCAGGTTGACCTTGGCGGGCGCCGCGGCCGTCACCGCCGCCTCGGTCACCGCTCGGCCGCCGGAATTTCCGAGGCGGAACGGAGGGTGATCGGGGTCCGGGACAACGACCACAAGCCGAGGATCGTGATCGGCGCGAAAGTGGTGAGGTGGTAGGTCAACGCGTAGGCCACGGCGGTGTTCGGGTCCACACTGAAGACGATGAGCACGGCCTTGATCGCGGACTCGAAGACGCCGAAGTACCCGGGGGTGGACGGGACCGCGATGAGGACGATGAGCAGACTCTGCATCAGGAGCGCCCCGCCGAACCCGACGTCGATCCCGAAGGCCTTGAAGCCCACGTAGAACGACAGGGCGCTGGTCACCCAGAGGAGGATCGACCATCCGGCGGCCCCGAGTACCCGAGTGGGCGACGTCAACGCGCCGAGTCCGGAGCGGACCCCGTCGATCAACTGCGCCAGCCGCTCGGCCATTGAGACCGAAGGCACCACCGCACGGACCATTCGTTTGGCCAGCGCGGGAAACATCAGCGTGGCGATGCAGAGGCCAAGAAGGATGGCCGGCGCAATGGCCAGGCGGGCCGCCAAAGTCCCGACGGGAAACCCGTTGATTTCCGCGGTGGCTGGAATCCCCGCCGTGAGGAGGCCGACGAACAGCAAGGCGATGATGGTGATCCCGTCGAACAGCCGCTCGGCGACCAGCGACGAGAGGGCGCTCGCGACGCCCGTCTTGGCCAGCCGATTGATGGCGATGGCCCGAAGGACCTCTCCGGCGCGGAACGGGATCAGGTTGTTGGCCATGAACCCGATCGCGATCCCATGCCACAGCGGCGCTGGCGCAATCGAGGTTCCGTCGTCGTTATGAAGGAGGATTCTCCACCGCGGCACTCGGATGACGAAGGTGCTGGTTGCAAGGGCAACAGCGCCGGCGAGGTAGAACCAATTGGCCCGCCGGGCGCTCTGCCACACTTCCGCGAATGAAACGTCTTTGAGCACCCAACTGAGCAGGGCGATGGTGATGATCGCTCCGATGAGGCCCGCGACCGTCTTAGTCTTCAAGGGCGAGGGGGACGAGGTCGATCAATTCACTCACGAGCGGCTCGATTTCACCGAAGGGAAGGTTGCGTTTGAGGCCCGCGCTCAATTCGCGGCGGACGTCATCGGCCCGGAGCAGCGCGGTGCGTCCTCGGTACAACAGCGATCCGATCGGGACGACGTCGACTTCGAGGTCCTCCGGGGCCGGCGATTGCAATCGGTGGTAGGTCGAGAAGCTTTCCTCGAAACGGGTGAGCCCGACCGGGGCGGGCGGCTCGTCCGGCGCGAGGGATTCGATGGAGACGATTCGGTTCTCGGCACTCGGCGGCTCGGTGCTCGGCGGCTCGGCGGCGAGGGCGGCGAGGGCTTGGACGACGGGGGCGAGTTCGTCGCCGAGGAAGATGGCGTTCCGGGTTTCGGCGGTTTCGCTGAGGCGATCGGCGGCTTGGCGGAGGGCGGCGCCGAAGGCGGCGGGATGGCGGGTGGCGTGGCCGCCGCCGATGGCTTGGCCCACGGCTTGGAGCAGGCCCGCGAGGTGGGGGCGCTCGCGGGGGGCTTCCTGGGTCAGGGGCCGAAGCTGGACCAGGAGACTGTACAGGGTCAGGGTTCGGCCGGCTCGGCCCGAGGGCACTGACATCTGGTCGGAGGCTTGGCGAAAACGGTCGGCGAGGCTGACGATTTCGAGGACGGCGTCGGTCGCGTCCCGTTCCGGCGGTTCGCCCTTGGACACAATGGGCGCGGGGTCGTGGTCGCGGTAGAGCGAGGCGATGTCGACCACGTCGTCATCCCGCCCGAACGCTTCGAGCAGGCTCACGGCGCCGAGAATGATTTCGGGGGTGTCGCCGCTCGCTTGACCGAGTTCGGCGATATCGCGGACCAGCCGGGTCACGGCCACCGCGGCCCGGCGGAGGGCCATGGGTCCATCCGGCGGAACGGCGGAGTCGTGAACCGACCGAATCG
>JAYTTT010000496.1:0-3572 GCA_043744895.1 Gemmatimonadota bacterium | reverse complement strand
AGCACGACGCCGTGCTGGAGCAGGTCCTGCTTCACCTTCATCGCATTGGCCTGCGGCAGGTCTACCTTGTTGATGGCCACGATCATCGGCACGCCGGCATTCTTGGCGTGACTGATCGCCTCGATCGTCTGGGGCATGATCTGGTCGTCGGCCGCGATGACCAGCACCACGATATCGGTGACCTGGGCCCCGCGGGCTCGCATGGCCGTGAAGGCTTCGTGACCCGGCGTGTCGAGGAAGGTGATGGTCTTCTTCCCGTCGGCTAACGTGACGTGATACGCCCCGATGTGCTGGGTAATGCCGCCCGCCTCGCCGGCGACGACGTTGGCCTTCCGGATGTAGTCGAGCAACGAGGTCTTCCCATGGTCGACGTGACCCATGATGGTGACCACCGGCGGTCGCGGCGTCAGCTGTTCAGCCGTGTCGACCGCGGGCGTCGAAGCCTCCGTGGCGTAGTCCTCTTCCTTGGTGGCCTGGAACCCGAACTCCGACGCGATCATCTCGATCTGATCGAAGTCGAGGCGCTGGTTCACGGTCACCATCATGCCCATTTCTTTGAACGCGAACTGGACGATCTGGGTGGCCGGGATCTTCATCGCATCGGCCAACTCGGAGACCGAGACGAATTCGTTGACCCGGATCCGGGTCTTTTCGCGTTCCCGTTCCTCGGCGCTCTTGGTGGCCAGCATGTCGCGGTAGCTGGGCTCTTCGAACCGCCGCTTCCGCGGCCCGCCCTTCATGCCGGCCAACGTCTTGAGGATGTTGGCTTGGACCTGATCTTGATCGACGTAGTTCTTCCGGGTCTTCTTGCCCTTCTTGCGATTGCCCTGAGCCGAGCGGGCCGGGGCGTCGGGACCGAAGCTCCGCTGGGCCGGCGCGCCCGGCGCGCCCGGACGGCCGGGAGGCCCGCCGCGGCCCGGAGGCCCGCCTCGTCCCGGAGGGCCGCTCCGTCCCGGAGGACCGCCGGGACGAGGTGCGCCCGGACGGGGCGGACTCCCCGGGCGGTTGAACTGTCCCGGGCGGCTGGTGCCGGGCGCCCCGGTTCGGGGCGGACCGCCGCGATCACCCTGGGGTCGATCGCGGTTGGGGCCGCCGGCCGAACTGAACACCGGCCGAGGCCCGGCCGCTGGGCGAGTGACCCGCGGAGGCACGAACGGCCGACGGGGCGGCGCGTTGGGATCGAGGGCCTGCATCGAGACCGGCGGCAGCCGCGGCGGAATCGGAGGCAAGGCCGGCGCGACCGCGCGTGGCGGCGGCGGCGGGGGTGGCGGCTCTTCCGGCTCGGGCTCGGCCGCCGGTGCTTCAGCCGACGGCGGCGTCGGCTCCCGGAAGAGGGCCTTGGCTCGTTCCTGGAGCGACGGCAACGGCAGCGACGGGGCTGACGGCTGGTCGATCGGTTCGAACAGGATCGGCTTTTCGAGATCGAGGTGGGCCGCATCGTAGGCGGCCTTCTCGGTCGCAGCGACTGCCTCGGTCTCGGCGACTTCGGCCGCCGTGCGGCGGCGCTTGGCCGGTTTCAGATCGGGCGCGACCGGAGCCGCGACCGGGGCCGCCTCGGCGGTTGCCTTGGCGGAACGCCGCTTCGCCTTCTTGGGCTCGTCCGGAGTGGCGGCCTGCTTCCGCTTCTCCCGCTCCCAGCGGAGGCGCACCGCGGCCACCTGCGAGTCATCGAGCGGCTGCAACGGGCCGCGCGCGACGACATGCATATCCTTGAGCAGCGTCATCAGCTGCTCGGTGGGCACTCCAAATTCACCGGCTAAATCCTGGACTTTCGTCTTGACCACTAGGCCTCCGTCGAACCCTGCCCACGCGCGAACCGGATAATGCCGTCCGCCAACGCCGAATCGCGTACCCCGGCGACCATCACCGGGGGCTTGCCCAATCGGGCTCCCAATTCCTGTGCAACCGGCCCCACCACCTGGGGGACCCCCCGCGCCGTCGCCAACCGGGCGGCCTTCTCGAGCGCCCGTTGACTGGCATCGCTCGCCACCACAATGCAGCGGCACTCGTTGGCCTGTAGCGCCCGGCGAACCGCCTCCACTCCAATGATCACATGACCTGCCTTGAGACCAATCCCAAGCAAGCCGGTGAGATCGCTCATTAGCTCTTCGCCGCGTCCTCGCCAGGCTCGTCGGCCGTGAGGTCGGCCAAGAAGGCCAGCAATTGCTCGGCAGCCTCCGGGGTCATCCCGACGATCTTGAGGAGGTCGGCCCGCTCGAGGTCGAGGACGTCGTCCAAGGTCCGGTATCCGGCCGTGTCCAGGATCGTCACTAAGTCTGGCGACAGACCCTTCAGTTCCGACAGCTGGATCCGGGCAACAATTTCGTCACCGAGCGGTTCGGGCGCGAACAGCGGACCCTCGCCACCGCGGTCGAGCCATTCGCGGCTCGAGTAGAGATCGATTTTCCAGCCGGTCAATTCCGACGCCAATCGAACATTCTGGCCGTTCTTGCCGATGGCCAGGGAAAGCTGGTCCTCGTCGACCACCGCTTGAATGGTCTTGCTTTCCGGATCGGAGAACACCTTTGCCACCCGGGCCGGCGCCAACGATAACCGGGCAAACCGCTCCGGATCGGGCGACCACGGCACGATGTCGATCCGCTCGCCCGACAATTCATTGACGACCGCCTGAACCCGGGAGCCCTTGAGGCCGACACAGGCACCCACCGGGTCGATCGAATCGTCCTTCGAAATCACCGCCACCTTGGTCCGGCTACCGACTTCTCGGGCAATCGCCCGGATCTCGACCACGTTCTGGGCGATTTCCGGCACTTCGAGGCGGAACAGCGCGGCCACGAACATCGGATCGGCGCGCGACAATACCAGCCGGGGACCCTTGGGCGTTTCCTCGAGCCGCTTGAGCACCGCCCGGATCGTATCGCCCTGGTGAAAATGTTCCCGGTGGTTCTGTTCACGGTAGGGAACGATCGCTTCCGCTTCCTTGAACTTGGCGAGCATCAGGACGACTTTGCCCCGTTCGATCTGCTGCACTTCGCCGGACAGCAACTCGCCGATCTTGTCGCCGAACTCCTCGCGGATCTTGGTTCGTTCGCCTTCCCGAACCCGCTGAATGATCCGCTGCTTCGCGGCCTGGACCGCCAACCGACCGAATTCGGTGAACGGGACTTCCTCCTCGAGGACATCGCCGGGCTGGAAGCTGGCATCCTCGTACCGGGCTTCCTCGAGCGCGACCTGGCAGCTCGGATCCTCAACGGTTTCGGAGACCGTCCGGAGTCGAACCACCCGAATGGTCCCTTTCAGCTCGTCGACCTCGAGCTCGAATTTGACGTTGGGGCCGAATTTCCGGACCAGCGCGGCATGAATACCGTCGCGCAACAGATCGAGGAGATCGGAACGATCAAGTTGTTTGGCATTCGAGAGTTCTCGGAACGCCGTCAGCATTTCGACTGAACCAGCCATCGACTTCACCCCCCGCAGAGGAGGCCAAGGTGAGCGCGAGCACCCGCAAGCTCGCGACGAATTCGCTAAAGATGATGAGCCTGGACGACCGCTGGGCAGGAAGCCACAACGTACGTCCCCAGTGGGCGGGGGGGACATACGGACCAACCCTC
>JAYTTT010000495.1:0-14149 GCA_043744895.1 Gemmatimonadota bacterium | reverse complement strand
AGTTCGACATAGGGCGCGTTGGTGGTGACCAACGCACAGGTGTGCACGTAGTGGTCGAGTTGCGCCTTCATCGCCTCGACCACCCCGGCAGGCCGGTGGCCGGCGTTGACCACGCCGATCCCGCCGGCAAAGTCGAGGAACACGTTCCCGTCGACGTCGTACACCACCGCCCCGTCGGCCCGGTCCACCACAATCTCAGTCGATTTGGCGAGGCCGGCCGGCATCGAGGCCAGCCGGCGGTCGAGGAGGGCCCGGGCCTTGGGGCCTGGAACCGGCGTGGTCAATCGAATGGTTCCCATGTCACACCGTTTGGTTGGCGGAAAGCACCAGGAGCACCCCGGCATTTCCGCAAGTCGGATCGTCGAGGTAGCCGCGGATCAGCCCCCGCGGTTCAAAACCGATCCGGAGCTGGAGCCCGATCGTCGGGTCGTCGAGCCGGCCCGCTACGACCGCTTCGTAGTATTCGTCAAGCGACATCCGGCCTTGGTAGGCCTCGTACCCGTTGAGCATCCCGACCGTGTACTGCCCTGCCAGGCCGAGTTCGGCGACCAGAGCCTGACGGACCCGGTACATCCGGCGGGCCACCCCGCGACCACGATAGTCGGGATCGATCATCAGGTCGAGCCCATAGAGCCAGGCCCCGTTCGGATCATGGGTCCCGATCCAGAGGTGGTCCGACATCTTGAGGAAGGTATGCTGGTCGGTCCGGAGCGCGCACCGCATCGTCGAGGTCGAGGCGATGACCCGGGGGCCGTCGAGCGCCACGAACTGCCCTTCCGGAAACACCTCCAGATGGCGCCGATAGTGGCGGGCCGAGATGATCTCAGCGTCGGCGAGACGCGGGAACACGGTCCGCTGGAGGGCCTCCAACTGCTCGGCCAATCCCGGATCGGAGCGACGCACGGCCAAGCGGGCAAACGGATCCGGGGCCGTCATCGGTTACAGGAGGTACCCGGCGACGAGGTAACCGACCGCCGCCACCCCGAACGCCACGCCGGCATAGGGAAGCTGGGTCAGCCCGTGCTCGACGTTGTTGCACTCGGCACTGGTGGCCGACAGCACCGACGCGTCGGAGTAGAAACAGGCGTGCGACCCCAACGTCCCGGCCGACACGACCGCCCCCATCGACAGCCACGGGTGGATCCCGAGCGACCCGATGAGCGCCACCACGATCGGCACCGCTACCGCATACACCCCCCACGACGACCCGGTGGCAAAGGACACCAGACCTAACGCCAGGAAAATCAGGGCCGGTAACGCCTCCCGGCTGGCATGGGCCCGCATCACATCGACGAGGTACTGCGTCAGGCCCATCTGATCGCCGACCGCTTTCAAGACGTATGACATGACCAAGACGGCGAGCGTAAAGACCATCCCGCGGGCACCTTCCCACAAGGCCTCGAAGACCTGCTCGTAGGTCAGCACCCCGGCGACGACGTAGTAGCCGGCCGTGATCGCCAGCGCGAGGGCGACCCCCTTGAGGGCGTCGATCCCGGTAGCGACGGTAATCCCGAGCACCAGCACCAGGGGGACGACGAAGTACCGCGGCCGGCCGGCCACCGTATCGGCCACCGTCCCGATCGCGACAAAGCTCTCTGAGCCCGGCGGCGCCAGCGGGCCACCCGCCTCCACTCGCTCGATCGCGCGACCCAGCCGGCCAACCACGGGAATGATCCCCGCCGCCACCAGGCCGGCGACGGCCACGACCGCCAAGCCATAAAAGGTGTACGGGATGGTATGGACGTAGGCCGAGAACCCCTGCCCCTTCGGCACGAAAGCGGATGATTCATAGAGCTTGCCGACATAGAGCGACCACGTCGTGGCGGGAATGATCACGCACACCGCCGCGGCCGTCGAGTTCACCAGGAACGCGAGCATCTCGCGCGGAATCCGAAACCGGTCGGTGACCCGCTTCATGGTGTTGCCGACGACCAGCGCGCTGAGGTAGTCGTCGAGGAAGATCCCGATGCCGACGAGCCAACTCCCGACCAGCGCCCGGCGGCTGGTCGTCAGCCATTGCAGCAGCCAGTCACCGAAGGCCCGGATCCCGCCCGAGTTGACCATCAGCTGGATGATCGAGCCATAGAGGGTGCAGACGACGATGACCCAAACCAGCGATTCGTCCTGGAAGGTCTTGAGCAGCGAATCGAGAAAGTTGCCCGGAAAGGCCCGCCAGTCGATCATCACGAACCCGACCAGGCAGCCGATCACGAGGGGCTCGAAGGCCCTCCGGGTCTTCAATGCCACCGTCACCACCACCAGTGGCGGGATCAGAGACCACACCCCGAAGGCCATCGATCAGCCGATCGTGACGCTGATCAGTTTCTTCTCGAGATACTCGAGAATGCCTTCCCGGCCACTCTCCTGTCCCAGGCCGCTCTGCTTCCAGCCGCCGAATGGAGCCTCGGTCGCATGGGGATACCACTCGTTCACCCCGACCATTCCGAACTCGAGGCCCTCGGCGGCCTTGATGGCTTGGTTGAGATCATTGGTCATTACATACGCCGCCAGCCCGTAGTTGGTCCGGTTGCCCAGCGCGACGGCTTCCTCCAGCGTGTCGAACGGCAGGATGGCCATGACCGGGCCAAAGATCTCGTCGGTCATCACCGGCGCATCGACGTGGCAATCGGCGATCACCGTCGGCGCGAGAAAGAAGCCGGCGGAACGATCGGCGGGAATCGTCCCGCCAAGCACCAGCCGCCCCTGGCCGGCCGACACGGTCCGGGCGATCAGATCGAGGCACCGGGCCCGCTGGTGGTGGGAAATCATCGGCCCGACCGTGACGCCGTCCTCGGTGCCCGGCCCGACCTTCAACCGGGCGACCTGCGCGGTTGCCGCGAGCACGAAGTCCTCGTAGATCGAGCGGTGAACCAAAAATCGCTGCGGTGAGACACAGACCTGGCCGTTATTGCGGAACTTGGCGGTGACCCCAGCCTTCGCAACCCGAGCCACATCGACGTCGCCGAAAATCAACGCCGGGGCGTTGCCGCCTAACTCAAGCGAGAGTTTGGTGTTGGTATTCGAGGCCCCGTCCATCAGCAGCCGGCCCACTCGCGTACTACCGACCAAGTGAATCTTCCGAACCACCGGGTGGTCGAGCAATTCCTGGCCGATGGCCGAGGCGTCGCCGGTCACCAGGTTCATGGCGTGATCATGGACCCCGGCCTCGAGCAAGCACTCAAGCATCCGGATCGCGGTGACCGGCGTCAGCTCGGAGGGCTTGGCCACGACCGCGCACCCGGCCGCCAGCATCGCCGCCCAGACCCGGGCGGTGTTGTAGGCCGGGAAGTTCCACGCCGTGATCGCCCCTACCACGCCCATCGGCTGGTAAATCACCGACATCCGCTTGCCGTCTTTGCGAGCCGGGATGGTGTAACCGTAGGTCCGCTTGGCTTCCTCCGAGAACCACTCGAAGAGGTCGGCGGCCACCAACCATTCGCCTTCGGCTTCGGGGAGCGGCTTTCCCGACTCCCGGGTGGTGTCTTGAGCGAAGCGCTTGGCGTGCTGGCGAATCAGATCGGCGGCCAGCCGGAGGTGTTTGCCGCGTTGATAGGGATTGAGCCGGCTCCAGGTCTCGAACCCCTTGGCCGCCGACTCGATCGCCAGCCGAGTCTCGGCGGCGCCGGCGTTGGGAATGGACGTAAACGGGGCTCCGGTCGCCGGGTTGAGCACGGGTATCGTGGCCTCGTGCGACCGCCACTGCCCCCCGAAATACAGTTTCTGGGTCATGGGAGCGAATGTCCCACCGATTGGAGGAACAAGCAAGGTGACGCTCCGGCCGGGTGCGGGCTACTATTCTTCTCTTCCTGACCCGGGCAATCCATGACCAAGCGATCCCGCCGCCGCTTCATCGCCGATTCCGCGGCCCTGGCCTTCGGGGGGATGATCCTCCCGCGCCGGATCCTCGGCCGCGGCTTTCAAGCCCCAAGCGACACCCTCAACATCGCGATCTGCGGCCCCGGCGGCATGGGGATGAGCAACATCGAGCAGCTCTTGAGCGAAAGCATCGTGGCGCTCTGCGATGTCGACTTCGGCTACGTCGAACGCTCCCTGCAAGGCCGGGTCAAACCCGCCAACGGCAAGCCCGGAGCGACCGCCGAAAAGCTCTCGGCCGCGATGATGAAGGCCGCCCGCTACGCCGATTTCCGGGAGATGCTGGCCAAGCAGAAGAACATCGATGCCGTCCTGATCGCCACCCCGGACCACCTCCATGCGGTCATCGCCAAGGCGGCCATGGAGGCGGGCAAGCACGTCTACGTCCAGAAGCCGCTGACCTACTCGGTCCACGAAGCCCGGGTCCTGTCCGAAACGGCCCGCCGCACCAAGGTCGTTACCCAGATGGGCAACCAAGGGCACTCGAGCGACGACGCCCGGCTGATCAACGAGTGGATTCAGGCCGGGGTCATCGGCCCGGTGCGCGAGGTGCACGTCTGGACCAACCGGCCGATCTGGCCCCAGGGCATTCCCCGGCCCGCCGCTCCGCCCGCCGATTTCCCGAGCCTCGCCAAGCTCGACTGGTGGGGTCAGTGGGCCATGAACTCAATCGTCGGCGGCGCCATGAACGGTGACTATCCCCGGCCCGATGGGCTCAACTGGGAGCTCTATCTCGGGCCGGTGCCGAAGGACGTGCCGTACCATCCGGTGTATCACCCGTTCCGGTGGCGCGGTTGGCTCGACTTCGGCGCCAGCGCGCTTGGCGACATGGGCGCTCACCTGGTCGATCACCCGTTTTGGGCCCTCGACTTGGGAATGCCGACGAGCATCGAAGCCACCTCCACGCCGTGGGGAGGGACCGACGACCAGCCGGTCTCTTATCCACAAGCTATGGTGGCGCACTATCAATTTGCCGCCCGTAACTCAATGCCGGCCGTCAGGATGAGTTGGTTCGACGGCGGGCTGATGCCACCCCGCCCGACCCAGCTTCCTGACGCCGTCGTCCTCGATCGCGAAGGCGGGGTCGTCTTCATCGGCGACCAAGGCATCCTGCTGCACGGCACCTACGGCAGCAAGCCCAGACTCTACCCCGAAGCCCTGATGGAGGCGGCCACGGCCGTCCCCAAAACAATGCCCCGGATTGTCACCAGCCACGAAATGAATTGGGCCACCGCCTGCAAGGGTCAAGGCCAGACCACCAGCCCAATCGAATACGCCGCCCGCCTGACCGAGGTCATGTTGCTCGGGATGGTGGCGCTCCGAGCCGGCCAGGGCGTCAAGATCCAGTACGACGGCTCGGCCGGCCAGATTACCAACAACCCCAAAGCCAACCAATACCTGACCCGGGAATATCGCGCCGGGTGGAGTGTCTGATGCTACGCCTCTGCCAAGTCCTCTCGCTGATCGCCATGCAAGCCGCCGCGCAGACCCCCAATACCTTGACCGACGCCGAGCGGGCGGCGGGGTGGAAACTCTTATTCGACGGTAAGACGCCGGCCGGCTGGCACGGCTACGGCGCCAAGGATTTCCCGGCCGGATGGCAAGTCGTGGACGGCGCACTGACGCGGGTGGCCATGGCCGGCGACATCATCACCGCCGAGAAGTTCCGTGATTTCGAACTGGCGCTCGAGTGGAAGGTGGCTCCCGGCGGCAACAGCGGCATTTTCTATCGAGGAGTCGAAGCCCCCGACCCGAAGCTGACCCCGATCTACCACTCCGCCCCGGAAATGCAGGTGCTCGATGATGCCAAACATGCCGATGGCAAGTCGCCGCTGACCTCGGCCGGGTCGAACTACGGCCTCTATCCCGCGCCGCGGGGCGTCGTCAAGGCGGCCGATCAGTGGAACAGCGTCCGGATCGTCGTCACAGGCAACCACGTCGAGCATTGGCTCAACGGAACCAAAGTGGTCGGATACGAGTTGGGCAGCGCCGATTGGACTGCCAAGGTCAAGGCCTCGAAGTTTTCCGAGTGGCCGAACTACGGGAAGGCCGCCGAGGGCGTCATCGGTCTCCAGGACCATGGAGACCGGGTGGCCTATCGAAGCATCAAGATCCGCCCGATTCGCTAGCGGCCCTTCCACGCCTCGGCGGCAATCTCTCCAATCGCCTGCCCGACGATGCCCTGGACGTCGGCGCCCTTGGCGACGTGGGTGTTGTTGATGTAAATCGTGAACGCCAGCCGGCGGCCGTCCTTGGTGTCGATGTAACCGGCCAACCCTTTGCCGTTCACTAAGGTGCCGGGGCCGACCCGGTCGGACTCACCGAACGTCCCGGTCTTGGCGTGGACCTGCCCCGCCGCGGGCGACTGGACCTGAATCGCAGCCAGGGTTCCGTCCCGGCCCAGGATCGGCAAGGCCTCGAAGAACGCGGGAAACTCGGGTTGGGCGGCCATGTACCGGAGCAGCGACACCATGAAGTCGGGGGCAAAATGGGCCTCCGCTCCGGCGCCGTCTCCCTGGGACTGGCCGGTCAGGTCGAGCCCCGCCTTGGTTTCCCATTCGCGAACTTTCCGGAAGCCCGCCGCCACCGCCCCCTCCTTGGCCAGCACCCCGCCTAACACATAGGGCATCATCGAGGCATGGAGGTTCTGGCTCACCTTCAGGAGCACCCGCACCACTTCGGTCATCGGCGCTGACACGTGCTCGGCCACCTGATGGTCGCTGACGTAGTGCGGCGAGAGCGCCCCGTGATCGACCCGCTGTTCCAGCAGCCGGGGCCGCGCGGCGATCCCGGCCTCTTGGAGCAGATCGGCCAGCGTGAACTCGGCGAACCGGCTCGGCTCCGGCACCCGGTACGGCATCATCCCTTTGCCACCGACGGCAACGACGCCCTTAAGCACCACGACGCGGCTCCCGTCGCCGGCGCTCGTGTCGCTGGCGACATCGACCGTAAGCTCGGCCCCGGCAGGACCGGTCGTGATCTGATTGATGAACCGAACGTAGGACGACGCCACGGTTGGACGCAGAGTGGCCGGAGCCCCTTCCCGATCACCCGGCACCACCACGACGTCGATCAGGTTGTCGTTCAGCACCATCGGCGAGATCACGACATTGGTTCCGCCTTCCCGGTCGCCCTCGGGAAACAAGGAGACATCGACGATGACTCGCCCCGTGATCCGGCGCACCCCGGCCGCCTTCACCTGGCTCGCCAGGCTCCGAAACGGGACCAACGGATCGCCGTCAACGAGGTCTTCCGGCATGTTGCCGTACGAATGGTCTTCGTTGGTGAACGCCAGCTTCCCATCGGGCCGGAGCCGGCCCGAGAGATTGGGATCGCCGCTTGCCACCAGCACCACGTCGCCCTCGAGCCCCCCGTTCACGATCGGGCCGGTTCGATAGACCCGGGTATGGAACCGATAGTCCGCCCCCAGTAACTGGAGCGCCGACGCCGCGGTGGGCACCTTGGTGGTCGAACCGGGGACGAAGAATTTGTCGGCGTTGAAGCGGTAGACCGGCTTGCCGGTCGCCAGATCGACGAACGCCATCCCGAAATAGGAGCGCCGGAACTCGGGACGGGCCATGATGGCCTCGATCCGGCGGGCCAGCGGCTGGGCCACGACCCGGACCGGTGCGACGACAACGGCAAGCGCGAGGACGAATGGACCATGACGGAACGATGCGAACACGAGAGGATCTCCAAGGGTGAGCTGCCCCAAGAATATCCTGGGCGGATGGCGGAACGGAAGAATCTGGAGCACCTTTCTGGGCCATCGACTCCACTCCCGCAACGAGGTCCGTGTGCCCCTGCTGAACCGTTTGGCTGTTGCCGGCCTGCTCCTCGTCGTGGCCTGCTCCCGTCGCGACCCCCCCGAACTGCCCGGCAGTTGGACCCCTCCCCCGGGCGACCGGCTGGCCCATTCCATCGCCGGGTTCGCCAAGACCCTCTGCTCGGCGGTGTTCATCACCGGCCTCGACCCGGCCGACGCTGCCGAGACGGTCGGGTACTTCACCGGTCCCTATGGGGACCGCAAGCAGGTCAAGGACACGGTCATCGATCGAGCCACCGCCACCGTGCGGCTGACGACCTTCTCGGGCGTGACCCGGGTGGCCCGGAAGTACGGCAGCCAAGGATGCGTGGCGCTCCCGATCGGGCAGGATTCCGTGTTCTTCACACCGTCGATCGTGACCTCGGCCCTGCCCCCGGCGGAAACGACTCCATGGCCGATGGGCGATGTCATCACCGCCGCGCCGTGGCCGGCCGAGATCGACTCGGCCCGGTTCGCGGCGGCCGTCGATACAGCGTTCGGGCCACCCGGCGCCATGACGTTAGGCTTGGTGGTGACCTACCGAGGCCGAATCCTCGCCGAGCGGTATGCCCCGGGCATCGGCATCCATACCCCGCTCGAGAGCTGGTCGATGGGGAAGAGCCTGACCGGCACCCTGATGGCGACTTTGATCAGGCAAGGCGCCTACCAACTCGACCAGCCGGCCCCGATTCCGGAATGGCAGACCCCCGGCGACCCCCGCCAGCCAATCCGAATCACCGACCTGATGCGGATGTCGAGCGGGCTTCGGCTCCGAAGTCCCAACGATCCCGACTTCGTCGATTCGAGGGACTACCCGGATCACTTCTACCTCTACACCGGCACCGTCAACAGCTTTGAGTACGCCGCGACCCGGCCCCAGCAATGGAAACCCAATACCGTTGGCCGGTACCGGAACACCGATCCGGTGCTGACCAACTACCTGATTCGCTTGGCCGTTGAAAAGAGGGGGGAGAACTACCACGCATTTCCGCGGCGCGCCCTGTTCGACCCGATCGGGATTCGGGACGCCGTCATGGAAACCGACCCCTACGGCAACTTCCTGACCCAGGGTTACGAGTTCCTGTCCGCCCGCGATTGGGCCCGGCTGGCGAACCTCTACCTCCAGGACGGGGTATGGGGCGGCCGACGACTGCTGCCGGAAGGGTACGTCAATTACGTCCGGACGCCGGCGCCGGCCTGGGTTGCTGGCGGCAACCCCGTCTACGGCGGCGGCTTCTTCTGGGTCAACGCGGACGGCGGGTGGCCTCTACCCAAAGAGGCGTACGCGATGCTCGGCGCCGGAGGCCAGAGCGCCACCATTGTCCCGTCGCACCAGATGGTGATTGTCCGGTTGGGCAAGTTCAAAGGGGCGCCGGTGGGCGGGCGGGCTCTCGACCGAGGCTATGCACTCCTGATGCTTACTCTTTCGCCTTGAGCTCGTGATCGTGCTCGGTAAGGAAGGTCCGGATCTCGCCGGCCATCAGCAGGAGCTTGTCCCATTGCTCCTTGTAGAGGGTGACGGGAAAGCGGCCCAAGCCATAGAGCGACAGGCCACCCTTTTCGCTGACCTTGAGATAGACCGCCCGTTTGGATTTGTCTTTGAGCGAGGCGTTTTCGGCTCGGAGCCGTTCGAGTTCGGCCTTGAGATCGTCGTCGGACATGGAGGATTTCCTGGAGAGAGGGTGGTGAAACCGCTCCGAAGATAACGCCTTTGCCCGCTACCGACCCGCTGGGTCGGCGATCCGGCGGGCTCGGTCCCAGAGGTGGGGCGCACCCAATTGTCGGGCCACGGTTTCGAACTCGGGACCGGGCCCGGCCCACCGCAGTTCATCGACCGATCGGCACACCGGCGCATCGTCGCGCAGCGTGGCCAGGGTCCGGAACAGGAAAGCCTGCCCTCGATCGGCCTCGAGGGAGGCGGAGAGCCGGGCCGCCCCCCGCACCGGAATGTCCCAGGTGGCCGAGTCGGCCGGGATGGCCTCGAGGTGCCCGTATCGGGCCAGCACCGCGGCCGCGGACTTCGCTCCCCAGCCGCGAACCCCCGGAAACCCGTCCGCGGTATCGCCGACCAGAGCGAGGTAGTCGGGAATCGACGCCGGCTTGACACCGAACTTGGCGACGACGCCCGCTTCATCCCGAATCTCTCGGTTCCGGCGATCGAATTGAACGACCCGCTGACCGACCACACATTGGCCGAGATCTTTGTCGGGCGTACAGATCAGGACCTGCTCGACCCGGTCGTCCGCTGCCGCCAAGCGTGCGGCCGCCGCCAACCCATCATCGGCCTCGAACTCCTTCATCGCCCAGACCACCACCCCCATCGCGCGGAGGGCATCTTCCAGCGGGTGGAACTGCCGTTGGAGACTCGGCTCGATGCCCTCTCCGGTCTTGTAGCCGGCCCAGAGCCCGTTCCGAAACGACTCGACGACATGGTCGGTGGCGACGGCCATATGGGTGGCCCCGTCCTGGAGCATCCCGAGCAGCGACCCCAACACACCGACGATGGCGCCGACTTCATGGCCGTCCCGATCGGAGGAGGGGGGAACGGCAAAGAAATGCCGGTAGAGTTCGTAGGTGCCGTCGATCAGATGGATCCGCATCGAGGGGAAGGTAAGCTCGGCACTCGGCACTCGGCACTCGGCGCTCGGCAACGATGCCAACGCGGGCTAAGTTTCGGCAACCTTCCAGCCGAGTGCCGAGTGCCGAGTGCCGAGCGCCGAGAACCCATCCTGATCGCCCCCCGGCCGGAAGGGGTTCTCCCTCCGTCGAGGGCCAAACGGTGGGCGCTGGTATTGGCAGCCGTGCTGGTCGGCGGTGGCGGCTTGGCCGGGGTGGGATGGCGCTTCTTTCGCGATGGCGATCCGCCGCCTCCGCTCAACTTCGGCCGGACGGCCCGGGACACGATCCGTGCGGACGAATCGTTCGGGGGGTTCCTCCTGCGCCACGCGGTCGACACCGTGGCCGTCGGGAAGGCCCTGGCCGCCGTTGCGGTTGACCCCGCTGTCCTCGCCGAGGGCTCGGTGATCACCTTGTTTCGGGAGTCGGACACGGTTGGTATCTCGGAAATCGGTCTGTCGATCGATGACGACAATCGAGTGAGCTTGGCGCTGGGCGACAGCGGCTGGGCGGCCCGACTGGAGAGGGTGTCATGGACTACGGAGACCAGGGTCATCGAAGGCACCCTGAGCGACAGTATGCTGGCTTTGCTCGACTCGAGTTCGATGGTCCGTCTGGGACCATCCAGTCAGGCACATTTCGTCACGCTGATGGCCAGCGCGCTCGGATGGCAAATTGAAGTTGGCACCCGGATCGTTCCCGGAGATTCGTTTCGAGCCGTCGTAGCGATTCGCGACGGGTCCGATGGGCAACAACGGGTTGGCGACATTCAAGCGCTCGAGCTCGGCGGTCGCCGGGGTCGCCTAACGGCCTATCGGTTCGGGTCACCGACCAGCCCGGGGTACTCCTACTTCGACGACAAGGGACAGCCCCTCGGCCGGCGGTTCCTCCACGCCCCCCTGCTGTCGGACGGGCGCGAGTCATCCCCGTTTAGGCCGCTCAGAATTCATCCGGTGCTTGGCACCGCCCGGGCCCACCGAGGCGTGGACTTTCCAGCGCCCGAAGGTACCCCAGTGCTCGCGGCGGCGGACGGCATGGTCGGATTCGCCGGCTACGGCAACGACCTCGGCAGCTTCGTCGTCATCGATCACGGCAGAGGCGCGGCGACGAGATATGGTCATCTCAGCCGAATCGCCGACGGTGTCATGACCGGCATCCGGGTCCGCGAGGGCACCATTCTCGGATTCGTCGGTCACAGCGGCCTCGCGACGGCCCCCCACCTCCACTTCGAGTTCCGGATCCGAGGTGAGCCAATCGACATGCGGCAACTCGACGTCGATCCCGAAGCACCGCTCCGCCCACCGTTCCTGGAAGAGTTCATTGCCGAGCGAGTCCGCCTCCAGGGGGTGCTGGGGCTCGGCACTCGGCGCTCGGCGCTCGGCACTCGGGGGTCGCGCTAAAGACATCTTCACGCTCCCTCCATGAAATCTTGGCGCCGCCCCTGGGATTATTGGATCGATCCTTCGACCCCGAGGAACCCGTGAAGCTCCGTTATACGATTTTATTCGTCACCGACTTGGAGCGATCGCGCCGGTTCTACCACGAGGTGCTGGGGATTCCGATCCTGAGCGAAGACCCCAGTTCGATCGAGTTGGACACCGGCACCACTACACTGGCGCTCCACCGCGCCCACGTGGGCACGGGGGCCCATCATCCGATGATGGCGGCCGGTTGTGCCCGGATCGGGTTCTACGTCGACAGCTTGGACGCAACCCATCAGCGGCTTCTCGATTCCGGGGTGCGGTGCGTCACCGCGCCGGAACGGCGGTTCGATTTGTGGGTGGCACTGTACGAGGACCCGGACGGAATCTATTTCACGCTGGCCGAGTCGATCGCAATTCCGGTCGCCTGATATCGGCGGCTGGACCCATCCGCGGCGAGGACCTTCAGTCCGGTTTCAACCTGCCTTCATGAACCCGATCGTAGACTAGGTGGAAATCGGGGCGACGGCCTGCCCTTTCGATCCTGCCGCCTCGGGCCCTCCGAAGAGGAGACCCACCATGCCCGGTCTGGTTCAGCGCCCCTGGAGCAACGGCGATACTCTCGGCCAACAACTCATCGAACGAGGCGTCAGCCGGCGCGATTTTCTCGAGTTCTGTGGCAGTTTGAGCGTCATCTGGGGTCTGGGCAAGCAAGGCACCCAGAAGGTGGCCCGGGCGCTCGAGGCGATCCGCCGCCCCTCGGTCATCTGGATTCAACTCCAGGAATGCACCGGCTGCGTCGAGAGCGTCCTCCGCTCAGCCGAACCCACGATCGGCGACCTGGTCTTGGACTTGGTGTCGCTCGATTACTCCCACACCATCATGGCCGCCTCGGGACACGCCGCCGAGAAGACGCTGGCCGACGCCATGGCCGGCAACAAGGGCAAGTACATCCTCCTGGTCACCGGATCGGTGCCTCTGGCCGAGGATGGGGTCTACCTCACGATCGGAGGACGGACCTCCAAGGTCATCCTCGAGGAAGCCGCGGCCGGCGCTGCAGCGGTGATCGCGGTCGGCGCCTGTGCCCATTGGGGCAACATCCAGGCGGCCCGGCCGAATCCGACCGGCGCCGTCGGCGTGAGCGACATCATCAAGAACAAACCGGTGGTGAACATCGCCGGCTGCCCCCCGATCGGCGACGTCGTCACCGCGACCGTCGTGCACTTCCTCACGTTCGGGCGGCTTCCGGCGCTCGACGCCGACGGCCGGCCGCTGTTCGCCTACGGCGCGCGGATCCACGACCAGTGCCCCCGCCGGGCCAATTTCGACGCCGGACAGTACGTCGAAGCCTTCGATGACGAGAACGCCCGCAAGGGTTGGTGCCTCTACAAAGTCGGCTGCAAAGGCCCGGCGACGTTCTCGCCCTGCCCGATCTTCCAGTGGAACAGCGGGACAAGTTGGCCGATCGGGGCCGGGCATCCGTGCCTCGGCTGCACCGAGCGGAACTTCTGGGACACGATGACTCCGTTCTACGGGCGGCTGCCGGATGTCGCCGGCTTCGGCGTGGAAAGCCGAGTCGACCTGATCGGCGCGGCGCTCGCGGTCGGGGCCACTGCGGGAGTCGTGGCCCACGCGACGGCCACGGCCCTGCACCAATCCCGCGTCAAACGGGCCTTGCCCGTGGTCGAACCACCAAGCGGCGGAGCCCCGCCGAAGGAGTGAACGATGGCCGTCACGAAGCTGGTGGTCGATCCTGTCACCCGAATCGAGGGGCACCTTCGAATCGAGGTTGAGGCCGACCAAGGCAAGATCCAGAACGCCTGGGCCTCGGCGACCCAATTCCGGGGCATCGAGTTGATCATGCAGGGTCGCGACCCCCGGGACGCGTGGGCGTTTACCCAGCGGATCTGCGGGGTCTGCACGGTGGTTCACGCGGTGGCGTCGTGCCGGGCGGTCGAGGATGCGCTCGGCATCACCATCCCCCCCAACGCGAACTTGATTCGCAACCTGATCCACGGGATGCAGTTCGTCCAAGACCACGTAATCCACTTTTATCACCTCCACGCGCTCGACTGGGTCGATGTGGTCAGCGCTCTGAGCGCCGACCCGGCGGGAACCGCTCGAACCGCCGCGCAGATTTCGCCCTGGCCCAACAACTCGGCGACCTACTTCAAGGCGGTCCAGGAGCGGCTCAAGAAGTTCGTCGGGAGCGGGCAGCTCGGGATCTTTGCCAACGGCTACTGGGGGCACCCGGCCTACAAGCTGCCGGCCGAGGTCAACCTCCTCGCGGTGGCGCACTACCTCGAAGCGCTCGACTGGCAGCGCGACATCATCCGGCTTCACACCATCTTCGGCGGGAAGAACCCCCATCCGAACTTTCTCGTTGGGGGCATGGCGTCCGCGATCAACCTGGACGACACCGCGACGATCAACG
>JAYTTT010000494.1:0-3585 GCA_043744895.1 Gemmatimonadota bacterium | reverse complement strand
CCTCGTGATCGACAACCGACCTGGATCGGCCGACTTCGAGATCGGAATCCCGCGGGCGGCGGTCCATGTCGAGATCCGGGTCATGGGAAAGACGCGGTTCCTGAAGGAGGGGAGCCGTTCGAGTGGCGCCGGACCGTTTATCGTATCCCTGACTCAGCCCTAACAGGTGGTGTTGGGCAAGGGGGCCGTGGCGCCGACTCGCCATGCCGGTGTAAACTCGGGGCCAACTGGATGGCGTCCTGGACCCGGAGTCGTTCCCATGCGCAATGTCGTGTTCGTCGTTGTGGCGCTGATGCCGATAGCCCGCCGGGCGGCCGAGGCCCAGACTAGGGGTCTCGACTTGGTCATTGTCGGGGGCCGGGTCATCGATCCCGAGTCCAAGCTCGACGCCATCCGTTCGATCGGCATTCGGGGCGGCAAGATCGTCGCGATCTCGGCCGCGCCCCTTAAGGCCAAGACGGTGATCGACGCCAAGGGCCTGGTCGTGGCCCCGGGCTTCATCGACCTCCACGCCCACGGCCAGGATGACGAGAACTACCGGGTCTTCGCGATGGACGGCGTCACCACGGCGCTCGAACTCGAGGTCGGCACCGGCGACGTGCCCAAGTTCTACGCCGACCGGGCCGGCAAGGCGCTGATCAATTTTGGCGCGTCGGTCGGCCACATCCCGACCCGGATGTCGGTCATGAACGATCCGGGCACTTTCCTGCCGACCGGTATCGGCGGGCGAGACCCAGCCACCCCGGAGCAGATTGCCGAGATCAAGCGAAGACTCGATACCGGGCTGGCGGCGGGTGGTCTCGGGGTCGGCTTTGGGCTCCAGTACACCCCCGGCGCCACCAAGTTCGAAGTCCTCGAATCGTTCCGGGCGGCGGCGAAATACCATGCGCCGGCCTTCGTCCACACCCGGTCCTGGGGCACCACTGATCCGGGCAGCTCGGTGGAGTCGTACATGGAGGTGATCGCCGCCAGCGCCATCACCGGGGCGCCGCTCCACTTCGTCCATCTCAACAGCACCAGTCTCGAATCGACGCCGAAGACTCTCGCCCTGGTGGCCGAGGCCCGGGCCCACGGGCTCGACGTCACGGCCGAGGCCTACCCGTATAGTGCCGGGCTCACCGAAATCAGTTCGCCGCTGCTCGACCGGTTCGAGAACGGGCCCGACAGTATGTTCGCCAAGCTGATGCTGGTGAGCACCGGCGAACGGTTGACCCGGGAGACGTTCACCGCCAAACGAACCCCCGGGGCGACGGTGATCCTGTTCCTCAACACCCCGGAGATGGAAGCGCTCGCCATGACGAGTCCGCTCACCGCGATTGCGAGCGACGGCGGACTGCGCCAGGGCAAGGGGCACCCGCGGACCGCCGGCACCAGTGCCAGGACGTTAGGGTACTACGTCCGGGAGACCAAGCAAATCGGGATGATGGACGCGATCCGGAAGTTGGCGCTGATGCCGGCAGAGCGGCTCGAGCGGGTGGCGCCGATGTTTCGGAACAAGGGCCGGATCCGGATCGGCGCCGACGCCGACGTCACGGTCTTCGATCCGGCGACGGTCATCGACAAATCCACCTATCAGCAGGCCAACCTGCCGTCGGCGGGCTTCCGGTTTGTCCTCGTGAATGGCGTCCCCGTCGTCTGGGACGGGGCGCTCAAAGACGGGGTCTACCCCGGGCGGCCGGCCCGGGGCCTCTGGCCAAAGGGAACCTAACGTCCGCTCCGGCCGGTGGCGGGCTCGTAGCTGGTTTGCACGAACGGGGTTTCGGTGGTGACGGCCGGCTTCCGGCCGCTGAGGACCGCGAGCCACTCCCGGGCCGAGGCGATCACCAGGGTCACCGTGATCAGCAGGAACACCGCGGCCACACCGGCGTCGAGCCGGTCGTTGAAGATGAGACGCGCCCCCCGGTCCGCCGCCATCGCCCCCGAGGCGACCTGCCCGGCCGTGACCTTGGCGTGGGCCAGGAAGCCGAGCCGGGGGTCGGCGGCGAAGATCTTCTGCCAGCCGGCGGTCAGGGTCACCAGCAGGAGCCACGCCAGCGGACCGAGGGTCACCCAGGCGTAGCGGGCCTTCCTCGATTTGATCAGGATCGTCGTCCCCACCGACAGGGCCACCGCCGCCAGGAGCTGGTTACTGATCCCGAACAGGGGCCAGAGCGAATTGATGCCGCCTAACGGGTCCATCACGCCCTGGATCAGGAAATATCCCCACGCCGCCACCACCAGCGCCGACGACAGGATGATCGACGGATACCACGAGGTGCGGCCAAGGGGCTTCCAGAGGTGCGCGCCGAGCTCCTGGACCATGAACCGGCCGACCCGGGAACCGGCGTCGAGGGTGGTGAGAATGAAGAGGGCCTCGAACATGATCGCGAAGTGATACCAGAGCGCGATCAGCCCGGGGCCGAAGGCGCCGCTGAAGATCTGGGCCATCCCGACGGCAAGAGAAGTGGCCCCGCCGGTCCGGCCCAGGAGCGTCGATTCCTCGACCGCGCGCGCCATCCCATCGATCTGCTCGGGGGTCACGATGAAGCCCCACTCCCGGATCGCCTCGACGGCCTGGGTGACGTTGCCGCCGAGCGACGATAACGGCGCATTGATCGCGAAGTAGAGGCCCGGATCGAGCGCGGTGGCGGCGCAGAGCGCCATTACCGCCACGAACGACTCCATCAGCATCCCGCCGTACCCGATCATCGGCGCGTCGGCCTCACAGCGGATCATCTTCGGGGTCGTGCCCGAGGCCACCAGCGCGTGGAACCCGGAAATCGCCCCGCAGGCGATGGTGATGAACGCGAAGGGGAAGAGCTTTCCCGCGAAGACTGGTCCGTTCCCGGCGATGAACCCAGTGATGGCCGGCATTTTGAGGGGCGGCATCACCAGGAAGATCCCGACCGCCAGGAGCACGACGGTCCCGATCTTCATGTAGGTGCTGAGGTAATCGCGGGGAAGGAGGAGCATCCAGACCGGCAGCACGCTCGCCGCGAAGCCGTAGACGATGATGCCCCACGCGATGGTAACGCCCCCGTGGGTGAACAGCGGCGCCAGGGTCGCCGACTCGGCCACGTAGCGTCCCCCGATCAGAGCGGCAATCAGCAGCACCAGGCCGACGGCGGTGGCCTCGCCGACTTTGCCCGGGCGCCAGACCTTCATCCAGAAGCCCATGAGGAAAGCGATCGGGATGGTACAAAGCAGCGTGAAGACCCCCCACGGGCTGTCGCGGAGCGCGTTGACGATGACCAGGGCGAGCACGGCGAGGAGGATGACCATGATCGCGAGGATTGCCACCATGGCGATCACTCCGGTGGTCGGGCCGATCTCCTCCTTGGCCATCTGGCCGAGCGACTTGCCGTCGCGTCGCATCGAGCCGACCAGGATGACGAAGTCCTGCACGGCGCCGCCGAGGATCACCCCGACGATGATCCACAGCGTCCCGGGGAGATAGCCGAATTGCGCCGCGAGCACGGGCCCGACCAGCGGTCCCGCGCCGGCGATGGCGGCGAAGTGGTGGCCGAAGAGGACCCACTTGGCGGTGGCGACGAAGTCACGGCCATTGCGGAGGCGGTGGGCGGGGGTGACCCGGCGGTCGTCGAG
>JAYTTT010000493.1:0-14216 GCA_043744895.1 Gemmatimonadota bacterium | reverse complement strand
TGGCCGGGTGCACGTTGTCGTCCATGTCCCCGGTCATCAGGAACAGCTTGCCCTTCAGGTTCTTGGCGTATCCTCCGTTGGCTGAGCTTTCGTAATTGTCGGTCTTTCGGAGGGTGTCGCGTGTCATCAGGCCCTGGTACTTCTCCGACCAATAGATGTTGTAGCTCCGGTTGTCGTGGTTGCCGCTCGATGACACCGCCACCTTGAAGAAATCCGGATACCTGAACATCGCGTCCGCCGAAGCGAACCCTCCGCCCGAATGGCCGAAGATCCCGACTCGGGAGAGGTCGAGAAATCGGTACCTGGCGCCGAGTTGCTTGATCACCTCAACGTGATCGGGCAAGCCGTTGTCGATGAAGTTGGCGTAGTAGTTGTCGTGGAAAGCCTTCGAGCGCATCGGGGTCCCGAGATGATCGATCTGGACCACCACGAACCCGAGCTGGGCCAGCGCGAATGCCTCACCCCCCGACTTGAAGCTCCAGCCTCCGACGCTCCCAACCTGGGGACCGGGATAGATGTTATCGATGACCGGATATTTCACGGTGCTATCGAGACCAGGCGGCAGGTAAATCACCCCGTAGAGATCGGTGATCCCGTCCCGGGCCTTGGCGGTAAACACCCGGCCCGGTTGCCAGCCCACTTCCTTGAGGCGGCTGATGTCGGCGGTCTCCAGCGGCCGGATCACCCGGCCATCGAGCGCCGAGCGGAGCATCGTGACCGGGGCGGTTTCGATCCGGGAGTAGGTATCGACGAAATACTTGCCGCTCGGTGAGAAGTCGATGTCGTGGTGGGCATCCTCCGGCGTCAGCAAGACGAGGCCGGTGCCGTCGTAGTTCACCCGGTACAGCTTGGCGTAGTACCAGAACTGCCCAGACTCACGGCCCCGGGCGGTGAAGTAGACCTGCTTGGCGACCTCGTCGACCGACTGGATCGCGCTCGCAAACCACGGTCCTTCGGTCAACCGATTCTTGACCCGGCCGTCGGCGCCGTAGCGATAGAAATGGGCCCAGCCGTCTCGCTCCGACCACCAGAAAATGTCCTGCCCGTCCTTGCTCGTGTACCAGGTCTGCGGATCCGTTGGCGGCGACCACTCCGCGTAGGTGGCCAGACTATCGCTCGCCACCACCGTTTGGGACCCGGTCGTCGCATCGACCGCGGTCAGCCAAGCCCGCTTCGACCCCCGCGAAAGAGCGCTGATATAGACCTTGTCGCTCGCCTCGCTCCAGGCCGAATCACGGGCCGAGCCGATCGTATTGAGCTGGGCCGGCACCGGCGCGAGTTGAACCAGAACGTTGCCCTTCGTGGCAACATCAAGGAGGTGCAACGTCGGTACCGGCACCACGCTATCGCCCGGCAGCGCGTAGGGCTGGCTATAGTGTTTCGGCCGCTGCGCCGTCATCGAGATGTAGTGCATGTGCTCGACCCGACGTTCGTCCTGCCGCCAAACCGCCAGCTTCTTCGAGTCCGGCGACCACCGGATCGTCGGCCGCCTTGGCTGGGGACGAACGAGGTCGCTGGGCCTCGGCATCGTAAGCCCGTAGCCCCAGTACTCGACCCCATCGGTCGTCAGCTGGATCGAGTCCTTGCCGCCCCGGGGCCGAATCCAGACGTTGTGTTTGGCGATGAACGCCTCCCACTTCTTGTCCGGCGACAACACAAACGGCACCTCGCTCGGCAGAGTATCCGATACCGTGCAACGATAAACCCCGATGTCGCAAACGAATCGTTTTCGGCTGGCATTGAACTGGATCTCTCGCTCGTCCTGCCCATCGTTGCCGAACTTGAACGAAGCAAATGGCAGCCGGCTCGGATCGTACGCCGTATCGCGAGCCACCGTCATCGCAGCCGCCAACCGAGCATTATCGAACAACAGCGATCGGCCGCCCCGGCCCGGGTCGACCACCACATACTCGGCCCCAGTCGCCGTCTTATTCCGGTACCAGAACCGGTTCCCGTCAGGATACCACTGCGGCCGAACCGAATCGCCCGACACCAACCGACTGGTGTTCCACGACAGCAAGCGATCCGCCCGCGCGTAGTCCACCTGGGCCACCGCCTCCGTGACCAAAACCAACCCCCCCACCCCCGCCAGCAGAAAACGCATTGAACCTCACCCTTGCCGAGTGCCGAGTGCCGAGTGCCGAGTGCCGAGTGCCGAGTGCCGAGTGCCGAGTGCCGAGACAGAATCTCGGTCGCTGACCGCAGGCCCGCTAGGGCCGGATGCCAGAACGCAAGAAGGGCGGGCCATCCGCCCGCCCCTCAAGGATCTGCATGGTTCGTCGAGCCGACGCCGGATTGGTTAGGCCCCGCAGGTCCGCCGATCACGACGATCTTCCCGCCGATCGCGAACATCTTCCCGCCGGTCGCGCCGATCTTCCCGTCGATCCGCCCGATCCTCGACCCGGTCGGCCACCCCTCTAACGTGACGCCGGTGCCGCCGATCCTCCCGGCGATCTCTGACGTCCTCCACTCGATCCCGGCGATCTTCCCGGTGGTCCCGGACATCCTCAACTCGGTCCCGGACCCGGTCTCTGTGGGTGCAAGGCCGTTGGGCCTCCGCCGTTCCGGCCAGCACCAACGCGACAATCCCAAAACCCACGACTTTGGCGAACATTAGGGCAATCCTCAGGGCTAGAGTCTACCAGTCTGCCGACAATTCCACTCCCACCCAACCAGACGCCCCCCCACCCCTTGCGTTAAGCCCCCCAACCAGGCGCCGAGTGCCGAGCGCCGAGTGCCGAGCCGCTAGCCCCCAACCCCCTTCCGCACTACAATTTCCCTATCCCCCTCACCAACCCGAGATCCCGATGGACCCGATCGCCGCACTCGATCACGAGCAACTCGGCCTCTTTCAGAGCCGGACCCTTTGCTCCCGACAACTGTTCGACCGCGCCCAACGGGTCATGCCTGGCGGCGACACTCGAACCGGCACCTTCCATCTGCCGTATCCCCTGTTCGTTTCCAGGGGCAAAGGCTGCCAACTCTGGGACGCCGACGGCAACGAATACCTGGACTTCCTGAACAACTTCACCTCGCTGCTCCATGGTCATGTCCATCCGGCCGTCCACGAGGCCATGGTGGCGCAGGAAAGCCAGGGGACCGTCCATGGCACTGCGAACGAGCTCCAAGTCCAGTTGGCGGAACTGCTCTGCAGCCGGGTACCGTCGGTCGAGCGGATCCGGTTCTGCAACTCGGGCACCGAGGCCACGCTCTTCGCCCTCCGGGCCGCCAAGGCATTTACCGGCAAGGCGAAAATCATGAAGATGGAGGGGGGCTACCACGGCTCCCACGACCAGGTGGCCGTGGCCATGGCACCACCATACGGAACCAACGCCACCGCCGGCCTCTCTCCCGGCGCATTGAGTGAAGTACTCCTTGGCTCGTTCAATGACCTCGACTATACCGCGGATCTGATTCGGAAGCACCAGCACGAACTGGCCGCCGTCATCGTCGAACCGATGATGGGAGCGGGCGGCGCCATCCCGGCGGAGCCATCGTTTCTCCACGGGCTCCGCGCGGTCACCGCCGAGTGCGGGGTACTGCTGGTGCTCGACGAGATCATCACCTTCCGGCTCGGTTTCGGCGGCATCCAGGAGCGCTACGGGATCCGTCCCGATCTGACCACCTTCGGCAAGATCATCGGCGGCGGCTTAGCCGTTGGCGCGTTCGGCGGCCGGGCCGATGTGATGGCCACCTACGATCCGACTCGGCCCGGTGCCATCACCCATTCCGGGACCTACAACGGCAACGCGGCCACCATGGCAGCGGGGCTCAAGACGCTGGAGCTGTTCGATCGGGACGCCGTAGCCCGGCTCAACGAGGCCGGCGACGGCCTCCGCGCTCGTCTGAATGGCATCCTCGATGCGGCCGGCATTGACGGGCTCGTGATCGGGACCGGATCGGTGCTCCAGCTTCATTTCATGGCCCCGCCGCTCCGAAACGCCCGCGACGCCAATCGGGGCGACCGGCGATTGCTGCGGTTGATGCACTTGTCGCTCCTCAACCGAGGAGTGTTTGCGGCCGCCCGGCAGATGTACGTCCTGTCGACCGCGATGAGCCCCGAAACGCTGGACCAGTTCGCCCACCATTTTGCGGCGGCGCTCGAACCGATTGCCGAAGCAGTCAAGCAGGCCAACCCAATGGCAGGTGCCCGATGATCCGTTCCATCCAACTACTGCTACTCGGCCTCTTGACCTTGGCGCCACGAGCGACGGCCCAGACCCTCCAAGCTGACGTCGCCAAGATGCTCGACGGCTTGAAGGCCCGGAGTTCGATTTACGCCAAGCATATCCCGTCGGGCAAGACGATCGACGTCCGCGGGGACGTGCCCATGAATACCCTGAGCGTCATCAAGCTGCCGGTGATGATCCAGGTATTTCGCGATGTGGAGACCGGGCGAATCAAGCTGACGGACCGCTATCTGGTACGGCTCGAAGACCAGCGAGCCGGCAGCGGCTTGATCCAGACCTTCGACGTCGGGCTCAATCCGACCATTCGGGACTTGGTCGAGCAGATGATCATCACCAGCGACAACACCGCCACCGACATTCTCATCAAGAAGGTCGGCGTTGCCCGGGTAAACGAGACCTTGGCCAAGTTCGGATTCAAGCAGACCCGGCTCAAGTTCACGACCGGCGATCTGTTCCGTGAAGTGTGGATCCGGGCCGATCCGAAGAACGCCGCGATGACCGACCAGGAGGTCTTCTCGAAGGGATTCCCCGGTGACGCCGCTGGAGCGGCCCGGAGTTTCAAACTCGAGGGCGACTCGACCAAGTGGCTCGGCCGCACCACGGCTCGCGAAATGGTCCAGCTCCTCGAAGGAATCAAGGACGCAACCTACGCCAACAAACAACACAGCCAGATGATGGTGGACATGCTGCTCCGCCAGTTCTCCAGCTCCCGGTTGCCGCAGCGGCTCGCTTGGAAACCGGGGGTGTCGATCGGTCACAAGACCGGGGACTGGCCACCCTACGCCGGTAACGACGTCGGCATCATTTTCTATCCTGGCGGCCCGCTGATTGTCGCGGTGTTTACCAATCAGAACACCGGCGATTTCTTTGAGCTCGAGGCCACGGAAGGCCGGATCGCTGAGCGGCTGGTTCAGGACTGGAAGTGAAATCGCTCAATCACCCGGCCGACCGGGCCGACATCATCCGCCGCGTGAAGAGCATCTCCCCAGACGCCAAGGGTCAGTTCGGAACCCTGACGGCCCCGAGGATGATCACCCACTTGATCGACTCGGCTCGAATGAGCATGGGCGAGGTGGAGGGGCTTCGGACCGGGATGCCGATCGGCTCGTGGCCGCCGATCAAACAGCTCATCATGTACGTTCTCCCGATCCCCAAGGCCAAGGCCGCCACCGCCCCCCAATTGCTCGCGACTGCTCCAACCGAGTTTGCAAAGGACGTCGAACGTCTTTGCGCGCTGGCTGAACGGTTCTCCAAACCCGAAACGAAGGTCGGCGCGACCCATCCGTTCTTCGGTTCGATGACGCGAACGTCTTGGGGTATCTTGGCATACCGACATTTCGATCACCACCTTCGCCAGTTCGGTGGATAGTACGATCTCTCCATCGGTTGCCCCCCCGTGGACCCTCAACGAGGTCTGGCCCCGGCAGCGGACCTTCGGCACCGGACGGTGGGTCTTTAGCGCCGCCCTCGCCCTCGTTTGGGTCGTGAGTGAAGGAAACGCCCAGGGTCGCCCTGAAATCATTCGGACTGAACATGGCGTGCCGCACATCTACGCAGCCGATTTCCGGCAGGCCGGCTACGGCCTCGCTTGGGTGGAGTTAGAGGACTACGGGGCCCGAGTCGTCAACGCCGTGATCAGCGGACGAGGCGATATGGGCGCAGTCTACGGCCCCGACAGCCTGGAGCAAGACTTCGAACGGCGTCCAATTCACGCCCACGCCAAACGCGTCTGGCCTCGGCTGGAACTCCCCACCCGCCAGATGTACGAGGGATTCGCGGCCGCCATCAACGACTACGTGGCCCGGCACCCCACCGAGTTCTCCCCCCGGATCGAACCGGTCTTTGCCGGCTGGGACGTTCTGGCCCGGGAGATTGCCGCTCCCGACCTCCGGGGCGCCCGGCGACTGCTCGACCGGAAGCCGAGCCCACCTTCGACCCGCGCCGCGGACGAAGGGTCGAACGCCTGGGCCTTGGCGCCCTCGCGGACCACCTCGGGCCGAGCCATGCTGCTCCGCAATCCGCACCTGGCGTGGGACGCCGGCTACTACGAGGCCCACATCGTCATTCCAGGCCAGCTCGATTTCTACGGTGACTTCCGAATTGGCGGGGCCTTTGCGGTCGTCGGCGGCTTCAATCGTGACCTGGGATGGGCCACTACCAACAATGCCGTCGACAACGATGAACTCTACGCGGTGCCGCTGGCGAAGGGCGGCCTCGACCGAATCATCGTCGACGGGCGGCCGGTACCCCTCACCAAAACCACCGTGACGGCGGGCAACGAAACCCGGACCTCGTGGAGTTCGCCGTTCGGACCAGTCATCGACCGGAAAGACGGCAAAGCCTACATCCTGAAAACCGCCAGCGAGGGCGAGTTTCGCGGCGGTGAACAGTTTCTCAAGATGATGCGGGCCACCTCGCTGCTCGAGTGGGAAACCGCCCTGAAGATCCGGGCCCGAACAACCTCGAATCTGACCTATGCCGACCGGGCTGGAAACATTCTCTACGTCTGGAACGGATCGTTGCCGGCCCTTCCACACCCGCCCGGCGGAGACTCACTCGTCATTCCCGCCCGATCCCGCCGAGGGATGTTCTCCCGCTTGGTACCGTGGGATTCAATGCCGATGGTCAAGAACCCGGCCACGGGCTATGTCCACAATGAGAACGACTCGCCTCATTTCGCCAACCTCGAGGCGCCGCTCGATCCGGCCCGGTTCCCACCCAACGTCGAGCCGCCGAGCCTCCGGCTCCGGAGCCAACACGCCCTCGACCTGATTCGGTACCCCGAGGACAAGTTTTCCCTCGAGGACGTGATCCGCACCAAGCACAGCTACCGAATGCTCTTGGCCGAACGAATCTTGCCCGATTTGCTCCGTGCGGCGGAAGCCACCGTGCCGGCTCCTCCGGCCGACGCCATTGCCGTCCTGTCCTCCTGGGACCGCTCGGTCGCACCTCAGTCGCGGGGCGGGGTCCTGTTCGAACGGTGGTGGCGGCAATACGGCTCTCGAATCAAGGAGCCGTTCGCTGAGAAGTGGTCAATCACCGAGCCGATCAGCACCCCCCGCGGATTGGCCAACCCAACCGAGGCCGTTGCCGCGCTCAAGGTTGCGGCCGATTCCGTTCAGAAACGGTATGGCCGGCTCGACGTCTCTTGGGGTGAAGTCCATCGAATCCGACTCGGAGGCCGGGATGTTCCGGTTGGAGGATGCTCCGGCGACTTGGGCTGTTTCCGCGTGCTATCCTACCGCGACGAGCCCGACGGGAAGCAGTCTGCCCAGGGCGGCGACGGCTGGATTCTGGCCGTTGAGTTTGGCGACGTGCCCCGGGCATTTTCCGTCTTGGCATACGGTCAATCCAATCGGATCGACTCACCCCGGTTCGCCGATCAGGCCGAAAGGTTTGCAGAGGGAGATTTGAAGCCGGTAGCTTTTACCCGTGCCGACGTGGAGCGAACCGCCGTGAAGCGCTATCGCGCCGGAGGAGTCCGATGAACTACCGTCGCCGTGATTTCGTTGCCTCGTTGGCCGCCGTGCCCTTCGCGGTCCACAAGTGGCAGCAGCCGTCCGCTATTCTGGTGAACGGCAATATCGTCTCCATGGATCCGGCCCGTCCCAAAGCCGCCGCGCTGGCCATTTGGGGCGACCGGATTCTGGCCATCGGCACCAACGACGAAATCCGCCGACTCGCCGGCCCGCTCACCAACCGGATCGATCTCGGCCAGAAGACCGTCGTGCCGGGCTTCATCGACGCCCATTCTCACCCGGCCAGTGCCGGTCTCCAGCACTTGGTCCGGATCGATTGCGACCTCCGGTCGATTGCCGCCATCCAGGCTGCGGTCCGAGACCGGTCCGCCAAGACGGCGGCCGGCGAATGGATCCTTGGCTTCAAATACGACGACACCAAAACCACCGAAGGCCGCCCGCTGTCCCGGGCCGACCTCGATCTGGCGGCGCCCAATCATCCGGTGTTCATCGAGCACCGCGGTGGCCACACCGCCTACTGCAACTCGATGGCGTTCGACCGGGCCGGCGTCACGGCCGCCACCACCGACCCAGCCGGCGGAAAGATCGATCGCGACGGCTCCGGGGCACCGAGCGGACGGCTCGCGGAAACCGCGGTCCGGCTCGTCGAACGGCTGATCCCGGTCAAGGAAACCCCGGACGACCGCCGCGAAGGCGTCAAGATCATCTCCAAGATGCTGGCCAAGACCGGGATTACTTCGGTCCACGACGCCAGCGCCTCAACCGCCGATTGGCGCGCCTACCTCGACGCCCGGGCCGCGGGTGATCTGGGCACCCGGATCTACACCCTGATCTACTCCACCGAGATCGACAAGATCATCGCCGCCGGGATGCGACAAGGAGCCGGCGATGAATGGGTCCGGCTTGGCGGCATGAAAGCCGTGTGCGACGGGTCGATCTCCGAACGTACCGCCCGGATGTCCGAGGCCTACGTCGGCCGGCCTACCGACTTCGGCATCTTAGTCAGTCCGGCCGAGGAACTTTGGCCGGCGCTCGAAAAGGCCCACCGCGCCAATCTCCAGATCGGGGTCCACAGCAACGGCGACGTCGCCATCGACATCGTGCTCGGCCTCTACGAGCGGCTCCAACGGGAATACCCGAGGAAGGATCCCCGGTTCCGGCTCGAACACTGCACCCTCATCAACGACGATCTGGTCCGGCGGATCAAGGCCCTGGGCGCCATTCCGACCCCGTTCTCGACCTACGTCTATTGGCACGGGGAAAAAATGAAGGAGTACGGTGCGGCGCGGCTCGACCGGATGTTTGCCCTCCGAAGCTTTCTCGATGCCGGAATTCGCCCGACCTTCGCCTCGGACTACCCGCCCGGGCCGTTCGAACCGATGATGGGGCTCCAATCGATGGTGACCCGAACCGACATGAAAGGCACCGTCTGGGGCGCTCACCAAAAGATCACCCTCGACGAGGCCATCCGGGTGGCGACGCTCCATGGCGCCTACGCTTCGTATGAGGAGAACCTGAAGGGCTCGCTCGTGGCTGGAAAGCTGGCCGACCTCGTGGTCTTGGGACGCGACCCGTACCGGGAGCCACCGAGTTCGCTGGTCACGATTCCGATCGAGCGAACTATGGTCGGCGGACGGTGGGTGTACGAGTCATGACCTGGCCGCCCTTCATGACCCAGCGAACCCGGCGGGTCAGGGCCGTGATGTCGGCCAGGGGATTCCCTTCCACCCCCACCAAGTCGGCGTAGTAGCCCGGGGCGATCTTGCCTAACGTCGCTTCCTGACCCAGCAACACCGCCCCGGTCGTCGTGGCCGTCGCCAGTGCCTCGGCCGGAGTCAGGCCCGCCTTCACGAACCACTCGAGCTCCCGGGTATTTTCGCCGAACCCGGTAAACACTGCGTCCGAACCCATGGCCAGTCTGACCTTGGCCTGGTGGGCCCGCCGGGCGGTTTCGAGGTTCCGGACCACGAACGCCCGCAGATCGGCGGCGTTCTGCTCGGAGTACCCATACTCGGCCCGGTGATCGGCATAGTATCGGTTGTGGTCGATGGTGGGCACGTAGATCGTCCCGCGCCGGGCCATGTCCGCCAACGTCGCGTCGTCGAGATCGACCGCATGTTCGATCGATTCCACTCCGGCCCGGACCGCGTCCTTCGCCGCCTCGGGGCCGTACGAGTGCACGGTCACCCGCTTGCCGCGGCCATGGGCAGCATCGACCGCCGCCTTGAACTCGTCGTAGGTGAAGGTCGGCGTGCCGGACAAGTCGTCGGCACTGCCCGTCGACCCGAAGATCTTGATGAGATCGGCCCCCTGGTCGATCTGCCCGATGACCGCGGCCGAGACGGCCGCCGCGCCGTGACCCACCGCACCGCAAAAGGTCCCGTCCGGCTGCTTCACCAGGCCGCAACCGGCCACGAACATCCGGGGGCCGGCGACCCGGCCCTCGTTGATCAGGTCCCGGAGGTAAATACTGGTCTTGTCGGCCGCGTAGAGGTCGCGAACCGTGGTCACGCCGGTCTCGAGGGTCTTCCGAAGATTCTCCTGAGCCAGGACCAACAAAGTGGGCGCCGGGCGCTTCTCGAGTTGTTCCCAGGGCTTGGTCCCGGGCGCCCGGTCCCACCAATACGTGATGTGGACATGGGCGTCGATCAGACCCGGTACCGCGGTGAACCGGCGGAGATCCGTTACCGGAATCCCCCGGAGCCCGGCCGAACCCGCCGGTACTACTCGCTCGATCCGGTCTCCCGACACCACCACCACGCCGTTGTCGATCACCGGACCGGCACCGGTCACGACCTTGCCGAACCAATACGCCCTGGGCTGGCTCTGGGCCGCCGTCGTCACCAGAGCCGTTCCGGCCCCGAGTGCGAACAACCAACGTCGAAGTCTTTGCAAGGGCGGGAGCATAGTCTGAGTCTCGTGGCGGAGAGGACTATGATAGGAGATTCGGTCCGGTGGACCAAGCCCGTGGCAAAGCCTAGATTGGAGCAACCGGGGGAGGCGCCGTGTCACGGGCTTTTGTCAACGAAGACAGCGACGGACCGCCCCCGCGGTATTCCCTTCCCCCCTCGGACGACCCCGGTTTTCCGCTGGCCGCCGCCCGGGCCCTGCTGGCCGGAGCCAATCGAGGCGATACTGCGAGCGCCGAGGAAGCAACCGGTCTTCCGTGGGGAGACCCCCGGTTGATCGGGCCGATGCGGCAGCTTCTCGCCGAGGCGGTCGAGGCCGGTCACGATCGGATCGAAGTGCTGGCCGAGCGGTTTCTCAAGGCCGCCGGTGGATCCCTTTAGGAGGCGACGTCGTTGAAACAGCAACAATATGACGCCATCGTGGTTGGCTCCGGCGCCGGTGGCGGGATGGCGGCCTTCCAGCTCGCCGTCAACGGCTTGAAGGTCCTCCTGCTCGAAGCGGGCCGGAACTACGACCCGGTCCGCGAAACCCCAATGTTTCAGTTGCCAAAGGATGCCCCGCTCCGGGGCGACGGCACCGCCGACAAGCCCTTTGGCTTCTACGACGCCACGGTTGACGGCGGCTGGCGGGTCCCCGGCGAGCCCTACACCGTGGCGCCTGGATCGGATTTCATGTGGTGGCGAGCCCGGATGCTCGGCGGCCGGACCAATCATTGGGGCCGGATTGCTCCCCGGATGGGGCCCTATGATTTCAAGCCCCGAACCCGCGACGGGCTCGGCATTGATTGGCCGTTGACCTACGATGAGCTCGAGCCGTATTACGACAAGACCGAGGCGCTGATCGGGGTCTACGCTCACGATCAAGGTCTCGAGAACACCCCGGTTTCCCGGAACGGGACCCAGATGCCACCCCCGAAGCCTCGGGCGTTCGACCTGCTGACCAAGAAGCACTGCCTGCCGCTGGGCATTCCGGTCATCCCCGCGCCAATTGCGGTCCTGACCCAGAAGCAGGACGCCGATCGATGGCCGGCCAAACTCTTTCCCGGCAACCCGCTTGCCCAGCGGGTCGTGGGTGACGCCATGCGGGCGCGGCAAGCCTGCTTCTACGCCACCGGTTGCGGCCGCGGCTGTTCGATCAAAGCCAACTTTCAGTCCACGACGGTCCTGATTCCCCCCGCCCTGGCCACCAACAACCTGACCATCATCGCCAACGCCATGGTCAGAGAGGTCACGGTCGACGGCCGGGGCCGGGCCACCGGCGTCAACTACATCGACAAAACCACCCGGACCGACCAACACGCCCGGGCCCGCCTCGTCGTGCTGGCCGCGAGCGCCTGCGAAACCTCCCGGATCATGCTCAACTCGAAGTCCCCGTTGTTTCCGAACGGAATCGCCAATGGCACCGGACTCGTCGGCAAAGGGCTGATGGACACCGTGGGGGCCGGAATCGGGGGACAAATCCCGGCGCTCGAGCATCTCCCGCCCCACAACAACGAGGGCACCACCCGGCTCCACATGTACACGCCGTGGTGGCTCTACCAGGAACAGGCGGCCGGCAAGCTCGATTTTGCCCGCGGCTATCATGTCGAGTTTGGCGGGGGCCGCGACATGCCGGATGCCGGGATCTTTTGGGGCCTCGAAAACTACACCAAGGGCGCCTACGGCAAACGGTTTAAGGAAGAAGCCCGGCGATACTACGGCTCCTTCGTGTATTTCGATGGCCGGGGCGAGATGATTCCGAACGACGACTCGTACTGTGAACTCGACCCCACGGTGGTCGACCGGTGGGGTATCCCGGTGCTCCGGTTCCATTGGAAGTGGAGTTCCCACGAAACCAGGCAAGCCGCGCACATGGTCAAGACCTTCGCGCAGATCATCGAAGCCATGGGCGGCAAGGTGGGCGGTGCGGTCGAAACCGACGGTTCCAAAGTGATTGCCAAGGGCGGTCAGATCATTCACGAGGTCGGCACCGTGCGGATGGGCGACAACCCCCGCACCTCGGTCTTGAATGCCCATTGCCAGGCGTGGGACGTGAAGAACCTGTTCGTCACCGACGGCGCTCCGTTCGTTTCGAACGCCGACAAGAACCCGACGATTTCGATTCTGGCGCTGGCCTGGCGCACCACCGACCATATCCTGGCCGAGCTGAAACGGGGGGCCATTTGATGGATCGCCGCGACCTGCTGAAGACGTTAGGCGTTTCCGCCGTATCCCTGCCGATCCTCGGCCAGGCCACGGCTTGCCAGGCAGGAACTCCCGCCCCACCGCCGGAACCGGGGTGGACCGGACCCGCCGGCACGCCGTCCGATCCCGACCTGATCCACCCCAAGACTCCCTGGGACAAGGTGCTGACCGCCGAGGAACTGACCACCCTCACCGCGCTCTGCGACACCATCATCCCGGCCGATGACCAAAGCCCGTCGGCCAGCCAAGTTGGGGTTCCCGACTTCATCAACGAGTGGGCCAGCGCACCCTACGACTACCAGCGCGGGGGACTGGCCCAGATCCGAAGTGGCCTGGCGTGGCTCGACGCCGAAGCCAAGCGCCGGTTCAGGAAAGCTTTTGCCAAACTGAGCGGCCCGCAGCGCGGCCTGATTGGTGACGACATCTGCTACGAACCAACCGCAAAGCCAAGGTGCAAGACGGCGGCCAGATTCTTCGACCTGGTCCGCGATCTGGCGGCGACGGGATTCTATACCACCCGCGAAGGGATGAAGGACCTCCAGTACATCGGCAACATCCCGCTCCCGGCGTTCGACGGCCCGCCACCCGAAGTCCTCAAACACTTAGGCCTCGAATGAAACCCGCCTTGATCGCGGCGTTCCACGTCTGGTGCATGCGCTTGTTAGGCGGCTCATCCGAGCCATCGCTTGAGTGACTGCTGGCTCTCGGTGGAGGCGTAGCCTGCGAGCAAGCTTGTGATGCTGATATCCTCGTCGAGGTCGGGCCAGTGAATACCTTCGCCACGCCCGACGAGACGCCAGTTGGACCGTTCGACCGGACTGCCGGCCAAGAGCCGGGGGAACCACGCCAGGGGAACGGAAAGCACCCGTGCGTCGAGCAGCTCGACGACCAGCAGGTCCTCGGTGATCTGGACAGCCTGTGCCCAAGGTGGGCGAAGTTCAATCGGTGAAGTAGTCATTCCACGCTCGCAGCAAGAGTTCCCGATTGGTGGTCACCAGCCCTTCGATCAGTCGCAATTCCTTGGCGCCGTAGCCGCCACGTCGAGCCAGAACTTTCCGGCATTAGCGTCACGTTCGATGTGGACGTGGGCCGGCTCATGCCCATCGGCGGAGTAGAAGAAGAACCGATAGGGGCCATGGCGAAAGACTGTCGGCATGGGGTAAGTCTAAAGCAGGTAACCAGTTGACGCCAGCGGAGGCCACACGCTGGAGAGTCGTCGGTAGCAATACGGTCGGAACGCGTTGATGGAGGTTACTAGGGGCGACCGCGAGGCACGGAGTCACCGCGTCCGGCTAACCGGATAAACCGCCGACGCTGGGCTTTGTCCGTCATCCCAACATCATGCGACTTCTTCAGACCAACAGCAATGGGGGAACCCATGGGACTGCTTCCTCACCCTCCTACACTAAACTCCAAGGAACTCGGTGTCTCACTCATATTGACAGAGAGGGGGG
>JAYTTT010000492.1:0-3599 GCA_043744895.1 Gemmatimonadota bacterium | reverse complement strand
CGGCGCCGAGCGCGGTCCATCCTGAGTCAATCGCGCGGGCGGCGGCGTCATGCTGGCCGATCTCCGCCAGACCACGGGCCAAGTGGGCGAACGCCTCGGCTCGGTCACTGGGCCGGCCGTCACGCTCGGCATAGGCGATGATCTCTCGTTGCACCTCGATTGCGGGGACCACCGCTCCCATTCGTTCCAGCGAGGCGCCCACGCCGACAAGGGCGGTTCCCCACGCCGCGCTCGACCCGTGCCGGCGGAGGGCCGCGAGGCCGGCGAGTCCGGAACGGAGGGCTGCCGAGTACTGGCCAACGAGCTCGTACCCCTCCACCAACTCGGCTCGCACCGAGGCAAGGGAGATGCTATCGCCGGCGCTCGCCAGGGCTCCCGCCGCAGCTTCGAACGCCCGGATCGCGCTGCCGATTCGGTTTTGGCGCCCCTCGGAGATGGCGAGTTGCCATTGGGCTTGACCGACCAGCGTCTCCGCTCCGAGATGGCCGGTGTATCGCGCAATGAGCGTTCGGTGGATGGAGTCCGCCGCCCCGAAGCGACCCGCGTGAATCTGGAGCATGCCCAGTCGCAATGCGGCCAGGTCTCGAAGCGCCAGGCGTCTCGGGTCCGAGGTTCGGGGTAATCCTTGGCCCAGCCCGAGGATGGCTTGCTCGTACTGGGGCCGGGCCTCGGAATAGCGCTCGGTTCGATTCAGCGCTTGGGCGGCCTCCAGTGACAGCACGCTGCGCGACACGATGTCCGCATCTCCGCCTTCGAGGTGCTCGAGCGTGGCGGTCGTCCATGCGATGGTGGAATCGCCGACCGCCGCGAGGGCCCGGCCGACCGCGGCCATGGCGTCGAGGGTCTTGGTTCTGGCCCAGTACGGCAACAGTTGCTCCATCGCATAGTCGCGGACGGTCTCGGCATCCAGCTTGGCCGCGGAGTCGATCAAGGTCGCGGATGGGAACAACTGGCTCGGCGGCGGGGGCCACCGGATGGCCGAGTGGGCCTGAGTCCGAGCGGCGCGTCGATCGATGTCCGCGGCCCACCGGGGATCGGTTTCCACCTGCCGCGCGGCGGCATAACTCGACTCGGCCCGGGATCGCAACTGGAGTTGGTCGAGGTAGAGCGCGAGGTTGTAGCGGGCCACTGCCGAACCGGGGTCCGCTTGGACCGCTTTCCACCCAATCGTGACCGCTTCCAACAGTTCCTCCGGCCGATCCCGGAGGCCCATCCGGACGAAATGGGCGACGGCGGCGTCGTTCAGCGCGGCCGCGCTTGCCGGGTCGCGGGCCACCACTTCGTGGAGCGCTCCGATGATTCGGCTCAGGCTGCGCTCGTCGCGCGATCCCGTAACCAAGTCCAGGATCGCCGAGGTCCATAATGCGTCGGTGCTGGCCGGGTCCTGGAGCGCCTGGGACACTCGGCCGGCGAGTTCAGCCGCCCGCCGCTGGATCGCCTCGGGCAGGCGGGGATCACACGTGGACGGGAGCCGTGGGTGGTCCGCGGGGCAGGGACGGAACCGGCCCGCGACGAATCGCGCCTCGAATGGACGAACGTCGGCGAAGAGGGTGGCGGCGGCGGCGCGGAGCGGGTACTGGTCGAGGCCTGGGTAGGCCCGCGGTCGAGTACAGGCGAGCGCCAGCAACGAGATCAAGGCCGCCCGGCGGCGCATCGGGCGTGGCCGGCCGACTATTGGGCGGGGCCGGCGAGGAGCGAGTCGAGAAGCGACAGGATGGCCGCGGCCGCCTCCGGTCCTTCGCCCCGAATTTCGGCCAGCCTGGCGACGGCAGCCGCCGCCGAACCGTTCCGATCGTGGAGGGCGTCGACTCCCCGCTGCAACCGGCTCCGATCCACGAGCGGATGCAATTGGCCGGTCTGGGCAGCCAGGCGGGCGGCCTCGTACCAGGATCCAACCGTTGTCCAGGGGCTTCCGCCGGTCGATCCGTCAATGCCAAGCATGACCCTCCTTCGCTGTGATGCCGACGCGGGCCACGGGAGGGACTCGAACGCCCGAGCGGCCGGCCCCCCCGCGGGCTGACTGGCGACGAGCCGGACCACGTTGCGGCGAGCCTCCGCTACCGAAACGGAATCACCGGCGGCGATGGCCACCTCGAAGTCGGCGAGGCTGACACCGATCCGGATTGCGGTGGCGCGGCCCTCGGACGAACCGCTCCCCCGGGTCCCGGATCCGACGGCGCTGGTCCAATTGACCCCCAACCGGGTTGTCAGTGGGTCGGAGCCAGTGGCACCAACGGCGCGGGCGATCTCGAGCGGTTGATCGAGCAGGCGGACGGCGGACGCCCCTCGGCCGAGCAGCCCGATTCCGACGGCCGTCAGAAGGCTCGCGGCGGCGAGTAAGGGTACCCACCGAACCACCCGCTTCGGCGGAGCCACGTCGCGGGCCTCCGAGGCTTCCACGAACCACTCATAGTCCGCGGGCGATGAGGCGATGACCTCGAGCGCGCGCCGGCGCTCGGCCGGCGACAGGGTTCCATCGATCAAGCCGGTCATGACCAGCGGATCGAGCTTCGGCGTATCCATACCGTCATTGACTACCATGACCGGTGTTTCTCCCCCCGACGAGGCCTCACGCGGGTACTCCTTCGTTCACAATGACCAAGATCCGTTCCCGATCGATGCCCCGGTGCTCGAGCTCGCGCCGAATCCGGGTTTGAATCGACTCGATCCGGCGATAGAGGGGCTTTTGCTCGAGCCGGAGCCGGCGGGCGACCTCCGCCACCGACAACCGGTCCCAGAACAGCAGGGTGATGATGATCCGGTCCTCCGAGTCGAGGCCTCGGAGGACCTCGGACAGGGCCGCCTCGGAGTCGGCTTGCGCGATGCCCCGCTCAACCGCCCAGAAGACCGACTCCGCGTTCGAGGCCCCCGCGATCTCGCCGGCGGCTTCGAGCCCGACCGTTCGGGTTTGGGTTCGGGCGGGGATCTGGGCAAACAGCCGCCGGAGCGAGGCCTCGTCCTCCGGGATTCCCTCAGACTGGAGCGTTTGGATCGCCTCGTTGAGCGAGCGGCCGTCTCGATAGACGAGCCGTTCGAGGCGAGCCGCGGTGGATCCGAGGCGGCGAGCCGCGGCGGACACCCGCCATCGACCCCACTGCTCGTTCCGGAAGTCGATCGCGAGCCGGGTGAGGACCACCGACAGATACCCGTGGAGCGATCCCCGGCCATCGAATTTTCGGATGATGGCGTAGTCCTTGTCGACCAATTGGGCCACGGACCACGAGAGCAACTCATCGGCCTCGGCGGAGTCAAACCCGTTCCGGTACCCGATGCCGGACACGGTTCGCCGAATCAGTTCATAGTGGCGCTCGAGGATCGCGGAGGGCGGCAAGGGTTCGGCCAAGGAAGGGTCCCGGCTTCCGGGGTTGGGGAAATCACCGATGCGCGGTCGTCTACCACAAGTCTAGTTCCAATGTCGGAGCCCGGCAATTGTCGGCCGGCCGTCGTGCCGTGAGAAAACCGCGATCCGTGCCAGTCTATTCGAAAGTCGCAACCACCCTTTCGTGAGGACTCCCCGTGCCGACCCCCCGAGCCAACCTCGTTGCCGCGCTGTCCGTGTCGCTGTTCCTGGTCTCTGCTTGCAGCCGGAGCCCGTCTGA
>JAYTTT010000491.1:0-3626 GCA_043744895.1 Gemmatimonadota bacterium | reverse complement strand
CCTCGAGGTGGTCGAGGAACGGCATTTCGCCGCTGGACCGAGCCATCACCTGCTCAACCTTAAGGTTTCAGCGCCTCGAGCCGGGTCTTGGCCAATTCGGCATCCTCGGACCGAGGGTACTCCGCGACAACCCGTTGGTAGGCAGCCCTGGCTCGGGCCGGATCTTTGAGGTACTGCTCGAACACGTAGCCAATTTTGTACAGCGCGGCCGGCGCCCGGGCCGACTGAGGATACTTGGTTCGCACTTCGCCGAACCGGACAATGGCGGTATCGGGCGCGGCGGTTTCGAATGTTTCGGCCACGAAATACATCGCGTCGACCGCATTGGGATGGGTCGGATACTGCTGCAGGAAATCGAGGAACGCCCGCCGCGCGGTGCCCACGCTGCCCCGGCGATACTGCTGCAAGGCGGCATTGTACATCTGCTCCGCTGACGCCGAAGGAACGCCGACCGGACCCCGGGCCAACGTGTCGGGAACGGCGGAAGCCACCGGCACCCCCGATTGGGCTTCCGCCCGGGCGTCGAGCTGACCCCGGAGTTGGCTCAAGTTCCGCTGGCTTTGTCCAACCATCTCTTGGACCGCGAGCAGCTGCCGCATCACGTCGGTCACGTCGTTCGTCGTCTTGGCGTCCATGACCCGCAACGCCTGGCGGGTGCTGGTCAGTGAATCGAGGACTTGCTGCTGGAGCCGAATGATCCGGGCCAGCGACGCCGCCCGCACCGAATCCTGGCGAACCGTCTCGGCCCGGAGCACCAGGACTTGGGTCTCGACCCGCCGGACATGGCCCGGGGTCGCGCAGCCGAGCAGCGCCCCAAGCGACCCAGCCAGGATCGAGCGGCGGATCACTGCGGCTTCACCAGCCGGGCCGCCCCGGCAATCAGCTCGAACTCATCCCGACGGTTCTTGGCCCACGCCTCCTCACCGGACGCGGGATCAGCCGGCCGTTCCTCGCCGAACGAGACCGTTTCGATTCGGCTCCCGTCGATGCCCTTGGCCTCCAGGTAGCGCTTGGCGCTGGTCGCCCGCTTGTTCCCCAGGACCAGATTGTACTCATCGGAGCCTCGGTCGTCGGCGTGTCCCGAGATCTTGACGCGAAGGGCGGGGTTGGCGAGCATGATGGCCGCCTTCCGATCGAGAACCGCCTGGCCGTCTGCCCGAACCACTTCTTGGTCCAGGTCGAAGTAAATCATCGCCTGCATCGTCCGCATCAGGTCGGCGGTAACGGCCGCGTCGGTCCCGCCGGTACCGGCCGGGGTCGTCGTGGTCCCACCGGCCGTCGAGCCACCCTGGTTGCCCGGTCCCGTGGTCGGGGTCCCACCGGCCGGCGTTGGAACGGACTCGGGGCCCTTCTTGCCGCACCCAGCGAGGACCGCGAGGGCCAGCACCATCGATCGAAGACGCATTCGGTCGTTCTCCTCGTGAAGTGAGGGCGGTTCGCCCTTGCGCTAGCGGCCGCGGCCTAACGGTCGCGACCACGACGGTAATCGAGCGGAACCCGGCGATGCCAGCTGCCGCACCCGGCCGGTTTCCAGGTCCAGCACATGGAGTTGCCCACGGCCGGTCCGGTTCGACACGAACACCACGTGTCGCCCATCGGGAGCAAAACTCGGGTCTTCATTCCGGCCCGATGACGTCCGGGCCTTGAGCTGCCGCGACGACACGTCGAACGTGACGATCTGCGGACTCCCCCCGTATTCCCGATGGAACACAATCGTGGTGCCGTCGGGCGACCAGTCCGGAGCGAATGAATTGCCGGTCGATCCATAGTCAAACGGGATCAGCAGCTCCTGATCGGTCCCGTCGGCCGCCATCGAATACACCTGCGGCGACCCGGCGCGATTCGACACATACACAATGCGCCGTCCGTCGGGAGAATAGACAGGCGAGAGGTTTTCTGCAAACCGTCCAGCCGTCAGTCGCTCCAGGCAACACAGGTCGGCCACGTTCACGGCGTGGAGGTTGGCCGCCTGCTCGGTTAAACGGGAAAAAACCAGCTTCCTGCCATCGGGGGAGAATGACGGCGTGATGTTCTGCCCTACGTTGGTGGTCGGCACGACCTGCCTCGTTCCGGTGGCCACCGACTGGATCACGATGGTCCCGGCGCCCTCACCGCCTAACTGAGTATAGGCGAACCGACTCCCGTCCGGCGACCAGACCGGCGAAAGCACCAGGAGGTTCGGCGAACTCATCGGGACGACCCCATAGCCGTCCGAGTCGACCCGGTAGATCCGCTTGTCGCCGTTGTTGAGAAACAGGATCCGGGTGGCCGAGATGCCCGGCTTCCCGCTCACCCACCGAACGACCTCGTCCGAGACCCGGTGCACCGCCATCCGGGCCTCCCCCTGCCCCGACGGGTCGAGCGGCACCGCCATTTCTTGCCGGACCACCTCGGCGCCCAGGTCGTGGAGCCGGACCGTCACGTTGCCACCGGCGCTCAGCAACTCGACGGCGAAACTCGCCCGCAGGGTCCGGTAGAGGGGATAGTTGATCGGGGCGTCGGTCGCGGGGCCGACCGGCCCTCCGGTCGCCGGCAGCGCGATGACCTCGAACCGATCACTGAAGTCGAGGTCGCGAGCGATGATGGCTCGGATCGAGTCAAGCGCCACCGAGGTCGGCATCACGACGATGCCAAGCCGCACGCCGGGATCATAGACGCCCTGAACCCTGACCGTATCCTGGGCCGCGGCCGGCGCCGCGATCATCCCGCCGCCGAAGAGCAGGAGCCAGCCGAAACGCCTCATGGCCGAGCCTTCGGTCGGAAGAGGAAAGCCACCTGGAGGATATCCGGCGGCCAAATGCGCGGCAGAGGGCCGAACGCCAGATCGTCGGCCGCCTTCTCGACCGCGCCCTGGGCCTCGAGGTCGAAAGCGTAGCTTCGTGAGGTTCGAATCACCCGAATATCTCGCACCGAGCCATCCCGCATGATGGTGAAAGTCACTTCCGCCTCGAGGGCGGCCGAACCAACCGGCCGAGCCCACCGACGCAAGATCTCATTGGTCAGGTTCCGAAGGTAGGCCAGATCCGGAAACTGCTTCCCGCCTTCGACCCTGACATTTGCCACATCGGTCCCGACACTGGGCGTTTCCCCGGGAGCCGGTGCCGTCGCGGCCTTGGGCGGCGGGGCGGGCTCCGTCTTCGGATCGACTTTGGCCGGCGGCTTGGGCTTGACGGGGGCGGCCTTCGGAGTCGGTTTTGGTTTCGGTACCACTTTCGGCGGAGCCGGTGGTGTTGGGGCGGCCACGGGAGCGGCCTTCGCGGCCGGTGGAGCCGGGGCCGCCACCAACTCAACGTTATAAACAATCGGCTGGATCGTGGCGGCCGCTCGGGTCGACAGCATGACAATGGCAATCAGGGCCCCGTGGACCGCCAACGTGCCAGCCGCACCGGCGATCATCCCTTGGCGGGGAACCGGCGGCACCGACCGCAGTCTCATCGAGTAATGTCTTCCGCTTCAGTCACCAATCCCGCGGAGGTGATCCCGGCCTCGTGGAGCGCCGCGATGACCCGGACCACGTTCCCGTAGGGGGTTGCCCGATCGCCGCGGACGTAGACGCTGGACGCGCGCCGCTGGTCCATCAAGCGACGGACCGTGGCTCGAAGTTCCGCCTGGGTCACCCGGATATC
>JAYTTT010000490.1:0-3635 GCA_043744895.1 Gemmatimonadota bacterium | reverse complement strand
AGCACCTGGTCGGGGAGCGGTTGATCGAAGGAGGCCTTGGCGCCCCAGAGGCCGCGGCCCTGGCCCGGCACCCGGGGGGCGTGGCGACGAGCGAGGGGGGCCAGGCGAGCCATTGGCTTGCCCGATTTCATGATGATGATTTCGGCGCCTTCCGACGCCAGGTCGACCAACTCGGACAGGTTGGTCTTGGCATCGTACAGGCTCACCGGGGCGTGGCGCTTGGTCATGGTACCAATTTCTTGGCATTGACCAAATTGGTCAACGTCTAGGTGATGTCCGGGGGGAGGCCCGAGTCGGCGGTGGCTGAGCCCTCCTTGGCAAACCCCGGCCGGCCCATGGCGGCGAAGGTCAGCCGCTTCCCAAGCTCGACGCCGGGTTGGTCGAACGGGTTGACCCCGTACCAGGCCCCGGCAAACCCGGTGGCGAGTTGCATGAACATGATCAGCTCTCCCATGACTTCAGCGTCGAGGCGGGGCAGCTCGATCGTGGCATTCATCCGACCCATCCGGGCCAGGGCCGCCGAGGTGGCTTCCTGTTCGGCGTGAAGCAGTTCGCCCAAGGTATGGCCCTGGAGATAGGCGAGTTCCTCCGGCAAGTCAGGCCGGTGGGGAATCCGAATGTCTTCACTGGGGGCTTCGACCCGGACGAAGGTGACGACCTTGTCGAAAGGCCCCTCCATGAACAGCTGGACCTGGCTGTGCTGGTCGGAGGCGCCGACCGCGCCTAACGGCGTCGGCCCGGCAAAGACCGGCTGGCCCCGCCGGTCAACTCGCTTACCGAGACTTTCGGCCCAGAGCTGGACGAACCAGGCGGCAAAGTCCTTGAGCCGGTCGCTGTAGGGCATCAGGACATGAATCTTGGCGCCGAGCCAGGCGTCGGCGGCCCAGAGTAGCGCGGCGTAGAGCGCGGCCGGGTTGGTAAGGAGGTCGGGCCGGGCGGCGTGGTCAAGGGCTCGGTTCGCGCCCCGAATCAGCCCTTCGATGTCGATTCCGACCAGTGCCGCCGGCAAGAGCCCGACCGAGGTCAGGACGCTGAATCGGCCCCCGACCTCCGGTGGTACCTCGAGCGCCGCAATCCCCTCGCGGGTGGCCAGCTCTCGCAGCGGGCCCTTGCTCGGGTCAGTGGTGAACGCCAAATGCCGAACCGCCGCATCGGGCCCAAGGGCCTGATCGAGCCAGCCCCGAACGACCAGGTACTGCGCCAACGTCTCCGCCGTCCCGCCGGACTTGCTGATCACATTGACAAACACCCGCCGCGGATCGATCCGCCGGAGGGCCGCCGCCATCGACGTCGGATCGACATTCTCAAGCACCGTAATCCTCGGAAAATACTCCCGAGCCTCATCGTCCAACTCATTCCAAGCCGGCGCCCGCAACGCCGTCACCAGCGCCCGCGTGCCGAGTGCCGAGCCCCCAATGCCGAGCACTAAGACATGATCGTAGGCCTGACCGACGCCCTCCGCGAAGCGGCGGATTCCGGTCACCACGTCGTCTTGCCGTCCCAGGCCATAGAAGCCGTACTCGCCCTGGCTCCGGCGAGTCTCGACCTCGGCCAAGACGCCACCGAACCGCTGCACCAGCTCGGCCATCCGGTTTCGGCCGAGCCCGTGCTGGCCGTCGAGCTTGTCGGAGAGCATCCGGCCGTAGTGAAGTTTCATGGGGCAATCTCCAGAGTAAGGCCGTCGTAACCGGGCTCGATTCCTGGCGGCAGCGCGGCAGCAAGCTCGGCGTGGCCGGTCTCGTGGGTCAAGTGGGTGAGGTAGGTCCGCTCCGCACCGATGGCCTGCGCCGCCGCGATGGCTTCGGGAATGCTCAGGTGGGTTGGGTGGTGGCGCCACCAGAGGGCGTTGAGCACCAGGACATCGAGGCCCGCCAGCGCCGGCAGGGCGTCCGGCGGAATGGCCTTCACGTCGGTGATATAGGCCATCCGGCCGGCCCGGAACCCGACCACTTCGGTCTGCCCGTGGGTAAATGCCAATGGGGTGATCGTTAGGCCGGCCACGGTGAACGGCCGGCCCGGCGTGATGGTCTCGAGGGCCAGGCGGGGTTTCGAGGTGCCGGGCAACGGCACGACGCCGTCGTCGAAGATGTAACGGTATGAGGTCCGTAAGAATTCGGCCGTGGCCCGGTTAGCGTACACCGGAAGCGGGGCCTTGTGTTTGAGCGAGAAGATTCGGAGGTCGTCGATGCCGCCCACATGGTCGGCGTGTTCGTGGGTGAAGAGGACCGCGGCCAGGTCGGAGACGCCGGCCGCCAGCAACTCGATTCGAAGCTCCGGCGGGGTGTCGATCAGGATGGTGCCACCGGGGGCTTCGATCAGGGCGGCGGTTCGGTGGCGCCGGTCGCGCGGATCGGCCGAGCGGCAGACGGCGCACCCGCAGCCGACCTGGGGAACCCCGAAGGAGGTGCCCGTCCCGAGCAGGGTCAGCCGCATCGGAGTCCGGCTACACCATCTCGATGCGGAGGAGGTTGGTGGTGCCGGCCAGATCGAATGGCACCCCGGCGGTCACCACGAACCGGTCACCGGGCCAGGCCAGGCCTTTCTTGACGATGATCTCACGGGTCACCGCCAGCATCGCCTCGTAATCGGGCCGGCGTTCGACCACCGCCGGAATGACGCCCCAAATCAGGGCCAGCCGGCGGTAGGTGGCCACCTCCGGGGTGACGGCCAAGATCGGGGTAAACGGCCGGTACGACGCAATGGTCCGGGCGGTGAATCCGCTGCTCGTTAGGCAGACGATCAGCGGAACTTTAAGCAACTCCGCCGCGGCGCAGACCGCCACCGCGATGGCATCTTCGGTCCGGGCCGTGACATGCGGCTGGTTCAGCTGGGCCACCGAGGCCTGCCAGACCGAGGCGTGATCGTCGCCGTCGCGGCGGTGGCTTTCGACCTCGCGGGCAATCTGGTCCATCGCGAGAACCGCTTCGAGCGGAAAGCTGCCGACGGCCGTTTCGGCCGAGAGCATGACGGCGTCGGTGCCGTCGAGGATGGCATTGGCGACGTCCGACACCTCGGCCCGGGTCGGCCGCGGCGCCTTGATCATCGACTCGAGCATCTGGGTGGCGGTGATGACCGGCTTCCCGTGCCGGTTGGCCTCCCGGATCAGCTTCTTCTGAACGAGGGGCACCTGCTCGAACGGGAGCTCAACCCCGAGATCGCCCCGGGCCACCATGATGCCGTCGGCGGCGTCGAGGATGGCGGTCAGGTGCTCGATGGCGGTGTCCTTCTCGATCTTGGCAATCAGCTTGACGTGTTTGGGGACCAAGCGGCGGAGCCCTTCGACATCTTGCGGGCGGCGGACGAAGCTCATCCCGAGATAGTCGGCGCCAAGGTCGGTGGCCCGAATGGCGTCTTCGCGGTCCTTGTCGGTCAGGGCCGGAGCGGACACTTCGACCCCGGGGAGGTTCATGCCCTTGTTCGACTTGAGGAGCCCGCCGTATCGCACCGAGGCGTGGACCTTGTCGCCGATCACGCTGGTGACGTCGAGCGCAATCAAGCCGTCGTCGAGGAGGATTCGGGTGCCGGACCGGACGTCGGCGGCCAACTCGCGGTAGGTGGTCGGAATTTCGTTGGGGGCCGCGACCTCTTCGGGCGCGAAGACGACCTGCTGCCCAAACGTCAGTGGCACCGGCTCG
>JAYTTT010000489.1:0-3637 GCA_043744895.1 Gemmatimonadota bacterium | reverse complement strand
CTGGTGGTGCTCGCGGTGGCCGTGGCCGTCGCGATCGCCCTGCCCGTCGGGCTGTATGTCGGCGCTCGGCCCGACACCGCCGCCGACCGCCTGGTGGCCACGGTGAATTTCACCGCGCTGGCCATCCCGCCATTCTGGTTTGGGATCGTGGCGCTCTTGGTCGTGGCCGCCCGATGGCGGCTGCTGCCGGCCGGCGGCATGATGACGCCCGGTGCCGACGGCTCGGTGATCGATCGGCTCCGCCATTTGATCCTGCCGGTCACCGTCTTGGCCTTCCCAATCTCGGCTGAGTTGATCCGGTTCACCCGCGCGGCCGTGCGGGGCGGTCGAGCGGCGCCTCATGTGACCCCGGCGGTGGCACGGGGGGTCGGATCGCGAGGGGTCACTCGCCAGCACGTCCTCCGCAATGCCCTCCTGCCGGTCCTGACGGTCTTGGGGCTCCAGGTCCCGATGCTGGTCGGGGGCGCGGCGGTGACGGAAACCATGTTCGCCGGGCCGGGCATGGGCCGGCTCGGCGTCGAGGCGGCCTTGGGGCGGGACTACCCGCTCGTCATGGGCATCGCCCTGGTCGTCGCCGCGACCGTGGTGGTCGCCAACATGCTCCTCGACCTGGCGTACGTCTGGGCCGACCCACGGGTCCGGACCGGCTCATGAGGCGGGCCCTCCTTCCGCTTGCCTTGCTGGCCGTGTTCGCCTTCGGCGGGCCGCTGGTGTATCGGATCGACCCGACCGCCATCGACCTGAGCCGGACCGTGGCCGCGATGTCCCGGGCCCACCCGTTAGGCACCGACGAGAGCGGCCGGGACGTCCTGGCCCGGTTGATGACCGGCGGCCAGGTCTCCCTCATCGTTGGACTGCTGGCCGGGATCGTCGCCCTGCTGGTCGGCACGGTCGTCGGGGCTCTGGCCACGGCCCGGCACCGCTGGCTCAGCGCCGTGACCAGCCGGCTGCTCGACGCCGCCATGGCCGTCCCGGCCTTTTTCATTCTCCTGGTGACCGTCACCTTGTTCGGCGGGTCGACCACCACCTTGGTGGCGGCCATCGGCCTGACCGCGTGGATGGGCATCGCCCGCCTGGTCCGGGCCGAGAGCCTGAGCCTCCGAGAGCGGGACTACGTTCTGGCGGCGCGAGCTCTGGGCCAACCCCCGGTCGCGCTCTTTGCCCGCCACCTTCTGCCCCATCTGGTCCCCACCCTGGTGGCCGCCGCCAGCGTCGGGGTGGCCCAAGCGGTCCTGACCGAGTCGGCGCTGTCCTTCCTCGGACTCGGCATCGAGCCCCCGATGGCCAGCTGGGGCAACATGCTGACCGGCGCCCAGCAAAACCTGTCCAATGCTCCCTGGCTGGCCATCTACCCCGGGGTCCTGATCGTCCTGACGGTCCTGGCCGCCAACGCCATCGGCGAACGAATCCAACCCCGGCGCCGGGTTGCATAACTGACCCCCTCGCCCCAATTTCCACCCCCGTTGGAGTGGTGGCCGAGAGGCTGAAGGCGGCGGTTTGCTAAACCGTTATAGGGGCGAAATCTCCTATCGAGGGTTCGAATCCCTCCCACTCCGTGCTCGGCACTCGGCACTCGGCACTCGGGACTCGGCACCGGTGCCCGCCGAGTGCCGCCCCCTCCCGAATGCCGAGTGCCGAGTGCCGAGTGCCGAGTGCCGAGTAACCGAGTCCGCTTTGCCCCATCGCCCACCGGGTACCTCCACGTTGGGGGAGCGCGCACGGCGCTCTTCAATTGGTTCTTCGCGAGGCGAACCGGGGGGACGTTCATCCTCCGGATCGAGGATACCGATCACGCCCGAAGTACCGATGCCCATACCCAAGTGATTCTCGACGGTCTCCGGTGGCTTGGGGTCACCTGGGACGAGGGCCCGTATTTCCAGGGGGCGGAAGGGGCCCGCCACCGGGCCGACGCGGAGCGGTTGCTCCACGGCGGGAAGGCCTATCGCTGCTTCTGTTCCAAGGCGGAGTTGGACGCGGCGCGCCAAGCCTCGCCCGGCGGCGCCGAGACCTATCGCTACGATCGCCGGTGCCACCGACTGGCGCCCGACGAGATCGAGCGCCGGATCACGGCCGGCTCTCCTTTCGTCATCCGGTTCTTGATGCCGGACGAAGCGATCGCTTGGGACGACGCGATCCATGGCCGGATCACATTTCAGGGCCGCGACTTGGATGACCTGGTCATCCTCCGGAGCGACGGCACCCCGATCTACAACCTCGCGGTCGTGTCGGACGACATCGCGATGCGGATCACCCACGTGATCCGGGGCGACGACCACATCTCCAACACCCCGAAACAAATCGCTCTCTACCGGGCGTTAGGCGAGCCGCTCCCGATCTTCGGGCACGTGCCGATGATCCTGGGGCCCGACGGCAAGAAACTGTCGAAGCGTCACGGCGCGACCGCGGTCGGTGACTATCAAGCCCAGGGCATCCTGCCGGCGGCGCTGCGCAACTTCCTGGCGCTCCTCGGCTGGTCGCCGGGCGACGACCGGGAGATCATGACCGACGCCGATCTCATTGCCGCCTTCTCGCTCGAGGCGATTCAGAAAAAGCCCGCGGTTTTCGACCTGACGAAGCTGGAATGGATGAACGGCCAGTATCTCTCGGCCCTTCCCGCCGAGTCGATCGAGGGCCTGGTGCTGGGCCACCTCGCCGGCCTGGGCGTGGCCGTGGCCGGCCGCAACATCCGGCCCGCCATCGACGCCGTGAAATCACGGGCCCGAACCCTGACGCAGCTGGCCGAACGGGTGGCCGTCCGTCTCGATCCGAGCCGGGCCGGTCTCGAGCCGAAAGGCGCCGCGCTGATCGCGAAGATGGGCCCGGCGTACGCCGAGAACCTTCGGCATGCCGTCGTGGCGCTCGGATCCATTCCGGACCAAATGTGGCAGCCCGACCCAATCCTCGACGCGATCACGCGCGGCGCCGACGCCGCCGGGATCAAGCTTGGCGATGCCATGCAACCGATTCGAGTGGCCCTGACCGGGGACACCGTGTCGGAACCGGTGAACGAGTTGTTGGCGGTGGTTGGAAAAGCGGTCGCGCTGGCCCGGCTGGAGCAGGCGGCGGGGCAGACCTAGACGATGGCGACTGGCTTGAAACGCCAGATCCGGTCCAACAACAGATCGAGCATCCCTTCGCTCACGAAGGCGTCGACGGCTCGGCCGGTCGCGGCGGCATCCATACCCCAAATGACTACCCGCTTGGGGATTCCCTCGATGTCGCCCTGCACGAAGGCTCGGTCCTCCGACTGCCACAGGGCCGGGGACTCGGCCACCAATCGCTGCGACACCGCATTCACCCCGGGCCCACCAACGGCAATGGTGGGATGCCGGTGCAATTCGGGCCGGTCGAGGTATTCGGCATCACCCACAACCACGGCCCGGCGATAGAACTGGCCGTTGCCTCGGGCATCGACCGCATCGCGCACGGTATCGGCATACGGTCGATCCCGGGTCGTCTCGCCGGCTCCGACCACCACCAACACTGTTTCATCTCGATCGACCAGCTTCATGGCGTCTTGGTCCCGGTGGAATCCGCCTTTTTCGGAGGCGGGGTCCGCTGATTCTTGACAAAGTCCCGATCGCGCTCGCGCTGGGCCCGAAGTTCCCGAATGGCCCGTTTGAAATCGGCCATCGTG
>JAYTTT010000488.1:0-3647 GCA_043744895.1 Gemmatimonadota bacterium | reverse complement strand
GTGTCGCCCAAGGGGCTCAATCTCAGCCTGGGCTTTTCGCACCCGGTCAAGTACGACGCGCCGCCCGGGATCAAGATGGTGGTCGAGAACGCCACCGTCGTGAAGATCTCAGGCCCAAGCAAGGAACTGGTCGGCCAGGTCGCCGCGGACATCCGGTCGATTCGGCCGCCGGAGCCCTACAAGGGCAAAGGTGTCCGGTACCAGGGCGAGCGGGTCCGGCGTAAGGCCGGCAAGACGGGAGCGAAATAGACCATGCGTTCAATTCATGCGCCGAAGACTCGCGAAGAGCGACGGTACCGTCGCCACCTCCGGGTTCGGAAGAAAGTCTCCGGAACGCCCGAGCGTCCGCGCTTGGTCATTTACCGGTCGATCAAACACATCTATGCCCAGTTGGTGGACGACGACAAGGGCGTGGTGTTGATGGGTGTCGCGGACGGGAGCGAAGGGGTCGAGCTCGACGGCACCGGCAAAGTGGCCCGGGCGAAGGCCACCGGCAAGCTGCTCGCCTCGAAGGCCAAAGCGGCCGGAATCGCCAAGGTCGTCTTCGACCGGGCCGGTTTCCGGTATCATGGGCGGGTCAAGGCGGTCGCCGATGGCGCCCGCGAAGGCGGATTGGAGTTCTAAATGACCGAACCTGAAGTGCAGGCGACGGAAACGACCGAAGCACCGGCCACCGATGCGTCCCGGGGCCGGCGTGGTGGTCGCGGCGGTGGCAGTGGCGGCGGTGGCCGGGGCGGCGAGCGGGGCGGACGCCGTGACGGCGGCCGGGGCGGCCGAAGCGACCGCGACGCGCCGAGCGAGTTCATCGAGAAGGTCGTTGACATCAACCGGGTCGCCAAGGTCGTCAAGGGCGGCCGGCGATTCTCGTTCAACGCCCTCGTGGCAGTCGGCGATGGCAAGGGCCGGGTCGGCTTCGCCACGGGCAAAGCCAACGAAGTGTCCGAAGCCGTCCGGAAAGCGGTCGAGGCGGCCAAGCGGTCGATGGGCGAGGTGCCTCGGACCGGGACGACGATTCCCCATGAGATCCTGGGCCATCATGGCGCCGGCCGGGTCTTGCTCAAGCCGGCGGCCACCGGGACCGGCGTGATTGCCGGCGGGGCGGTTCGGGCCGTGCTCGAGTGCGCTGGGATCAGCGACATCCTCACCAAGAGCCTGGGGTCGAACAACCCGCACAACATGGTGCGGGCAACGATCGATGGGCTCCGGTCGCTGGTGTCCGCTCGTCAGGTGGCCCGGGAACGTGGCATCGAAGTCGAGGCACTCGGGTATAAGCCGCGGCAGGAGGGCTAGGCACGATGGGACGGAATCCAGCAGTATTTCGGCAGGGTCCGGCGAATTACGCCGCCACCATTCCGAACGAAAACGAGGCCAAGCGGGTTCGGGTCAAGCAGATCCGGTCGGCGATTGGCCATAGCGAGACGATGCGCCGGACCCTCGCCTCGCTTGGGCTGCACAAGCACCAGGCCGAGGTCGAGTTGGTCAACAACGCGTCGGTTCGGGGCATGTTGTTCAAGGTTCGGCATATGATCGAAGTGAACAAGGCGGAGAAGGCCGGATGACCAGCAAGATCACTCTTTCCAACCTGAAGCCGGCCAAGGGCAGCAATGTCACCCGCCGCCGGGTTGGTCGTGGCATCGGAAGCGGGCTCGGCAAAACCTCCGGCAAGGGTCACAAAGGGCACAAGGCCCGGACCGGTGGCTCGACCAACCCGGGGTTCGAAGGTGGCCAGATGCCGATGTACCGGCGGCTGCCGAAGCGGGGCTTTACCAACCCGTTCAAGGAAACCTCGCAGCCCGTCAACCTTCGGAGCCTCGAGAAGGTCGAAGGCAACGAGATCACGCCCGAAACGCTGGCGGCGGCCGGTCTGATCAAGAAGGCCACCGATTTGGTCAAGCTGCTGGCCACCGGCGAGGTGACTCGGGCCTTCACCGTTCGGGGCGTCGCACTCTCTGGCAACGCTAAAGCCAAGATCGAAGCGGCTGGCGGAAAAGTCGAGGCGTAAGGTGACCAGTCCGGCTCAAGGTCTTCCATCCCTTGGTATTGACGGCGAGCTCAAGCGGAAGCTCTCGTTCACGCTGATCGCGATCCTGATTTACCGGGTTGGCGCCCATATCGTCGCGCCCGGGGTCAACGTCGACGCCCTCCAAGCGTTCATCAACAACAACCAAGGCACCAGCACCTTCTTCCAGTTGTATGACACCCTGGGCGGCGGCCTCTATCGGGCCACCATTTTTGCTCTGGGCATCATGCCGTACATCTCGGCCTCGATCATCTTCCAGCTCCTCGGCGGGATTTTCCCGATCGTGAGCAAGATGCAGAAGGACGAGGAAGGGAAGAAGCGGCTCACCCAGTGGACCCGGTACATGACGATCGTGATCGCCTTCTCGCAGGCGATCACCTTCACGGCGTTCACCGAGTCGATCCCCGGGGCCATCGCCAATCCGGGCTTTGCCGCCCGCCTCACGATGTGGTTTACCCTGACGGTCGGGGCCATCTTCATGATGTGGCTCGGCGAGCAGATCACCGAGCGGGGCATCGGCAACGGGATGAGTTTGCTGATCGCCGTGTCGATCATCGAACGACTCTGGCCGTCGACGTTCCAGTTGATCGAGCAAGTCCGGGTCGGTGGGGTGAGCTTCGGTGGCGCGGTGATCGTGGTGGCCCTCGCCCTCGGCGCCATCGCCGCCGTTGTGGCCATGACGATCGCCGCTCGGCGGATCCCAATTCAAATCCCTCGAAAAGTCATGGGACGGGGCCGGGTCCGTGAGGGCCAGAAGACGTTCATTCCGATTCGGCTGATCACCGCCGGCGTGATGCCGATTGTCTTTGCCCAGACGATCATCATCATGCCGAGCACGATTGCCAACTTCACCCAGAACGAAGCGCTCAAGGATGTCGCCAACTTCTTCACGCCCGGCGACTTACCCTACGACATCGTGTTTGCCGTCATGGTGGTGCTGTTCAGCTACTTCTACACCTCGATCATCTTCAACTCGGTCGATCTGTCGGAAAACCTGAAGAAACAGGGCGGCTTCGTTCCCGGTGTGAAGCCCGGGGCGGCGACCGCTGATTACATCGACCAGGTGCTGGGACGGATTACTCTCCCGGGCGCGGTGTTCCTCGCCCTGATCGCCATCATTCCGACGATCATCGCCCGGCAGTTCAGCTACCAGTCGGCGTTCGGCGGCACCTCGGTGCTGATCGTGGTCGGCGTTTTACTCGACACCATTGCCCAGATTGAGCAGCACCGGACCCTTCGAAAGTACGACAGCTTCATGAAGACCGGGCGGGTCAAGTTCCGGGGGCGCCAGCAGCGGTTTATTTAGGGGCTCGGCACTCGGCACTCGGCACTCGGCGCTCGGCACTCGGGGGGCGGGCGGAAGCCCGCCCTTTGAACTTTGGAGGAGGGGAGAGAGTTTGGATATTCTGTTGATGGGGCCGCCGGGGGCTGGCAAGGGGACGCAGGGGGTCATGCTGGCGGAGCGGCTGGGGATTCCGAAGATTGCCACCGGGGATTTGTTGCGGGATGCGGTGAGGTTGGGGACGCCGCTGGGTTTGAAGGCCCGGGCGGTGATGGAATCGGGGGCCTTGGTCAGCGATGACATCATCATGGGGATCGTCGGCGAGGAGATTGCCAAGCCGGCCGG
>JAYTTT010000487.1:0-3647 GCA_043744895.1 Gemmatimonadota bacterium | reverse complement strand
AACCGCAACAGCCTCGGAGCGGTTCGGGTCAGCCGACGCCCCGGTCCCAAGGCATGACATCCGCGGAGGCCGAGCAGATCCTTCGGTCGGTGGAACGGTCCGAACAGGCGGTTCGGACCGATCAGCTCCGCCGCCGTCGGGTGGCCCGAAGCGCGGAAGGGAAGGACTGGTGACGGGGGCGGCGGGGTTGCTGGTCTTGGTCCAGGCCGTGATGGGGCAGAGCCTTACGGTCGCGGTCGATCGCCCGCGGGTGGTGGTGGGCGAAGAGGTGACCTACTCCCTTCGCGCGCTGGGGCCGAGGGGGAGCCGGATCCGGGTTGAACTGCCCACCATCAACGGGCTCGAAGCCGGGAACCGGACCGAGCAGATCGAGGACGTCGCCGGCTCGGGGGCCGGCGGGCAAGTCTACCAGCTCGACGTGGTGTTCCGGGCCGCGGAGCCTGGCCTGTGGCGGATCGGGCCGGTGCTGGTCTTTCGGGGCGATGCGGTCGAAGCCGCGCCGGATGTCGTGGTCACGGTGGCGGCCGCTGGTGGGGGCGAGGCAGCGCGGAACCCGCGACTGATGGCATTGATTCGTGGGGTCGCGCCCCCCGCCGATGGCGCGCCGGCGAGTGTCGCGGCCGTGGTGTCCTCGGCCACCGTGTTTCAGGGGGAACAACTGGACATCGTCACCGCGGCGTGGTTTTCCCGCTCGCTCCGGGCCCGGTTGCGACGGCCTCCCACGCTCAAGCCCCCGGTGCTCAGCGGCGTGTGGTCGGTCCCCCAGCCAGCGGTGCCGGGGATCGTGACATCTCGATCCGTGGGTGACGACGTCTATGACCTTTTCGTCAGTCACCAGGTGGCCTTCCCACTCACCGCGGGGCGGCTGGTCGTGCCGCCGGCTCGGCTGGAATATGCGGTTCCGCTGACCCGGCGGGCATCCGGCGACGAGCGGCCGATGGAGGCGGCCAGCGATTCGGTGACGGTCGTGGTGGCGGCCCAGCCGCTGGAGAATCGCCCGGCCGGCTTTCAGGGGCCGACCGGTCACGCTCTTCGTCTCAGCTACCGAGTTCGCAACCTACCCGCCCACACCGGTGAACCGGTGCCGGTCGACCTGATCATGAGCGGCGCCGGCAACTTGGCCTTCTGGGGTCCGCCTAACGTGGCGTGGCCGGCCGGTACCCGCGCCTATCTCGATCGGACCCGGGAATCCAGTCGGCCCGCCGACGGTTTTCTGGGCGGATCGAAGACGTTCCAGTTCCTGCTGGTCCCCGACAGCGTCGGCAGCATCGCCTTGCCGGACTTGGTGTACAGTTACTTTGACCCGGTCACCGCTCAGTACCGCGAGGCGGCGACCCAGGGCCTGGTCGTGCCGGTGCTGGAGGGCCGAGGCCGACTGGCCCAACGAACACCCCCTCCGCTGATCGGACCGCCCCGATCGCCGGGTTTCATCGACTGGGTCCGGCCGGGCGCCGCTGGATGGTGGGGGGTCCTGGGCCTTGGTCTCTTGGTCATCGGCATTCGGACGGCGATCGACCTGATTCGGCGGCGGCCGGCGGCGGCGGCCCGCCCTCCTTCGACCGATCCCACCGCGGCGCTCGAGCGGGTGATCTCCGCCCTGGTTCCCGAACGGGATCGAGGCCGACCCGAGGTGATCGAGCACCGGTTGCGGCAAGCCGGGCTCGAACGGGAAAGCGCGGCCGCCATCGCGGTCGTCAAGAGCGAACTCGACCGGCTCCGCTTCAACCCGGGCGATGCTCCTGGCGTCGCGTCGTTAGGCCAGCGGGCCGGGGCCTTGGTTAGCCGGCTACCGAAGCGGTTCCGAAGGCACGCGGGACTCACGGTTTGCCTGATGACGGTGCCGGCACTGGGTTCGACCCAAACGGCCGAGGCGCCCGAGACGTTGTACCGCGAAGGGGCCTTCGGGCCCGCCGCCACCCGGTTCGATGGGAGGGCCCGGACCGAGCCGTCCGCCTGGACCCACTGGTACCATGCCGGCGCCGCATACTATCTCGCCGGCGCCGACGCGGCGGCCGCCGCCCGATTGGTCCGGGCGCTGGCGTTGGCCCCGCGCGCCGCCGAACCGCGCGCGGCCTGGAATACCCTGGAGCGCCAGTACGAGCCCCTGCGGGAGGCGCGGCCTCACGAGGGGCTTTCCCGGCCGGAAATCGGCGTGGTAGCGTTAGGCGGCTGGCTCTTGGTCGTCCTCTGGTTCGGCTTGAGCCGCCGGTCGGCCGGTCTTCGCGCCGCCGTGCTGGTGGTTGGCACCGTCGGGGCCGGCTTGGCCCAGCGAGCCCCGGAGTCGCCTCGCCCCGCTGCGTTTGCCGCCTCCGCCGTGCGGTTGAAGCGATCTCCTCACGGCCTCGCGCCCGATCAGGGCGGCCTGCCGGCGCTGGCGCGCCTTGCCATCGAATCCGATCGGGGGCCTTGGGTCCTGGTGAGCGACCGGAGCGGCAACCGCGGCTGGGTTCCCAGCGCATCGGTCGTCCGGATCGACCGGGTCGACTGACCGATGCCGATGGCCAAACCCCGACGCCGCGTGGCCATCCTCGCCGACGCCGTCGCGAACCAAATCGCCGCGGGCGAAGTGGTGGACCGTCCGGCCTCCGTGGTCAAAGAGCTGGTGGAAAATGCCATCGATGCCGGCGCCTCCGCGGTCCGAATCGAGATCGCCGAGGGCGGCAAGACCTCGATCCTCGTCAGCGATGACGGCATCGGGATGGAACGGGAAGATGCGATTCTGGCCCTCGACCGCCACGCCACCAGCAAGATCACGGTGTCAAGCGATCTGATCGGGGTCCCCACGTTCGGATTCCGGGGCGAAGCCCTGCCGGCGATCGCGTCGATTGCCCGGTTTGCACTGACGACCTGCGATGGGGCCGGCGAGGGAACGGAGGTCGCGGTGGTCGGGGGCCGCGTCGAGCGGGTCGGGGTCGTCGCCCGGCAACGGGGCACCACCGTGTCGGTCAAGAACCTGTTCTTCAATACCCCCGCGCGCCGCAAATTCCTCCGATCGGTCTCGAGCGAGACCCGGGCGGTATGGGATGTCGTGGGAATTCTGGCCCTGGCCCATCCGGAGGTCGGGTTCGAGTTCGTGGCCGATGGAGCCGGACGCCTGCACGTGCCGCCGGCCGAAACGGAAGTGGCCCGGATCGGGGCGGTCTGGGGCCGCGACGTGGTGGCAACGCTGATTGCGGTCCGGCACGCGGTCGGCCCGGTAGCGGTCAGTGGCCTCGCGCAGCGGCCCGGTGACGCCCGCCCGACGGGCCGGCGAACCCAGCTATTCGTGAATGGCCGTCCGTTTCGCGATCCGTTCTTGATTCGGGCGGCCGAGGCCGGGTACCGCTCGGCCATCGCCCCGGGCGACCGACCGACACTGCTGCTCCGCCTCACGGTGCCGCCCGAGGATGTCGACGTCAACGTCCACCCGAGCAAACTCGAAGTCCGGTTTCGGGAACGGTTTGCCGTCGAACGAGCCATCGAAGAGGCCATCCGGCTTGCGCTGGGCTCCCTCGACTCGGCCGCGTCGCTGACGTCCCCGACCGGCCGGACGGAATGGGCCGGGTCAACGTCCTCGTCCGAGCCGGCTCCAGCGGCCATGTGGCTACCCCTCGGCGAGCCGGGTCAGGCCGTCGAGGGAAGCCCGGTGGGAAGAGCCCGGTCGTTTG
>JAYTTT010000486.1:0-3652 GCA_043744895.1 Gemmatimonadota bacterium | reverse complement strand
CACGGTGGTTCCCTCGGAGACCACTGCGGAAGCGATCATCGCTCGGAAACCCGACGGGCTTTTTCTCTCGAACGGCCCCGGCGATCCCGGGGCTCTCGGACCCGCGATCAAAACGATCCACGCCCTGGCCAGCACGGGATTACCCACCTTCGGAATTTGCCTCGGCCATCAGTTGGTGGGCTGGGCCTTCGGGGGGCACACGGTAAAGCTTCCCTATGGTCATCGGGGGGGGAATCACCCCGTCAAGGACCTTAAAGGCGGCCGGGTCCTGATCACCTCCCAGAACCATGGCTTTGCCGTCGCCGGGGCGTCCGATGGGGTTCCCGGGGCCCCCGACCTCGAGGTAACCCACCTCAACCTGAACGATGGGACCGTCGAAGGGCTCCGCCATCGCCACCTCCCGGTGTTCGCGGTTCAGTACCACCCCGAGGCCGCGCCGGGCCCTCACGATGCTTTCCCCCACTTCGGCGAGTTCCTCGACTTGATGGCCGCCGGATCGTTGCAGGGACGCAACCCCTTGACACACAACGGTTAAGCCCCTACTATCGGTCCCGAAGAAGCCGCCCGAAGTAGGGGGCAACCCGGTGTGACCCTTGAGGGGGGAGCATGACCAAGGCCGATCTGGTTGAGCAGGTGACCGCCGCCATGGCTCGGACGGCGGGCCCGCTGATCTCCAAGAAAGATTGCGCGCGTGTCGTTGATGCCTTTCTCGATGCCATCAAGTTGGCGCTTCGAGATCAGCACAACATTGAAGTTCGCGGATTCGGAACCTTCAAGATCCGGCGCCGGAAGACTCGCATGGCGCGGAATCCGCGGACCGGCGATCCGGTGGAAGTTGCCGCCCGGCCGGTTCCGGTATTCAAGCCCAGCAAGGAGTTACGGGCTTTGGTCGCCGAGGAGCACGATGGTGGACCGTTGCCGCCCTCGCACCACGACGACGATGACGACGACCACTAGCTGGGAGCGAATTCCCGGTTGGTTGAAGGCGGGCCCGGTCGGGCCCGCCTTTTTCGTTCCTTGCCTGGTTTCGGCCGCCTGCGCATTATATGCCTCATGCCCTCAGTGCGTGTCCTCCTGTTCGCGCGGTACGCGGAATTGCTCGGTCAATCGAGCCTCTCCTTAGAGTTCGACCGGATGGTGACGGTCGGAGACGTGGTGGCCCATGTTCACGGCTTGCCTGGTGGTAAGTCGTTGCCGGAGCGACCCTTCGTGGCGGTGAACCTGAAGCAAGCCGCGTTCGACCAGCGGCTTGACATCGGCGACGAAGTGGCGTTGCTGCCGCCGATGGCGGGCGGATAAGGTGCGGTACCTGATGCGCCAGCCGATCGACGTCCCCAGCTTGACCGCCTCGATCGCGGCTCCCGGCCATGGCGGGGTCGCCAGCTTTCTCGGCCTGGTTCGAGACCACCATGAGGGCCGGACGGTGGCGGAACTGGAATACTCCGCCTACGAGCCGATGGCCGAGGCCGCCATTGGGGCCATCGTGCTGGAGACCGAAGGTCGCTGGCCCGTGGCGGTCGCGGTTCGGCATCGACTGGGGCTCCTCGCCATCGGCGACGTGGCGGTCGCGGTCGTCGTGGGCGGGGGACATCGGGCCGAGGGCTTCGACGCCTGCCGATTCGTGATCGAAGAAATCAAACGCCGGGTCCCGATCTGGAAACGGGAGCGCTATGCCGACGGCACCGTGGCCTGGGTCGATCCGACCGCCGCCAAAAGCCGGGCCGGATGACGCCGGTCCGGGATCGCTTCGGCCGGACGTTAGGCAGCCTTCGGTTGTCGGTGACCGATCGCTGCAACATGCGGTGCGGCTACTGCATGCCGAACGAGGAGTACACCTGGTTGCCCCGGAATTCGATTCTCTCGTTCGAGGAACTCGACCGGATCGCGGGGGTCTTCGCCACCCTCGGGACGACTAAGGTTCGGCTGACCGGCGGAGAGCCGCTGCTCCGGCACGACCTCGCCACCCTGGTGGGCTTGGTGGCCGGGCGGGCGGCCATCGCCGATCTGGCCCTCACCACCAACGGCATTCTCCTGGCGGAGCAGGCGGAGGGCCTCCGCCAGGCCGGGCTCAGCCGGGTGACCGTCAGCCTCGACACGCTCGACCCGGCGCGTCTCAAAGCGTTTGCTCGCACCGATCGGCACGGGGCCATCGTGGCCGGGATTGCGGCCGCCCGCCGGCACTTTGCGTCGGTCAAACTCAACTCGGTCGTCATTCGCGGTTACAACGACGACGAAATCGCGCCGCTACTTGAGTTCGCAATCGACCGGGGTCTCGAACTTCGGTATATCGAGTACATGGACGTCGGCGGGGCCAGCGGGTGGAACCGGGACCAGGTCGTCAGCCGGCTCGAAATCCTGGACCGGATCGCGAAGCGGTTCGGGCCGGCCGAGCCGGTTGATGGCCGGGCCGAGGCACCGGCCGAAACCTTTCAATTGCCCGACGGAACCCGGTTCGGGATCATCGCTTCGACGACCGCGCCGTTTTGCGGCCAGTGCGACCGGAGTCGCATCACCGCCGACGGGACCTGGTACCTCTGCCTCTACGCCGATCACGGCGTCGATTTGCGGAAGCCACTGCGCGACGGGGCGACCGACGAGGAACTGCGGGACTTGGTGGTGGCGACCTGGTCGGCCCGGGCCGACCGGGGGGCCGAACAACGACTCGGCATTGCGGAGCGGGGCGTGCTCTACCCGATCGAGGGGCTTCGAGCCGACCCTCGTCGCGAGATGCACACTCGCGGAGGGTGATCAGCCGCATGGCGCTCCACATTGCGTTGATTCAGCCGGAAATCCCTCCGAACACTGGGAACATCGCCCGGCTCTGCGCGGCCACCGACACCAGCCTGCACTTGATCGAGCCGCTCGGCTTCTCGATCGACGACGCCGACCTCAAGCGAGCCGGGCTCGACTACTGGGAGCACGTCGACGTATGGCGCCATCCCGATTGGTTCGCGTTTCGCGATGCGATGGCGAGAAGCCGGTGTCTCTATTTTTCTGCCAACGCGGTCCGGCCATACTGGGACGCCCCCTATCGGCACAATAGCTGTCTCGTCTTCGGTAGCGAGACCCAGGGCATGCCCGCCCGAATCCTCGAAAAGCATCCGGACGAGTGCTTTCAGATCCCGATGTCCTCCGGCCACGTGAGGAGTCTCAACTTGGCCACCGCGGCCGGGATCGTGCTCTACGAAGCGATTCGGACCCTCCGGACTCATCCGGGTTTGATCGCTGGCTCCTCGGCGAGTCCGACCGCCTCCACCGCATCGTCGAAGCGGTAGTCGAGTTGGCCGGGCCCGAACAACCCCGCCAGCGGCGAGCCCAACAAGGTGGCCCTCGGCCCCGGTTGCAGATCGGCAAGCAGCACCACCGTTCCCTCGTTGCGGGCCTGGCGGATCACTTCGCCTAACGCTCGAATGCCGGTCGAGTCGATCACCGGCACGCCCTCCATGTCGATGATCAGGGCTCGGGGTTTCCAATGGACCTGGCGCAGGGCGTCTTTGAAGGCCTCCGCCGCCCCGAAGAAGAACGGCCCATTCACGTCATAGACCTCCACGTCGCGGGGGACCCGGGCGCGGCGCTCGGGCCTTGAGCCACCCTCGCTCCGTTCGTCGTTCTCGGCCCGGAGTTCCGCCGTCACGGCGGCGAAGGTCGTGGT
>JAYTTT010000485.1:0-44586 GCA_043744895.1 Gemmatimonadota bacterium | reverse complement strand
GCGTCACGATGGAGTTCGGGAATCCCGTAGACAAACCGCGAGAGCAAGTCCGGCCGCGCATGGGCTCGCCCATACCAGACGGGATACCTCGCAGCATCATGAAGGCGGAAGTCCGCGCTCAAGTCGATCAGCCGGGGCGCGAGCCCGGCATACCGGTCGATCGTTTCCATCGCCCGGCCGTGCGGAAGACAGAGAAACAGGAGATCGCAGGGCTCCAATTGCTCGACCGACCGAAAATCCAGGGAGCAAACCTTCCGGAGGTTCGGGTGCCGGTCGGTCACCAGCCGGCCGGCGTGGCGCTCGGAGGTCACCTGGGTCAGCGCCACCGACGGATGCCGCACCAGGAGCCGGACCAGCTCGCCGCCGACGTACCCGGACCCACCGACCACCGCCACCCGGATGGCGCTCACTCGCCGGCCCCCCGCCGGAGGACGTAGTCGACGATCAAGGCCGGAATGTTCACCCCGGTCGGGGCCACGCTGTTCTTGAACTCCATGGTGTAGTTGATCTCGTTGACCTGAAGCCCGCCTTCGGTCTCGAACAAATCGAGGGCGACGATGCCTCCGCCGACCGCCCGGGCTCCGGCCACCGCGATCCGGGCCAGCTCATCGGTGACTGGACAGACCGTGGCCTGCCCACCCCGCGCGGTATTGGTGATCCAATGCGCTGAGGTTCGGTAGATCGCGGCCACACACTGATCCCCGATCACGAAGGCCCGAATATCCCGGCCCGGTTTGGCGACGAAGCGCTGGATATAGAAGATCGAATGGTGATAGCTACCGAGCACGGTCTTGTGCTCCAGCAAGGCCTCCGCGGCATCGCGGTCGTTGACCTTGGCCAGGAGGCGCCCCCACGAACCGACCGCCGGTTTGAGCACCACCGGGTAGCCCATCTCCTCAATCGCCGCGAGCGCAGACTCCGGGGTAAAGGCGACCCGAACCTCCGGCTGCGGTACTCCGTGCTCCTGCAGCGCCACCGAGGTCAGCAACTTGTCGCCGCAGACCGTGGCGACGGCCGACGAGTTGACGCAGACGAGCCCTTGGCTTTCGAACAACCGGAGCGCGTGGAGGGCCCGAGAGTGGTTGATCGACCGTTCCATGATCACGTCGACCTCGACGGGACGTTGCCCCAGCGTGAACGTCAACGCCCGGTCGTCGAGCAGCACCACCTCGGCCCCCCGGCGGCCAAACTCCTCCAGGAGCATCTTTTCTTCGAGGCGAATCAGCGAATGGAGAAACCCGACTCGCATCGGCTATTGCCCCCAGTCTTCTTCCTCGGCCGGTGCTTCCCGGACCACGGGTGGATCGAGGCTCGCAATCTCAAGTTCGGACCCGCATTCACGACACCGGATCAATTCCGACACGACGGCGTCGGCGGCCAACGCCAACGGAGCATCACACACCGGACACGGCACAGACATGACGTTGACCCCAAAAAGGTGATAGTGGCGACAAGTCTGCACTCGGTCGCTTGGCGTGACCAAGTTTGGTGGAGAAATGATCGAGAAAAACAACGATGTGTTAAATTCTATCAATGGACCGAATCAGCGATATCGTCGACGAGGAAGTACGCCGGACCCCGTTTCTCGAGGCCGCCTTGGTCGACGGCATCATCAATCACTCCGCCCTGGCCCGGCGGCTCCGGACCCGGATCGAACGCCGACTGCTCCGGAAAGTGAGCGTGGCCGCCATCATGATGGCCCTCCGCCGGCTCGGTCCCCGGATCAGCAAGCGCACCGGTGGCCGAAGCCGGCCCAGCCCCGAGCTCAGCGAACTGACGGTCCGATCCAACCTGATGGAGGTAACCTTCCGGAACAGCCCGACCCTCCGGGCCAAGCACCGGCGCCTGCTCGGGCGCCTCGCGCACCAGCCCGAAGCCTTCGTGACCTACACCCAGGGCATCTCGCAAGCGATGCTGATTGTGAGCGCCGGACTGGAGCGCGCGGTCGAGGAAGCCTTTGCCGGGGAGTCCCGGGTAGCGACCCTTCGCAACCTGTCGGCCATGGTGCTGCGGTTGCCACCGGCGATCGTCAAGACGCCGGGAGCCTACTATCGGATCTTGAAGCAGCTGGCGTGGGAAAACATTAATGTGATTGACGTGGTCTCGACGTATACTGAGTTTACGATCGTGCTGGATGACGGTCAGGTGAGCGCGGCCTTTGCGGCGTTGCGGAGGATATAGGGCTCGGCACTCGGCGCTCGGCGCTCGGCACTCGGGGGGGACGGGGTGATGAATGGGATTGTGTGGGCGTTGCTGACGGGGATTGTTACGGGGGGGTAGGCTACCACGGTTCGTGGAAGAGCCTGGCGGTCTCCGGCGAGTCCAGCTCGGGGGCGGCGTCGCCCGGGGCCTGGTCGAGCCGCTGATAGCGCCGATCGAAAAAGAGCAGCGGGTTTCGCGGCGCGACTCCCAGGTGGATCCCACCGACCTCGGCCATCACGATGAGGTGGTCGCCACCGTCGACCAGCGCCGTGACCCGGGCCGCCACCGTCATGACGACACCCTCGAGCCGAGGGACCTCGTTCCAGGGGACGAACCGGTGCGGCGGAGGAGCCGGCTCCTTCCATGACCCGGCAAAGTAGGTGGACAGCGCCCCTTGATCGTCCCGCAGGACGTTGATGGAGCACGCCGCTCCCGGAACCAGCGTCGGCGCCATGCGGGCCTGGCGGGCAATGCAGATCAGCACCAGGGGCGGCTTAAGCGAAAGCGACATGAAGGAGCCGACCGTCATCGCGCTGACGCCATCGGCCACCGCCATGGCAACCACCGACACCCCGGTCGGATATTGGCTCAGGGCCTGACGAAACTCAGTGGCGTTAGGCGTCAACGTCCCCGTCCGTCGCCGCCCGTTTCAGGAACGCCCGGATCCGATCCATGTACTCGGTCCGATCGTGACTGGTCACCAGCGCACCGGCCATCCGGACCGGATCGCCGAAAAAGTATCGCTCATAGAGCACTTGGCGGTTGGCGAACGCCGAGACGGCGGTGTCCCAGGCCAGGCGGAAGAGCGGGATCCGCTCCAGCGCATCGAGCCGGGCCGCTTGAAAATACCGGGCAATTTCCGGGGCCAGCGGGCCCAGCACGTCGGCTTCCGTCGGCATGGCCACCAAACCGGACGCGGCCAGCTGCTGGATGATCTCGACCATTCGGGGATAGAGCCGAGGGTAGAGATTCCGGGCCGCATCGAGCGGATCCCAGGCCGGCCGCATGACGCCGAATCGATCGAGCGTGGCTCCGGCCTCGGCGGCCGCCAGGAAGGCCCGCATCGTTTCCAGATTGACCCAGATCTCGGCCAGTTTTTCCTGGACGTGCTGGAATTGTTCGATCGCGATTGAATCGACGATCAGCGAGGCGAGGCCGAGCAAGTACTCGGTCTTGGCGATGTTCTTGACCAAGACTTGGTGGGCCATGTTGGCCAATGCGCCGGTCTCTGCATAGGCGGCATTGCACCGGGGCACGTCGCGATAGAGAAAGACCCGTTCCCACGGCACGAAGACGTCGTCGAAGAACACCACGGCGTCCATCTCTTCGAACCGGGAGGCCAGCGGGTGATCGTAGTGCGAACGGCCGTGGTCGGCGGTTTCCCGGCACTGGAACTTGAGACCGGGGGCGTCAGTCGGGAGGGAAATCGCATAGGCGTACCGTTGGTCTTCCTCGATATTGCGAAGGAAGGTCGAAGGGAACACCATGATCTCGTCCGACACCGGAAGCGTCGCCAGCATCCGGCAGCCGCGAATGACGATCCCGGCGTCGGTTTCGTCCTTGACCTTGGCGGCCAGGAAGGGATCGTTCTGCTGGGCGGCATGGACCGACCGGTTGGCCTGAGGACTGCTCAGCGTGTGGGTGAGACAGAGGTCGTGATCGCGAACGTAGGCGTGATAGGCCCGGGCGTTGGCGCCGAACCGGGCGTCGGCTTCGCCGAGAAACTCGGCGCCGGCCGCGTAGCCGGTGATCGACCGATTGAGGTAGTCCGGCAGCCGGCCCATCATCCCGAAGGTATGCTGGGCCCACCGTCCCATCGAGCGGGACACCGCCTTCAACTCCTCCGCGGTCTTCGGGGCCTGGAACGACCGGCCGACCTTCGCGCCGATATCGGGCGAATCGAACAGGGTCACCTCCGGATCGGTCCACTGCAGATCGTAGAGCCGGGCCAGGGTGTGAACGCCGGGTCCAATTCCCGGCGCCGTGGTGGGATCCTCGATTCGTTCGCCCCGATGCCAGAGCGCCGGGGGGCGCGCTCTCAGGCGGGCCAGCACTTGGGCGCCGCGGCGGGCGCCCGTTCTTGGTTCTCGGCACTCGGCGCTGGGCACTCGGCACTCGGCGGGTGGGGGTGGGTCAGAGTATTGGGCTGGATGGGTTGGCGCAAGTATTGGCGGGGGGATTGATGGGGGAGCGTTGCGAGGTTGAGCGGTCGCCGATAGGTTGACCGGACTATGGATTCGATTGATGGTGGACGGGTTTCGATTCAGACGGCCGATGGGGTTGCGACGATTTCGTTCGGTCACCCGAAGGGCAATTCGCTTCCGGGGGCGATCCTGAACCAGTTGGCGGAGACGGTAACGGCGGCGGGACGCGACCCGGCGGCTTCGGTCATCGTCCTTCGAAGTACCGGCACCGGGCCGTTCTGTGCGGGGGCCTCGTTTGACGAACTTCGTTCGATCACGACGCCCGCCCAGGGCCAGCAATTCTTTTCGGGATTCGCCAAGGTCATTCTGGCGATGATCCGATGCCCCAAATTCGTTCTGGTTCGGGCCCATGGAAAGGCCGCCGGCGGGGGCGTGGGGCTCATCGCCGCCGGCGACTGGGCCATCGGAACGTCCGGATCGGCGATCAAGTTGAGCGAACTCGCCGTCGGGATCGGGCCCTTCGTGGTCGGCCCGGTCATCGAAAAGAAGATCGGGCTCGGCGCCTTCGCGGCCCTCAGCGTCGACGCCGATTGGCGCCCCGCCGAGTGGGCGCTGCACCAAGGCCTCTACGCCGAGGTGGCTGAAAACGTGGCGGCGATGGACCAGGCTCTCGAGCAACGGGCCCATTGGCTGGCCGGCCGCAACCCGGCCGCGATGACCGAACTCAAAAAGATCTTCTGGTCCGGCACCGACCATTGGGACGAGCTCCTCGCCGCCCGCGCCGGCATCAGCGGATCCCTGGTCTTAACCGACGCAGCCCGCACCGCCATCCGCCCCCCCATCTAGCCATCAGCGATCCAGACGATATCTTCTCACCACGGTCGAGCGCCGAGTGCCGAGCGCCGAGTGCCGAGCCCTTAACCAAGGTCCTTCCCTGTGCGCAAGCTCCTGACCGAGTTCATCGGAACTTTCTTTCTCGTCCTGACCATTGGCCTCACGGTCACCGCCGGCTCCCAATTCGCGCCGATCGCGATCGGCACGTCGCTGATGATCATGGTCTATATGGGCGGCCACGTCTCCGGCGGGCATTACAACCCGGCGGTATCACTGGCAGCCACCATCCGGGGCGCGTTGCCGGCGGCCGATTTCTTCCCCTATATCGTGAGTCAGATCGTCGGGGCGACGGCGGCCGCGTTGGTCGTCAACCTGATTACCGGCCAGACCTTCGCGCCCGCCCCGAGCGTGAGCGCGTCGAACACGGCCGTTCTGCTGGTGGAGGGCCTCTATACCTTTGCGTTGGCGTTGGTCGTTCTGAGCACAGCCACCTCAAAGAAGACCCAAGGCAACTCGTACTACGGGTTGGCCATCGGGATGACCGTCATGACGGCGGCGTTCGCGGGCGGGGGGATTTCCGGCGGCGCCTTCAATCCCGCGGTCGGGATCGGGCCCACCATCATCAATGCGACGATGGGCGGCGGCAGTTGGGGGGCCCTGTGGTTCTACCTGGTCGGGCCGTTCGCCGGCGGGGCGTTGGCCGCGGTGGTCTTCAAAATTCAGGACACCGACGCGTAGTGGGCTAGAACGTTACCTTCGCGATGCGGCCTTTCGGGCCGGAGATCCATCCGACTCCGGCTCGACCGAATCCGATGCCCCAGTAATCGTTCCCATCGAGCGTTGCCCAGGTCTTGCCGTTGTCGGCGGACCAGGCCGCGCCCTTCATGCCGATCGCGACGACCGTGGCGGGCCGCGACTGAACGTACGCCAGGCCGAAGACAGCCCCGGTAAACGGGGGCCGTGAGCCGGCGGTCCAGGTTCGGCCCCCATCGGTCGTCACGGCAATGTTGTCGAAGAATTGGGTCGGCTTGGTGTAATCGCCGCCGCCGACCATCCCGGTCTTCGCGTCCCGAAACGCCAGCGTCGAGATCCCCTCCGTGGGCCCGCCCCGCACCATCGGGGGCTCGAACGCCTCGGCCTTATCGGTTCCAAACCGGATGACCCGGCCGGCCTTGGCGGTACCGACCCAGACGCTCTGGTCCGGCTGGAGCACGACACAGGTGCCGCTGGCGGCAAACGCCCCTTCGCCATCGACCGCCGCGAGGGCGGCCGCCCCCGTCGGCGAGTACGGGGCCCAAGTTCGGCCCCCGTCCGTCGTCTTGAGCAGCGGGAAGTGGCCGGTCACCGCGTCGCCCACCACCACGCCGACCGATCCCCGAAAATCAATACAATCGAAGAACCCTTTGGGATCCGGATTGGTCCAGGTGAGGGTCCAATGGGCCCCGGCATCGGTGGTGGAATAGAGGCGCGACTTGTCGCCGGGGCCAGCCGCCAGGAGGACCGCCCGATCGGCATCGAAGCCATGGACGTCGCGGAACTCAAGCGAGTCGGCGCCGGGCACGACGCCGGCTTTCCAGGTGGTGCCGCCGTCAATCGTCCGGGTATAGGTGCCGCCGGTCCCGCTGGCCCACGCGACCCGGTCATTCACCGCGGACACCGCCTGGAGCCGAACGGTGGTACCGGAGTTTTGCTGGGCAATGGCCGGTCCCTGAAATGCCAGGGCGGCGAGTACGATCAGATTGATCACGGTGGTTCCTCCCGGCTAAACAATCGCCCGTTGGGTCGGTGCGGAGCAAGGTTTCGTTCGGTATCTTTGCGCATGATCTCACGTCACCATGTCCTCGCCCTCGGGTTATGGGCTTCGGTCGCGGCCGCCGCACCAGCCCAGTCGCTCTCGCCGCTCGAAACCCGGATCAAGGCCGCGGTGGCCGCGAACTACGACTCAGCCGTCGGGCTCCTCCAGCGCACCGTGAATATCGCGAGCGGAACCCTGAACCTGGCCGGCGTCCGCGCGGTGGGCCAGGCGTACCGACAGGAACTCGACGCGTTAGGCTTCACGACCCGGTGGGCGTCGTTACCCGCCGCATTGGGCCGAGCCGGGCATTTGGTGGCGGAGTGGCGGGGCCCCCGGTTTGCCACCGGTGGCAAGCGGCTCTTGTTGATCGGTCACCTCGACACCGTGTTCGAAGGCGAGGGGCAACGGTTCACGCGGCAAGATTCGGTGGCGCGGGGTGCGGGAACCGCCGACATGAAGGGCGGTGACGTGGCGATGATCCTGGCGCTCAAGGCCCTGAAACAGGCCGGAGCACTCGATCAGGTCCAGGTCATCGTCATCATGACCGGCGATGAAGAAAGCGCGGGGCGGCCGCTCATGGTGTCCCGCAAGGACCTGCTCGACGCGGCCCGGAAAAGCGACGTCGCCCTCGCGTTCGAAGGCGGCGATGCCCGGACCGCCACGATTGCCCGCCGAGGGGCCTCGGGCTGGATTCTGACGGTCAAGGGCCGCCAAGGTCATTCATCGGCGATCTTCCGCGAGGGCGCCGGCTACGGTGCCATTTTCGAAGCGGCCCGAATCCTAAACGAGCTCCGGGAACGGCTCTCGAAGCAGCCCTACTTGACCTTCAATCCGGGGACGATCGTCGGGGGCACCGACGTCTCGTTCGACAGCACCGCGGTCAGTGGCACCGCCGCCAGCAAAACCAATATCATCGCCAAGCATCTCATCGTGCAGGGTGATCTCCGCTCGCTCACGCCGGGCCAACTCGACTCGGCCCGGGCGGTGATGAGGGCGGTGGTGGCCAACAACCTGCCCGGCACAACCGCCACGATTTCATTCGACGATGGGTACCCGGGCATGCCGCCCACCGACGGAAACCGAGCCATTCTGTCGGTCTTCGATCAGGTGAGCCGCGACCTCGGCTACCCGGCCATCGAGGCGCTCCCGCCGGAACGGCGCGGCGCGGGCGACATTTCGTTCGTGGCCCCGATCATCGACGCCATCGACGGGCTGGGCGTGGACGGATTCGGGGCCCATGCACCCGAGGAGGGCGTCTACCTCCCGTCACTCAAGATGGCGGCGGAGCGGGCGGCCGTCTTGATGCTGCGGCTCTCCCGCCCGCTCCGCCCAACCACCAGCGACCGCTGAAGCCCAAAACCTTACCGCCCTGCCCCCCAGGAATCCCACGATCGTTCCCGCCGGCACGCCGGGAGCGGGTCAGGTACCAACGTGCCGAACCGGTTCGCGAGCCAGCAATCTTCCGTGCCGGATCCGTCCCAGAGCAGGTCCACCGCCGGGAGGAACGGGATTGAGGAAATCCCGCCGTTGCCGGTGGCGCGATTGTTGGTAATCCGGACCCCGTCGGGGTTGGGCTCGATATCGGCGAAGGCCTCCGGCGGGAGCCCGGCGAGGGCGCCCAGAATCAGCGAGCTGCCGAGTCCGATGCCGACGAATTGATTGCCGGTCACGACGTTGTCGTCGATGAGGGCGCGGTCGACCCCCACCACCAGAATTCCCGACCCGGTTGGCACGAACGACTCCAACTCGCCCGGGGTTCCGAAGTTGGGCCGGTTGTTGTCGTGGACCCGGTTTCGGTGAACCTCGACCCCGCTGGAGGTCTTGACCGTGAGCCCGGGGAGGAGCACGACCATGACGCCGACGACGTTGTCGAAGCTTTCGTTATCGAGGACGCCGACCCGGGTCGAGTTCTCGATTTCGATGCCGAGCACGTTGCCGTGGGCGGTACTGCGGCGGACCTCGATGTCGGTCGATTGGCCGACGTAGATCCCAGCGTCGGTATGCCCTGTCGCCGTACAGCGCTCGATCACGCCGTGAGAAGAAAAAACCGGGAAGAGGCCGTACTCACCGTTGCTGATCGCCGTGACTCGGGAGAGCAGGAATTTGTCGACGCCGGTGAGCACGACGCCGTTGTCGATGAAGTCCCGGACGGTCACGTTCTCGAGCGCGAACCCGGCCGCGTTGTGGGTGACGGTAATGCCGTCGTCCACGCCGCCCGGATTCTGGACCACGACACCATGGTGGCCGTCGCCTCCCAGGCCAACGATCCGAAGCCCGGGCTTGTCGACGATGAGGGCCTCACGGTAGATCCCCGGTTCGACCCGGATGACCCCTCCGGACGCCGCGGCATTGATGGCGGCTTGGATCGACTGGCCGGGGTGCACGACGGTGGCCCCGCCCGCCACATGGGCAGCGGGTTCGGGATCGGGCGTTGCGGAGGGGCTTTCACAGGCGGTGGCAAGCAGGAGGATGCCAAGGGTCCTAAACCGTTTCATAGGGGACTCCCGTTGAAGGTGAACGGGGACTATCGACCAGTCGGGTCAAGCAGCCGTCAAGTGCCCGGGGCGGCTTGCCAGGTTTGATATCTGGGTCCATTGTAGAGGCGGGATCCAGGTGGCAATCCAGTGGAGGGCCCCATAACCAGGTTGCTCGAGCGGCTCCGCCAAGCGACCGCACCCGGACTCGAGGTCGATCGGGAGCTCGGATCCGGCGCCATGGGGGTGGTCTTCCTGGGGCGGGACACCGTGCTCGACCGGGCGGTCGCGATCAAGGTGCTCAGGCCCGAACTGGCGACTGCGGTCTTGGCGGAGCGCTTTCTCAGGGAAGCCAGGGTCCTCGCCAAGCTCGATCATCCCAACATCGTGAAGATCTACCAAGCCGGCCACGCCGACGGGCTCTTCTATTTCGTGATGGACCGGATTGTCGGCGAGACCTTGGCCGATCGCCTGGATCGAGGGCCGCTCGCGCCGGCCGACGTGAGCCGGCTGGGCCGGGAGATCCTCGACGCCCTCGCGGCGATTCACCGCGCCGGCGTGGTCCACCGGGACCTCAAGCCCGGCAATATCCTCCTCGACGGCCCCCACGCGGTGGTGACCGACTTCGGGATCGCCAGGGCAGACGCGGGGCTCCCGTCCGATCTGACCACCACAGGCCTGGTCTTTGGGACCCCGGCGTACATGGCGCCGGAGCAAGCCATGGGATTACCGGCCACACCCCTATCCGACTTGTTCGCCGTCGGCGCAACCCTGTTCGAGGCGGCGACGGGGCGCCGGTTCGATCGGGCCCACGCCGACGGCTGGGCGTCCCTGCCCGGCTCCCTTGCGACGGCGCTCCGGCAGGCCCTCGATTTGGAACCCGAGCGCCGCTGGCCGAGCGCGGAGGCCTTCCGGGCGGCCCTGGAGGAGCGGGCACCCCGGACGATCTGGTTGGCAATCGGCGGACTGGCGGTGGCGGGGGTGGTGGGTGGGTGGCTGATGTGGCCCGGCCCGACGCCAGGGTTGCGGCCCCGGCTGTCCGTGGCGCCGATCGCGATGGTCGGCGCCGGATCTCCACTGCTCAGGGATTCGATTCAGAGCGCGCTGGCCCGCCGGCTCCGCGGTTATCCGGATTTCGAGGTGGTCACCGACAACCAGGGCGCCGATGCCTTCCGGCTCGAAGCCGTCCTCCACACCGAGGGATCCGGGCTCCGGCTCGAGGCGACCATCAAGGATCACGGACGGACCGTCGCGAACTCGTCTCCCTCGGTGAGTTCGACGGCGGAGTGGAGCCGGCTGGTCGACAGTACCAGCGATGTCCTGGTGCAGGCCGTGCTGGTCGGGCCGCTCAAGGGCGACCCTTGGCTTCCCTCCGAGGCACTACCCCGATCGCCGGCCTCCCTCCGCCTGCTTCTCGACGGAGAGCGGGCCTGGGCCGCCGGCCGGTGGGAGGAGGCTGAGAGAGCGTATCTCGAGGCCGAGCGCTCTGATTCGTCGTGCCTGCTCTGTACCTTCCGGCTCGAGGATGTCAGCCGCTGGCTCGTGCGAACCCCCGATTCGGCGCGGGTGCGCGGTTTGTGGGCGGCCGCCGATCGTTTCCCGGCCCACTATCAGGCGTTAATCCGAGCGAGCCAACTTCCGATCGCGGAACGGCTCGACGCGCTCGAGGCGGCGACGAGGCAGTACGCCGACTTCGACCTGGTCTGGCATCACTATTTCGAGGAACTGTTTCACCGGGGTCCGCTGGTAGGCCATTTGCGGAGTGACGCGTTCGAGGCGATTCGGCACATCCTCCGGATTCGGCCGGATCACATCCCCGGCTGGAACCATCTCGCCTGGCTTGCCATTGCCGAGGGAGACTCGGTCGAGGCGACCCGGGCGATGAAGGAGTACCAGCGGCTCGGGGCGGGAAGCACCGGGGTGGAGTTTGCCCAGTTTGCGCTGGTGAGTGCCGCCTTTATGTGGCGCTTCGGCGACGGTCCGGGGGCCACCAGCAAGCTGGCCGACGATCCGCGGATCGCATCAAGCAACCTGCTGCTCGCGGGGCCACGCTGGCTGCTCGGCTTCGAGGCATGGCAGGGAGCGCTCTGGTTCGGAACCCAGTTCGCGGCCCGTTCCAGTACGGCCGAAGCGGGCCGGGCCGGGCTGGTGGCGGTGGCGCTCGCCGACCTGGCGTTAGGCAGACCCGACTCGTCGGCCGCGGCGCTGGTCCGCCTCAGCGAACGAGTACCGGACGACGCCACGGCGCTGTTCGCCGCGGGGCTCCCGGCGGTTGCCGCGCTGGCCGACGCCGACAGCCTGACGCCGGGACAGGCGAGTGGGCACGCGGCCCGGCTTCGGCGATTCCTCGATCCGTCGGCGTATCGTCCGAAGGAGAGACGGGCGGCGGCGTTTCTGCTTGCCGCGGTGGCCATCGCCGGCGGCTCGGCGCCGGACCTACGCGACGCCGTGGCCGCGCTGGCCGGCGGCGACGAACTGGCCGGGGCCGACCGGGCGCTGGTGGACCTGCTTCAGGTGGCTCGCGCCGGCGGCGCCGGCGAGGTCGCGACGCAGGCCGACAGCATTCTCACCCGTCATCCACAACTACTGGACGAGCAACCGGCGACTCGGGCGGTGATGCGGTTCGCGGCCGCCGGCTGGCTGGCCCGACGGGGCCGGATCCAACCCGCCGCTCGGGTGCTCCGCTGGGTCGAGCACCAGGACGTCGAGGCTCCGCCATCCGGCGCGCCGATCCCCGCGGAGATCGAGTGGGCGTTGACCCCGTTGGCCCGGTGGCGCGAGCTCCGACTGGTCGACCGGCCGGCCGGAGATCGGCCCCGGGCCTGCCGACTCTTCCAGCTGATCATCGCGGAATGGAGCGACGGCGATTCCACGTTTCAGTCCCGGGCGGAGCAGGCCCGGCGCCGGTCGGCGGCCACGTGTGGAGCGCGACGATGATTTGGGCCGAGACGTTAGGTCCGGTGCGGGTTACGATTGACGGCGTTCCACCACCGGCGGAGCTGCTCTGGCGGAAGCACCTCGGGCTCCTGGTCTACCTGGCCCGGTCGCCCAAGCTTCGGCGGACCCGGGCCCACTTGATCGGGCTCCTCTGGCCGGACAAAGACGAGCCATCGGCCCGCCACTCGCTCAACGAGGCGCTCCGAGTGATCCGCCGGGCCACCGGCGATCAGCTCACGAGTGACGCCGAGCAAGTCGCGCTCCACGAGGGCGCGGTGGTGCTCGACGTGGATCTGTTGACACGGAGCCTCGCGAACGGGTCGTGGGAGGAAGCGTCCGGGCTGGTCCTCGGCGAGTTTCTCGAAGGGTTTGAGTTAGCGGGGGCGAGCGAGTTCGAGACCTGGCTCGAGGCGGAGCGGAGCGAGTGGCGCCGCCAGGGCACGGCGGCGCTGGTCCGGTGGGCCGAGTCGCTCGCACGCGAGGGCCGGGTGGCCGAGTCCCTGGTTGCGGCGGAGCGGGCGGCGCGCCTCGATCCGATGTCGGAGTCGGCCGTGCGGCAGGTCATGACGGCCCAGAGCCTCGCGGGTGAAGGAGTCGAGGCGATCGCGCGATTCGAGGCGTTCACGGTCCTGGTGGGCCAGGAACTCGGCATGGGACCGAGTGGAGAACTGAGGCTGCTCGCCGACCGGATCAAGGGCCGGCGGTTAGGCGGTCCGAACCGCCCCGCCCCCGTGGCCGACCCGCTCCGCCGGCCGCCGCTGGTCGGACGAGGCACGGAACTGGGTGCCGTGCTCGCATCGTGGCGACGGAGCCGGACGACACCTCGGGCCGAGGTGGTTGTCGTCATCGGTCCGCAGGGCGCGGGCCGGAGCCGGCTGCTTGAGGAAGCGGCGCGCCGGGTCGAACTCGACGGCGCGGTGGTGCTCCAGATTCGGGCGGTGCCGGCGGACCGGGTGGAACCCTGGAACGGGCTGATCTGCCTGGCGGCCGGCCTGGTATCCGCGCCGGGGGTGGCGAGCTCCCCGCCGGAGGCGATTGCCGGACTGGCGGCGGTGGCGCCGGAGTGGGCCGAGCGATTCCCGTTGCCGATGTCCGAACGGGAGCGCTGGAGCGTCGCTCGAGCATTCGCGGAGGTGGTCAAGACGGTGGCGGCCGAGCGCCCCGTCGCGGTGCTGGTGGACGATGCGCAGTGGCTCGACGAGGAATCCCTCCAGGCGCTCGCCGCGGTGATTCGAAGTGGACCCGCGGCGGCGGTCTGGGTGGTGTTCTCCGCCACGGCCGAGCACGGCCGCGAGGGGCTCGATCTCGTGGCAAGCCAGGTGGGCCGCGACGTGCCGGGCGAACTGATCCGCCTCGGACCGTTAGGCGTTGAGGGAATCGCCGAGCTGGTGCGGTGGGCGTTTCCGTTGTATGGGCCGACGGACGCGGCGCGAATGGGCCGCCGTCTCGCGACCGATTCAGCCGGGATCCCGCTCCTCGTCGTCGAGCTCGCGGCGGCGGTTGCCCAGGGCATGAGGCCAGGCGCCGCGGCGTGGCCCACGCCGTTTCGGACCCTCGAGGACACGATGCCCGGCGACCTGCCCGACCAGCTGGTGGCGGCGTTTCGGGTCAGCTTTCGCCGGCTGGGCCAACCGGCCCAGGCCGCGCTCGCGGCCGCCGCGGTCCTCGGCGCGAGGGCTTCTCTCGAACGGATCGCGGCGGTGGCCGAGCTCCCTTTGGAGGAGGCGGGGCGGGCGGTCGACGAACTGGAATGGACCCGGTGGCTCGAGTCGGAGCCGCGCGGGTACGCGTTCGTCGCCCGGATCGCGCGGGAGGTGGTCGTTCGGGACATGGTGACCCCCGGCCACCGGCGCCGGCTCGAGGCGAAGGTCAGGGAGTCTTAGCGGTCCTCTCGTCATAGAGCGCTCGAATGCTCAGTCGTTCCCAGGCCGGGTCGCCCCGGGCGGCGGCTTGCCCGGCCCCATTGATCCCGCCGGCGATGATGCCGCCCGTCAGGCCCGCTCGGGTGGCGTCTCCAAGATTCACCTCATGGGCGTAGGCCACTTTCGTCACCAAGGCCGCGAACAGGCCCGCCCCGGCGCCGAACAGGGCTCCACGCCCGGCTCCCTTGGTCACAACATCGGCCCCATGCCGTTGTCCGCGATACACCTCGATGACCGCCTCCTGGTCCGACCGGACGCTGAGCCGAGTCTGTGAATTGAGGTCGAACACGTCGAGCCGGGTGCTGTCCAACCAGACCACCGGCCCCTCGTACACCGGGCCCATGGTGGGCTTGGGGCAATTGGGATCCGGATCGCAGGCCAGACTGGTGACCCGGACGTGACCGGCCCGGGGTTCCGGCGCGACTTGAGGCTGGCCGGAGATGCAGGCCATGATAGTGAGCGCCAGGCCGGCGGGAACGAGCAGCTTCAGGGTTAGCACGATCTTCCTCCATCAAGTGGACGGGGGAACGATCGACCCGGGGGGTCAAGCGAGGATCAAGTCAAGGCGAGCGCCGCGGGGCTAGGCGGGTTTACCCCGCTTGGCCAGCCACCCGTCGACGCTGTACGGCCCGGCACCCCACGCCGCGTAGACCAGCCAGACGAAGCAGTAGACCATCACCAGCTCGCCCCGATTCTGCCACCACCAGATCTGACCGCTCCCGCCGGCGTGGACCCACCAGTAGGCAACCGCCATCTCGCCCGAGGCTAGAAACGCGGCGAGCCGGGTGGCCAGCCCGATCGCGATGCAGACCCCGGCGACCAGTTCGATGACGCCGGCGATCCCGTATCGGGACATCAGATCGACGGTGCCGCCGTTCGGCCCCATGCCCCCGAACCAGCCGAGCAGTTTCTGGGCGCCGTGGGTGGTATAGGTCAGCCCGACGGCGATCCGAAGGGCGGCCTGAGTGGCGGGGAGGAAGCGCTCGTTGAGGGGCGCGAACATGGCGGGCTCCGGATTGGGGGAACGGGCGATTGCGCGGCCAAAAGATACGACTCCCGTTCAACTTCGGCCAACACACCGTCGGTCGGCGGACGGGAGCTGGATCTTGACGGCGCAATCATACTTGTACAGATTACCTGTACAACTCATCGGAGTTCGCCATGGCGATCAAGACCAGCTACAGCCACGCCCGTGAGAACCTGGCCTCTCTGTGGGACGAGGTCGAGAACTCTCGCGAACCGGCGGTTATCCAGCGTCGTGGGCATGAGGACATGGCGCTCCTCCCAGCGGACGAGCTCGCGAGCCTGCGGGAGACCGCCTACCTGCTTCGCTCCCCGCGGAACGCGGTCCGGTTGCTCGCTGCCCTGACCCGGGCTCGACGGGGCGGGACGAAAGCAACCGATCTCACCACCCTCCGCCGCGAGCTTGGCCTGGAGGGCTCCTGAACCCAGGCCCAAAGCGCGCCCGGACGGCGGTGCTACAGGGCGAGTGCCTCGAGGACCTCCGCTACTGGGTCGACACCAATCGGAAGACCGCCCTCCGGGTCCTGGATCTCATCGAGGCCGCGCGGCGCGATCCCTTCGCCGGGATCGGCAAACCGGAGCCACTGAAACATCTCGGCGGCAACGTCTGGTCACGGCGCATCAACGAGGCTGACCGCCTCGTCTATGAGGTGTTTGCCGACCGGGTTGAGTTCCTCCAAGCCCGCTACCACTACCACTGAAGCAGCCGGCGGCTCGCGACAGCCGAGGGCTCTTCCGCTGGCCGGTCAACCGAGTAGCTTCAGTTCTCGGAGGTTCCCCCATGCGATGGATGGCACGGCTCGGCTTGGCAGCACTGGCCCACACCCTCCCCGGAATTCCGGGGCCAATCGCGGCCCAGGCCCCAGCCCGGGTCCCGATCAACGACCTGCCGAATCCGTTCCGGACGGTGGAAGGCTGGGCCCGGATGCCCGCGGGCCGCACCTGGGGGTCGACCAGTGCCGTGGAGATCGACCGGGACGGCCGGAGTATCTGGGTCGCCGAGCGATGCGGAGCCAACAGTTGCGCCGGCTCGACCCTCGACCCGATCCTCAAGTTCGACTCGACCGGGACGCTGGTGAAGAGCTTCGGCGCCGGACTGCTGCTGTCGCCGCACGGGATTTTCGTCGACCGTGAGGGCAACGTCTGGGTCACCGATTGCGCCTGCACCGGCACCCCCGCGCAGCAGCAGACCCCGGGCAAAGGCCACCAGGTCTTCAAGTTTTCTCCCGACGGGAAGCTGCTTCTGACCCTGGGAAAGGCCGCGGGCGCCCGGGAGCCCGAGTTTCTCTACCAACCGAACGACGTGTTGGTGAGCCAGGACGGCAGCATCTTCGTGGCCGAGGGGCATGCGTCGTCCCCGACCGCCAATGCCAGGATCCTCAAGTTCGACCGAACCGGACGGTTGCTCAAAACCTGGGGAACCAAAGGCTCGGGGCCCGGACAAATGGACCAGCCCCACGCCCTCGCGATGGATTCCAAGGGACGGCTCTTTGTCGGCGACCGGGGCAACAACCGGATCCTGATCTTCGATCAGAACGGGACCCAGCTCGATGAGTGGTCGCAGTTCAGCCGGCCCAGCGGCCTCTTCATCGACCGGCACGACACCCTCTATGCCTCAGACTCGGAATCGGGCTCCGTCGACCCGGCCCACGGCGCCTGGAAGCGGGGCATCCGAATCGGCAGCGCGAAGGACGGGACCGTGACCGCGTTCATTCCCGATCCAACCGAGAAGCCGGACAACACCAGTTCCGCGGAGGGCGTCGCCGTCGACGCCCAGGGCAACATCTACGGCGCCGAAGTCGGCCAACGCGCCCTCAAGAGGTACGTCAAACGATGAGCAACCCGTTGATGGATCTGACCCGGCGGCGGTTCGTCGGCGGCGTGACCGGCGCGCTTGGCTTGCTGACCTTGAAGCCGGGTACGGTATTGCCCCAGGAACCGGTCCGGATCGCGCGGGTCGCGACCACGCCTGATGAGTACGACAAGCTCGCCAAGCTCGCCAACAACGAGAATCCCTATGGGCCTCCGGAATCGGTAATGAAGGCGATGACGGATGCCTTCAAGTACGCCAACCGGTACGGGTACCCGGACGGGGGGATCACGGCCGAAATCGCCCGCCATCACGGGGTGGAGCCGGCGAACGTGATGTTAGGCGCGGGCTCGGGCGAGATCCTCGACGTGGTCTGTACCGCCCTCCTCCAAAACGACCGGAAGATCGTCAGCGCCGACGTCTCCTACGACGTCCTGTTCCAGCACGTGACCGCATTGAAGGCCGACCAGATCAAGGTGCCGCTGCTGCCCGATTTCCGGCAGGACATCCCGGGGATGATCGCGGCCGTCCGGGCCAACTACCGGGAGGTCGGGCTGGTCTATCTCTGCAGCCCGAACAATCCGACCGGGCGAATCGTCACCAAGCAGGAAGTGGCCCAGCTCCTCGACGGGATCCCGAGCGACGTGCCGGTCCTGATCGACGAGGCCTATTTCCATTTCGTGGACGATCCCAACTACGCTACCTCGGTGCCCTATGTGCTCGAGGGACGGCAGGTAATCGTGGCCCGGACCTTTTCCAAGATCGCGGCGCTGGCGGGGATGCGGCTCGGGTATGCCGTCGCGCCGAAGGCACTGCTGCAGCGGATGCTGCCATACCTCGTCGGCAGCATCAACGCGATCGTGAAGTGGGGTGGCGTGGCCGCCCTCAAGGACACCGAGTCGCGGGCCTGGGTCAAGCGGACAACGCTGGCGTTGCGGGCCAAGACGACCGCAGACCTGGTGGCCCACGGCTATCCGGTGGTGCCCTCCGACGCCAATTTCTTCCTGGTCAACCTCCGCCGGCCGGTGGCGCCGGTGGTGGCGGAGTTCCGGAAGAAAGGCGTGCTGGTGGGCCGGCCGTTCGCGGGGCTGCCGGAGCATCTCCGGGTGTCGGTCGGTACGGCCGATGAGATGAGCCGGTTCACGACCGCGTTCAAGGAGATCTTCCCCACGGCCACTGGGGGCTGAGTGCGGCGACGATTCCGTGGCTTCGGCCTAACGCTAGCTCTTGCGGCGCTCGGCCCCGCAACGCTCATGTCCCAGACCTACGACCTCGTCCTGGCCAAGGGGCGGGTCATCGACCCCGAGTCCGGCCTCGACGCCATTCGGTGGATCGGCATCAACGGGCACACGATCGCGGCGATCTCGAGCGCCCCGCTGGCCGGCCGCCAAGTGGTCGACCTCCAGGGCCTGGTGGTGGCCCCGGGCTTCATCGACCTCCACGCGCACGGCCAGGACTCGGTCAGCAGCCGCCTACAGGTTCGCGACGGGGTCACGACCGCGCTCGAACTGGAAGGCGGCACCGCCAATGCCGCGGCGTGGTACGGAACCCGGGGCGGGCGCGCCGCGATCAACTACGGCGCCACCACCAGTCACGGCGGCGCCCGAGCCGCCGTGCTCACCGACACCGTGCCCGCCGGCCCCGCCTACCTCTACCGCAATGCCCGCCCCGAAGAAATCGAGCGAATCGCCGCCTTGATCAGAACCGGGCTCGACCAGGGCGCGCTGGGGATCGGCTACGGGATCCAGTACACGCCGGGGGCCACCCGCGGCGAGATCGTTCGGCTGTTTCGAGTAGGCGTTGAACGCGGGGTCACCAACTTCGTCCACGACCGGTTCGCGAGCGTCAAGGAACCCGGGAGCAGCGTCGAGGCAGTCGAGGAACTGATCGCGGCCGCCGCGATTACCGGGGCATCGGTCCAGATGGTCCACGTCGGCAGCAGCGGGCTCGGCCAAGTCCCCGAAATCCTCTCGATGATCGCCGGGGCCCAGCAACACGGCGTCGACATCACCACCGAGGTCTATCCCTATGCGGCGGCATCGACCGACATTCGGGCCGCGATCTTCGACGAGGGGTGGCAGGACCGACTCGGCATTTCCTACGATGCCATCGAGTGGGTTGCCACCGGTGAGCGACTGACCGCGGCCAACTGGGCGGCTCACCGAAAAGCGGGTGGGCCGGTCATCGGCCACGTGATCCCGGAAGCCTCGGTCGAGTACGCCGTCGGCCACCCCCTCGTGATGATCGCGAGCGACGGCGTGACCTACGTGAACGGGCGCGCTCACCCCCGCGGCGCCGGCACCTTTGCCCGGGTCCTCGGCCGCTACGTCCGCGAAAAGAAGGTGCTGACGCTGATGGATGCGATCCGGAAAATGACCTTGATGCCGGCCCGCCGACTCGAGGCCGCCGTGCCCCAAATGCGGGACAAAGGCCGGATCCGAACCGGTGCCGACGCCGACCTCGCGATCTTCGACCCCGACCGGGTGATCGACCGCGCCACGTTCGCCGAACCGGCCCAGGCCTCGGTCGGATTCGTGCACGTGCTGGTGAATGGGACGTTCGTGGTTCGGAACGAAAAGCTGGTGGACGGGGCCGTCCCTGGCCTGCCGATTCGCCGGCCGCCTCCGCAACCCCGAGCCGCTAGAGGGCGGTCCGGAAGGCCCAGAGCTCGGGGAAAAAGCGGTGTTGGGCAATGGTCCGGAGCCAATCGACCCCGGTGGTTCCGCCGGTCCCCGGTCGCCAACCGATCGTCCGCTCCACCACCAGCAGGTGCTTGTAGCGAAACTCGGCGAATCGTCCCGCGATATCGATGAGCCGTTCGCCGAGGCGAGCGAGTTGGGAATCGGGCGCGGAGTGGTAGATGGCCAGCCAGGCGGCTTCGACGGCCTCGTTCGGCTGATACCCGGCGGCCCAGTCTCGTTCGATGAGTTCCCGGGGCAGCGAATGGCCTCGGCGGCTCAAGAGCCGGTTCGACTCGTCCCACAGGCTCGGCACCGCCACCTCGCGCTCGATCAGGGCCCACGCCCACTCGGTGCCCCGCAAATGTTGGCCGGCCAAGGCCACGTTCCGATTGCCCAGGGCAAACTCGAGCAGCCGGTAGGACGGCGACTGGAATCCCGACCCAGTGCCGAGCACGGCCCGAAAGGCGAGAAAGCCCTGGGGCGTGATGGTGTCGTAGACCTCCCAGCAGTCGGCCGCCAACCGAATCAACCGGGCCACCCGCTCGCCGAGGACGATGGCCTCCTCGACTCGATCGGCGGCCAAATGGTCACGCATCGCCACGGATTCGTGATAGCTGGAGTTGAAGATCAACTCCATCGACTGCGCCACCGTCAGGAACAAATGCTCGTCGGGGGCGGTGCTCAGGGTGTTCTGGATGCTGAGCAGTTTCTCGACCTGCTGGTATGCGAGATAGCTGGTGGCGGGGGGCAGGCTCATGTCAGGGGAGCCTCAGCGCCACCAGCGACGCGGTAGCCCCGGCCCCGGTGGCGAACACGATGTACTGGTGCCCCTGGTGCATGAAGGTCATTGGCACCGCCGTGGTGCGCGAGGGGATTTCCACCGCCCCAACCTGCTTCCCGGTGGCCTTGTCCACCGCGTAGAGCATCGGCGTCGCATCCGGAACGCCGCCGCTCCGGCCGGTGCCGTAGATGAGCAGAGTCTTGGTCGTGATGACCTGCGCCTGCCCCCTGCTCGCACCTAACGGTAGCGTGACCCCGGAAAAGAGCGGGTCCTTGCTGGTGATGGTCGGCTGCCCGCCGTTCGACGTCCACCAGGTTTTCTCCCCCGATGTCAGATCGTAGGCGGTGATCCCGCCGAGCGGACGCGGCTTGAGGATCGACACCCCACCGATCATCGGGCGCGGCCCCCGGTCGTCAAAGCCGCCGCCGCGATCACTCGGGACTTGGTAACCGGCCGGGGCCGGCACCGCGCCCAGCAGGCCGCAACTGTTCCGCGGTGAGCTGTACCGGAACTCGGAGCAGGGGTCCTTCTTCAGGGTAATCGCGTCGACGCCGGTGAGCGCGGCCACGTACAGCATCCCGGTCTCCGGATCGACCGAGGCGCCGCCGTCGATGTTGACCCCGCCACTCGCGCCGGGAGCGTACCAGGAACACGGCTTGGCACTGGAGCCGTCCGAGGCGGAGCCCGGAATGAAGTACGGCCCCATCCGGCATTTGTTGGCGATGGCCAGCGCGGAGTCGCGGATCGCGGGCGTGTAATCGATCAAGTCTTCGGCCTTAAGCCCCTGCTGCGCATACGGCGCGGGCCGGCTCGGGATCGGTTGGGTGGCCCAGGTCTGTTCGCCGGGCACGTCGCTCTGGAGCACCGGTGTCTCCACGATCGGCCAGACCGGCACGCCGGTGGCGCGATCGAGGACATAGGCAAAGCCTTGCTTGGTGGTCTGGGCAATGACCTTCCGGGGTTTGCCGTCCACCGTGACGTTGAGAAGATTCGGGGCCATCGGGGTGTCGTAGTCCCAGATATCGTGGTGCACCATCTGGTAGTGCCACTTCCTCCGCCCGGTCTTGACGTCGATCGCCACCACGCTGTTGCCGAAGAGATTGTTGCCGGGACGGTGGCCGCCGTATTCGTCCATCAGCGGCATCCCGACTGGGATGTACACCAGACCGAGTTCGGGATCGGCCGAGTAGGTGGCCCAGGGGTCATTCTTCCCGACCCCTTCGGTGCCGATTCGCGAACCGTTCTTCCAGGTGTCGGCGCCGAATTCGCCCGGCTGGGGCACCAGGTTGAACTTCCAGAGTTGCTTCCCGGTCCGGACGTCGAAGCCGCGGACGAACCCTGGGATGTTGCGGAGTCGGATCGGGTAGTAGCCGTGGATCGCGGAATTGCCGACCACGATCACTCCGTTGACGATGATGGCCGGGGAACTGTTGGCAATTTGGCCGAGCTTCGGATCGATGCCGATGGTGCCGTCGGCACCGGTCTTGGTGAGGGGATCCCACCGTTCGCCGGGGCGGGCCCGGCGGGCGGGCGCGGCATCGCTGATGATTAGGGAGCCGGAGTCGTCCACGGCCAGCGGGACGAGGGGCAGTCGGAGTCCGGCCATCAGGTCGACGACCCCGTTCTTCCCGAAGGCGGGGTCGGGCCGGCCGGTCTTGGCGTCGAGCGAGGCCATGTGATAGCCCGGGGTGACGACGATGACCCGTTCCCGCCCACCCTCGGCCCAATACGCCAGCCCGCGGCCCGCGAACTGTCGCGGGGCCTTTTGCCAGCGAATCCCTTCATCGAGCCGCCACATCCAGAGCGTTTCACCCGAGGCCGGATCGATGGCGGCGGCCACTCGGCGCGTAGTGGCGACCGTGAAGAGCCGGCCGTTGGCATAGAGGGGTGTGGTTCGGTAGTACTCGTCGGGCCCGAACGGTCCGACGCTCCACTGCCACGCTTGCCGCAGCGATTTGAAGTTCTCGGCGTTGATCTGGTCGAGCGGGGAGTACCGAGTACTCCAGAGGTCGGCACCCCAGACTCGCCACTCGCCGGGCACGTTGCCGCGAGTCTGCGCCTGGGCGGTGGAGGCGCCGAAGAGTGCCGCACCGAGTACCATCTGGAACATCACCCGATTCGCCATGAGCTTGAGTCACTTTCCCTGTAAAGAATCGCCCGCCGCTCTGAACTCGATCCGAATCTGTTTCAACGCCGTCGAATCGGCCGGCAGCTCGCCGGAACCCGGCGGCATTCCATTCATCTTGAGCAGATACGCCACCACTCTGAGATACTCGCGCTGCGACAGGCTGCCCGGCTCGCTCTTCGGCATCAACTCGCTGACGAACCGGAACAGGTCCCAGAGTGTGCGCCCTCCCCACTTGGTCACGAACTCGGGCCCGGTGTGGGAGAGGGCACTGTGGCAACTGGCGCAGCTCATCGCGTAGATATCGCGGCCGAGGGCGACTTGAGCCGCGGTATAGACGCCGGCCCGGGTCGAGCGGATCGAATCCGGGACCGCCGGTTGCTGGGCCTGGCCGCGGGACGGCAACCAGGCCCCGGCGAGTATGCACCCCACTGCGAGGCGACGCAAGCTAACTCTCCGCCCCGACGGGCGGCGGGTCGGATTGGCCCGGCGGGGCCAGCCTTCGGGCCAGCCGCTGCATCAGCCAGCCGGCGCCGGCGACGATCATCAAAAGCCCGAAAGCGCGGAGGGTGTCGAACGTCGGCCATTGGAATTCATACTGTGTCAAGATCGACCATCGTTCGGTCATCCAGTGCCACGCGGTGTGCGCCACCAACGCCGAGAGCACGATGGTGCCGATTCGCTCCCGAACCACGCGGCGGAACAGCCAGGCTAACACCGGCACGGCCAGCGCTAGGACGAGCAACTGGCCCAACTCTACGCCCAGGTTGAACGACAGCAGGGCGGCGCCGAGGTGGGCACCGGCGAACTGGAACGATCCCTGGAGAAAGAGCGAGAACCCGAACCCGTGGACCAGGCCGAAGCCGAATGCCAGCAGCCACCGATGGGACACCTTGGCGCCGACGATATTTTCGAACGCCATCCAGAGGATCGACCCGGCGATCAACGTCTCGATCAGCGGCGGAAACCAGAGCCCCGACGGCGCCAGACCGAGGGTCGCGGCGATCAAAGTGATCGAGTGGGCCACCGTGAAGGCGGTGACGATCGCCACCAGGGGGCGGATCCGCCGGACTGGAATGACCAGGCAGAAGAGGAAGAGCAGGTGGTCGATGCCGTCGAGGATGTGACGGAACCCCAGTTGGACGAACCGGAGGGCGGCCTGGTACCAGTGGGGATCGAGCTCGACCAACCCGGGATCGCCGACGAACAGGTAGGCCCGCTCGGCGCCTTCCTGACCCCGGGGGAGAAACCGGAGAACCGTCGTGGTCTGGAGGCCGAGGCGGGCCAGGGCCGGCCGAATCGAGAAATCCGACTGATCCGAGCCGATCGGATACTCGAGCTGGACATCGAGCATCGCCTGCCGCCAAAACAGGTCGGTTTCCTGGGGGAGTGGAGGAGCGCCGAAATGTCCCACGGCTTCAGCGTAGGTTTCGAACGATCGATCGGAGGGCAACGACACCCGAGTCGCAACGATCCGAGGTTCGGGGAGGAGCCGGCCGTTTTCTCGGAGCTCGATCGAGCCGGCGATCCAGAGCCGAGCCGCCTCGGGCAGCAGCGCTGCGGTGCGAACGAGGTCGAGATAGCCGGGGCCCCGCTCGGGAAAATCAATGTCCCGCATCGACTCCAGGGGGACCCGGACCACCAGCCAGAGCCGTTGTCCCTCCGGCCTGAGGAACGCTCGGACCGCCACCCGGGCCGGAATTTCGTGCCCGGCCGCCGCCGACGGGCCCACGAGCAGGAGGCCGGCCGCCACGGCGAGGAGCCGAAGCCGGGATGTTCGGCGTGTCATGGCGAGAGTATACTCATTCGCGGCCCAACGGGCACCGGGCCAGCTAATCGCCATAAGGAGAGCGGATGATTCGGACCCGCAGTCTGGTTTTCGCGACCGTACCGGTGGCCTTGATCGCGGCGTTCGGCGTCGGACGGGCGGTCTTCGACGCGCAGGCTCCGGCGCCGGGCCGGCAGGCCCCGGCCTTCGAGGTCGATCCGCTGTGGCCGAAGCCGCTGCCTAACCACTGGATCCTGGGCTCAACCGTCGGGGTCGGCGTCGATTCGAAGGACCATGTCTTCATCATCCATCGCGGCCTCTCGACCCTCGAGCCCCGGACCGAGGCCGGCTCCGATGCCAAACCGCCGCTCGGCGAATGTTGCGCGGCGGCGCCGCCGATCCTCGAATTCGATCCTCAAGGCAATTTGGTGAACTCGTGGGGCGGTCCGGGGGCGGGGTACACCTGGCCAGTCTCCAATCACGGAATCTCGATCGACGACAAGGACAACGTTTGGATCGGCGGGAACGGCAGAGATTCGACCCGGACCGACTCCCACATTCTCAAGTTTTCGCATGACGGCAAGTTTCTGATGCAGATCGGCCAGCCCAATCAGCCGGCCAACAGCAACAGCTCCGACCACTTCGGGCGCGTTGCCAAGATCTCGTTCGACCCGGCCGCCAACGAAGCGTACCTCGCGGACGGCTACGGCAACAAACGGGTGGCCGTGGTCGACATGAGTAGCGGCAAGGTCAAGCGGTTTTGGGGCGCCTACGGCCACAAGCCGGACGACGCGAACCCCGGCCCCTACAACCCCGACGCCCCGCTGGCCCAGCAATTCCGGAACCCGGTCCATTGTGCCGAGCCGAGCCTCGATGGGCTGGTGTACGTCTGCGACCGGCCGAACGACCGGATCCAGGTGTTCAAGAAGGACGGCAGCTTCGTCAAGGAGCAGCGGATCGCGCCGCGGACCTTGAGCGACGGGTCGGTGTGGGATATTGCCTTCTCCCGCGACCGGGCCCAGAAGTACATCTATCTCGCCGACGGGAAGAACGAGAAGGTCTACGTCATTGACCGGCAGTCACTCGAAGTGTTGACGAGTTTCGGTGACGGGGGGCGGCAGCCGGGGCAGTTCTTCGCGGTGCACAGCATCGCGACCGACTCGAAGGGGAACATCTACACTACGGAAACCTATGAGGGGAAGCGGGTCCAGAAGTTCGTGTATCGGGGGCTCCGGCCGGTGACCGCGAAGGATCAGGGGCCGGTCTGGCCGAAACGCTGACTCGTGACCCGGGCCACCAATTCCACCGCCCCGCCAGCTGCAGGAGGGCCGGCCCAATCACGATCCGCACCACCGTGGCGTCCACCAGCACGGCAATGGCCAGTGAGAAGCCGAGCATCTTGAGCATCAGGAAATCGCCGGTCGTGAACGCGGCGAACACTACCAGCATGATGGCCGCCGCATTGGTGATCACCGGGCCGGTGGTGGCGAGCGCTTCGACGATCGCCTCCCGATCGCTGATGCCGACGCGACGCGCCTCCATGACTCGCGTCATCAGAAACACCTCATAGTCCATACTGAGCCCGAAGACGATACAGAACACCACCAGCGGCAGCGAGGAGAAGACGGCGCCCAGCGGCTCAGTCATTCCGAAGAGCCGGCCCCCGTGTCCCTCCTGAAAGACGAGCGTAAGAGCGCCGAACGCCGCCCCGACCGAGAGCAGATTGAGCAGCACCGCTTTGAGCGGCACCAGGATCGAGCGGAGCCCGGCGACCAGTGTCAAGAAGGTTCCCCCAACCACCAGCCACACGATTGTTGGAAATCGACCCGCGACTGCGTCCTGGTAGTCGGCGTTGAAGGCCGGGAGCCCGCCGATGATGACCCGCGCCCCGGTCAGCCCCAACGACGCGGCTCCCGCGGTCCGGAGCTCCCGGACCAGCGTCACCGCCCCCTCCGGGGTGACCGATTCACGGGGGAGAATCTCGACCAGGGCCAGCCGTCCGTCCGGGCTGACCAGGCCGTGCGTTAGGCTGTCCGGCAAGAACGCCAGCGACGAGCGGCCCATGCCCGCCTCGCGCGCCACCGCGATCATCGAGCGGACCCGTTCGACCCGCGGGTCGTGCTCGAGGGAATCCACCATCTGCGCCAGCGCGTTCCAGCCCGCCGAACGCCGGATTGAGCTTCCGTCGGGAAGTTCCAGGACCAGGCGAACTCCCTGGACCACGTTGCCCCGCCCGATGGCCCGAAGATCGTCCAGCGCCCGGGCCGATTCCATCGAGGCGGGCAGCCAGTCGCCACGAGGTAGCCCGGTCCGAAGACGGCCCGCCTGCGCCGCCAGCACCAGCAGTGGGATCCCTCCGAGTCCAAGCGCAGTCCAGGGGCGTGCCGTGACCCAACGGCCTAACCGACGCCAGTGATCCACTGATGACGGGCCGCGCCGCCGAATCCGTCCCCAATTGACCCAGGGACCGAGCCATGCCAGCACCCCCGGGAGGAGCGTCGTCGCGAGCAGTGCCGAGGCCACCACGACGAGCAGGCCCCCCACCGCGATGGCGCGAATCTCGTTCAAGGGCACGGTCAACAACACGACGAAGCCGAGCGCGACCGTCGTGGCCGAGAGGAGGACCGTGTGCCCCGCGTGCCGGGCCGCCGCTTCGGCCGCCGCGACTGGCAGGTACCCCGCTGCCAGGGCCTCGCGGAACCGGCTCACCATCAGGAGGGCGTAGTCGATGCCGAGCCCCAGGCCAAGCATCGTCACCATACTCTGGAGCAGCAGGGCGAGCGGCCAGACCCGCGCCAGGAACGCCGCGACCCCGAGCGCAATGGCAATGGCCAGCGCTCCGGACCCAACCGGGATCAACGCGGCAACCGCCGTCCCGAACGCAAACACGAGGAACGCCGCCGTGAGCGGCAGCGCCCGACGCTCGGCGCGAGCGACATCCTGCGTGCTGGTGCGACGGAGATCGACGTTGAGGGCCGCCTCTCCGGTCCACCGGAGCGTGAGGGCCGGGTAGTCCGGATGGAGGCGAGCCGCGAGACCTTCGGTGAGGGAGCGGAGGCGGGGCATCATCCGGTCCGGTTTCTCAGGCCCGGACGAGAGCCCCACCATGGCAAAGCTGCCCGAAGCACCGGGGGCGAGGAAGAGGGTGTCCGGCCGGTCGAGATAGGAAACGGTTCCCGCCACTTCGGCGGCCAGCTCGACCGGCTCGAGCACGCGCCGGAGGGCCTCCGCCCCCTCCGGCGTGGCCGGAGACGGAATGCCGTTGATCACCAGCACCGCGAAGCGGGCGAAGTGCGATCGAAGCGGCCCCGCAAGCAGCCGCTCGACCGCGGCGGATTCACTCCCTTCGACGCTGGCCCCGACCTCGAGAAGTTCCGCCACCCGCCTCGCCGCCGGAAGGAAAGCGGCGGCCGCGAGGGCCCAGAGAAGCGCGACCCAACCCCGCCGCCGGACGATCAGCTGGGAGAGCGACATGGCCTCACCGGTGCTCCGCCACGATCGCAGCCCAGCTCACGCCGCCGCCCACCGCCTGGAGCAAGTACCGCTCGCCGGGCCGGAGGGCGCCAAACGCTTCCGCCATCGCGACGGCGAAGGTCGGGGTCCCCATGTTGCCGTAGCGCCCCACGGTCCGAACGGTGCGAGAGGCGGGCACCTCAAGATCGCTCAGCAACTCGTCCACCTGGGCGCCGTGGGTTTGGTGGAAAAACCAGTGCGAGAGGCCGTCACGGCCGAGGCCCGCCGCCGCCAGCGCCTCGTGATACAGGGAACGCCACCGAGCGCGAAGGAAGGTCCCCGCCGTGGTCGCGTCCTGGACCCGATAGACGTAGTCCACGCCGGGACTCGCCGGCGGAAAGGGAGGGACCACGGCCATCGCCCGCGCGAAGGTGGGTTCCGACCCGTGCAGCATGGCAAGAAAGCCCGGGCCTTCGGTCCGTTCCAGCAGGACACAGGCGGCGCCGTCGCCGACCGTCGTGAGCATCCGAAGGTCGTCGGTCGGTGTCAGGTGGGAAAGATTCTCCGCCATCACAACCAGAACCCGTTCGCACCCGGCCTGAATCAGCAGCGCGCCCTGCATCAGACCGAGGACGCCGCCGCTGCAGCCGGCCTTGAGATCGAGACACGAGGCCTTGAAACCGAATTCCTCCGCCAGCATCGCCGCTTGGCTGTTGCAGGGATGCGGGTTCGAGGCGCTCACGAAGATCAGGGCATCGAGCCGAGCCAATTCGGGGGCCCGCCGCGCCTGCAACCGGGCCACCGCCGAACGGGCGAGGTCGTACCCGGTTAGGCGGCCGGGGTCCGGGGCTTGGCCCGGCAGGTGGGTGAGGTACCGCCGTTCAACGCCGAGCTCCTCGAGCATCCGGCGCGAGACGGCGGAAGCGAGGTACCGCTCCCACTCCGCCGGCAGGGCCGAGCGGAGCACGGTCGCCGTGTCGTAGCTGGTCATCAGGCCGAAGTCACAGGTTTCGACGTCGGCGATCCGGACATTACCCGCCGTGAGCTGCATAGGTCCCCAAGGCTGTAAACGCGGCGTGGGCATCGAACTGATTGGTCAGGTGGGTCGGCTTGATCTGGGCGTTCGGCAGGGCCTGCCGGCCTTCCCGCTGGGCGGCCCGGTCGGCGAGCGCGCCGGGCGCGGTCACCAACAGTTGGAGCGGTTTGAGGAGCGCATCGTCCCGCTCGAAGTCGTATCCCTTGGCGGCCGAGCGAAGTTGGCGCTCGAGCTCGGCGGCGAAGTGGCGGAGCGGGGCCTCCCGGCCGGGGACAGCCAGGGTGGCGAGCGCCGCACCATCGACCACGACCCGGTACCGCTTGTCAGAGCACGGAACGAACAGGAAGTCGCGGGCCCAGAGGTCGCACGCCTGGCTCGCGGCCCGCATGGCGACCGACACGTCGGATTCGGTGAGTCGCTGTTTGGCGACCGAGACCTGACGGTTGGCTTTGGAGACGAACTCGATGATCGGGGTGCGGCCGGTCATCCCGGTGACCCGGACCAGGTCCTCGATGTCGTAGCGGTAGAGGCCGCCCGACGTTGTTACCACGATCCGGTAGGTTGCTCCGACGGCGAGCTGATCGGCCCGAAGCGCCGGGACCGGACCGGCGGCTGGGAGGTCTTCAGGAACGAATTCGAGAAAATGGGTCGTCACCGCGAGCGCACCCGGCACGGCGAACAGCCCCTCGCTCGCGGACACCGGGAACTCGAAGTGCTGATCGAGGCCAAACGCGCCGTCCAATTCGTGCAGGTGATACCCCATGTTGCCGCCCTGCCAACAGACCAGCACCTTGAGCGAGGGAAAGAGGAGCCGGGTCGGAAAGCGCCCCTCGCGGCGTCGAGCCTCCCGGAGCGACTCGGCGAGGGCGGGATTGGGCTTGCCGCGCCAGCTCCCCTCGACCGCGGCCGTGCCGCCAAGCGTGAGAGTCCCTGCGGCGATGTCGGCGCAGAGGCGCTCCGCATTCTCCTCCAGGGCGCGGATCAGATTGATCAGGTTGACCGGGGAAATGGCACAGAGGGCGCCGAGCCGTCGTTCGGCCACCAGGATTCGCCCGGCGGCATAGCCGCGATCCCGGCCGCGTGGAGGGTGAAAATCCAGTACGGGAGCACGAACCGGTTTCGGACGAACCAGGGGAGATTCTTGTAGTTGAACCCCGACATGAATCCTTGGGGTGCTCCGTTCGGCGTGACCCCGCCTTCCGCCGAGCCGACCAAGAACTGGCACTTGAGGCCGCGAAGCCCCGGGACGGCCGCCTCCAGCGCTCCGTTGAAGATCAGGGAGCCCCGGCCGACCTCCCGGCGGAACTCCTTGGTGATCGGAATGCACTTGAACTGCCCGGTAGAACCAGCGGTCATCGCGAAGAACAGCGGACGACTCGGGCAGAGCCGCCGCCACTCGCCGGCGTAGACCAGATCGAGATCGGCGCGCATTGCCTGATAGGTCCGGATCGGGACCCTCCGCTGATATTCCCGGACCAGGGCCACCGGGTCCGTTAGGCGGGAGAGTCCGGCGAAATCATGGGCCCGTCCGATGTCCGTGGCGGCCGCCCGCCCGAGGATTCGGCGGAGTTGGGCGGCCTGGGCATCAAGCGGTGTTTCGCACGCGGCCAGGAAGCGGCGGTAACTCCAATGGAAGAGCCAGCTCGCGAACATGGGGTCACCCTCCTCGAATCACGACAGTTCCGTCGGGGATCTTGGCCCCGTCGGGAATCTCGGCGCCGGAAGGGATCAAGCATCCCTTCCCGATGGTCACTCCGGCGCCGATCCGCACCGAGTTATAGATCGAACTGCCGGCACCGATCCGGGTTCCCGGACCGACCGTGGTATTCGCCCCGACCCTCACGCCGTACTCGAGGAGACAGTCGGCGCCGATTCGAACCCCGGGCGCGAGGTGGCTGAAGCCACCGACCAGCACTCGCTCGCCGATCTCGATCCGGCTCACCACGAGCAGCTTGGGCCGCGGCTGGTAGGAGCACACCAGGTGGACGTACTCGCCGATCAGGGTGGCCGCGCCGACCCGGAGGAGATGGGGTTCCCGGATGATGGTCCGCGAGGTGAGCAGCGCGCCGGGCGCCAAGTCGGCCCCGAAGGCCCGGAGGGCGAACCGCTGAAAGCCCTCGCTCATGAACCAAATCGGCTGGAACACGGTCAGGTATAACGATGGGGCCCATCCCTTGAGCGCCCAGCGGACGCTGCCGGGATCGGAGAAGAGCTGGAAGGTGCCTTCCAGGCTCTTGGGCAGAAGGCGATGGACCGCGACCATCCCGACCAAGGCCGACCAGGGCGCGAGGACTGCCCAGACCACCAGCCCCAAGACCGGGCCGAGGAACGGAATCGCGAGGAGTGGCAGGGCCGCCCACAGCGAGAACCAGGCGAGCCCGATCCACCAGAGCAGGTCGAGGGCAATCATAGGTCGATCTCCACTGGTTCGGGCCCGGGCGAGAGGTAGACCGAGACGATCCGGGCCGCGACCAGCGCGGCGTCCTCGACCACTCGGCCATGCCGCGCGGCAAAGCGGTCGATCACCCCGCCGGTCCGCGGGGTCCGGACCAAGCCGGGGTTGAGGAGGTGAACCCGGACCCCCCGCTCGGCGTACTCATGGTGGGCGGTGCAAGCCAGTCCGGAAAGAAACGCCTTGGTCGCGCAGTAAAGACCGGCCCCGGGGAGCCCAACGTGGTACGCCTGCGAGCCGATCCAGATCAGCACGCCGCTCCGCTGGCGCCGGAACCGCTCGAGGATCGCGGCGGTGAGCAGCACGGTGTGGGTACAGTTGGTGCGGATCACGATCTCCGCGGTGGCCGGGGCCACGGCGTGGAGCCGCTGGGGACCCTCGGTGTACATCGGATTCAGGCCGACACCCAGGATCGCGCCCTCGAGCGGCGTGGCGGGGTCGCCGAGCAGGGCGCCGAGCGCCTCGACATCCTCCGGACGGCTTTGATCGGACACTCGGACCAGCAACCGGTCGCGGGCTCCACAGGGCACGCCGGCCCGGGCCTGCTCGAGCCTAACGTCGTCTCGACCGGTGATCATCACCCGGGTGCTGGTTCGGGCGAGGAGCTCCTTGGCACACTCGAAGCCGATGCCCTGGCTGGCCCCGGTAACGAGAATCATCCGGGCCCCCACCGCACCAGCTGAATCCCGCCGGCGAACCCGGCGCCGACCGCGGCGAGACACAGCCACTCGCCGGGCACCAGCTTCCCCGCAGCCGCCGCTTCCGACAGCGCGATCGGAATCGTGGCCGAGGTGGTGTTGGCGTAGCGCGGGAAGTTGATCCACGCCCGTTCTGGAGGAATGCCCTGATCGACGAGCATCTGCCTGATGAGGAACAAATTCGGCTGGTGCAGGCAGAAGAACGAAATGTCACCAACCAGGACCCCTGATTCCGCCGACAGGCGGGCGACCAGCTCGCCAAACCCTTTACGGGCGTGCCGGGCCACGGAGGCACCGTCCTTCATCGTGATCTGGTGGCGGCGGTTCTGGAGGGCCTCGCCACTGATCGGCTCTCGAGTTCCGCCCGCGGGGATGTAGACCGCCTCGGCACCCTCGCCGTCGGCGGTCAGGATCGAGTGCCAGATCCCGTCCTCACCCTGGCTCTCGGTGAGGACGGCGGCCCCGGCGCCGTCACCGTACAGGAAGACGGTGCGAAGGTCGGTGAAGTTGAGCTGGCGGGAGCGGATGTCGGCGCCGATGACCAAAACCGGGCCTTCACCGGTTGCCACGCACCGGGCGCCCAAGTCGAGGGCCTGCAAGAAGCCGGAGCAGGCGCCGACGATGTCGATCGCGGCACTCCCCTTCATCCCCAGGTTTCGCTGAACGATGCAGGCGGTCGCCGGGGTGGGATAGTCTCCGGAAACGGTCGCGAGGATAATTCGCCGGACCGCCTCCTTGGGCACCCCGCTTGCCTTCAGGGCCGAGCGGGCCGCCTCGGTGGCCAGGTCGGAGGTGGCCTGACTTGGCTCGGCGAAGTGCCGAGTCTCGACTCCCACGCTGTTCCGGATGAAGTAGGGCTTGATCTTGAGCCCGCGGCTCTCGATCAGCTGTTCGTTGCTGATCGGAGGTCCCGGCAGATAGTGGCCGGTGCCTGCGATGCGGGCTCTCATACGGTGCGCCGTTTCGGAATCGAGGCGGACTCGCGCCCGGGCCAGGTGCTCCGCACCAACAATGGGCGGACCGCCATCGGCCGGGGCGATGCCGGTACCGCACGGCCGGCGAGGAACCGATCGATCTCGGCCCCGAGTTGCGGGAGATCGACCACCGCGTCGACCGAGCCTTCCTCGAGCAGGTCCTCGAGCCCGGGCGTTTGGCGGGCCGCGACCACCTGCCACTGGTCCCGGAGCCTTGGGCACCCGCTCAGGAGCCGGTCAACGATCCGGTCATCCATGATGCCGATCCGGCTCCCGCGGAGGGCGAGCGCGCGGGTTCCGCCAAACACCTTGGGGAACACCAGCGTAGCGGCCCCGCCAAAGCACCGCCCGATCACCACGCCCATGGAACCGTGGGGGTAGTGGATGATCTTTTCCCCGACCCAGAGCATTCGGCGAAAGTTGTTGGCCGAGCTCTGATCGAAGCGGGGATCGAAGCCGGGTGAGTCGAGCAAACTCACGATCGGGACGCCGAGGGACCGGAACAAATCGAGCCCCGCAGCATACTTCTCGAGGGTCCGAACCGTGATCAGGTTGTTCGATCGCTCGGGCGGATTCAGGAAAATTCCGATCGGAGCTCCGTGCCGGGCGCCGATGAACAGGCGAACCCGGTCGCACCAGCCGGGAACCAGCTCTTGCGGCGCAGCATCCAGAAAGGCGGCGAGGATCGGATCGGTCTTCTTGCCGATTGGAGCTGGACTCGCGCTCTGATCCTGGTTCCCAGGACCGAGAATCTCCCGGAACCGGGCGCAGGCCGCCGCGACCGAGGGAACGATTTCATGGACGAGATCGGTGCCGTCATGGAACCGCTCGACGGCGGCGCTCTGTTCGAAGTCCACGCCCTCGCCGAAAAACATCCGGATTACTTCCGGGCCGGCCAGGTTGAGGTGGGTATGCCGGGCCACCGCCACTCGGTAGTGTCCCAGACCGAAGAGGACCGGAGCGAGACCGAGACACTTGCCATCGGCGCAGGTCAGGAGCGGATGGCGCTCGGCGTAACGGAGGAGTGCGGGCCAGAGGGCAAAGGCGTCGGAGAACACCGTCCGGCCCTCCATGAGGCTGATCCCCGCGGAATTGACGAAGTAGAGCAGCGGAATCCGGCCGCTCCCCGGGCGGTCGAGTTCCCGCAGGAACGCGGCAAAGCGGAGCGAATTGGCCTCGCCGAACGAGGCGGCGTTGACCCGGAAGTCGCTCCAGACGATCGCAATTGCTCGCCCGTCAGAGGTTCCGGTCGCGGTGACGAGGCCCCCGCAATCGGTCCGGGTGAACGTGTCTCCGGATACGTGGGAGTCGACCCAGACGCGGAGGACGGGCAGTCCCAGCGACTCGGCGACGGTGCGAAGGAACCGGTGTTGCCCCGGGTCGACGGTGATCCAATGGTACCCGGCACTCACTCGCATAACGACTCGTGGTCGAGGACGAGGACAAGGTGCCGGAGGGGGGTCAAGGACCAGTCAAGCGGCGGGCCAAACGACGGCGCTAGTTTCTGGCGATGAAACGGCTGGCACTGGCGGTTGGTCTCGCGGGTCTGCTCGGGTGTGGCGGGCCGACCCCCCGCGTTCTCCTCTTCAGCCGGACCGCCGCCTTCCGGCATCAATCGATCCCGGTCGCCCAAGCGGCCATCATGACGCTCGGAAGGGAGCACCGGTTCCGGGTCGACACCACCGAAGACGTCCGCTACCTCGCCGAAGACTCGCTCCGCCACTACTCAGCGGTGATCTTCCTCCACACCACCGGCGTGGGCGGCTACTTCGACGGCCATCCGGTTATCCAGCCGGCCAAGCTGGTGGTGACCGACCGGGACCAACCGATGACCCGTCATCTCCCCGCGACGTGGGAGCGGACTGACGAGTGGTACAATTTCAAACGCCTCGCGCCCGACCTGAAGGTGCTGCTCTCGATCGACGAAACCAGCTATCGAGGCGGAACCAACGGGGCCGTCCATCCGATGACCTGGTATCATCCGTTCGATGGCGGGCGAGCCTGGTACACGGCGCTCGGCCACACCGACGAGTCGTACGCCGATCCGAGCTTCCTGACCCTGCTGACCAATGGCATCCGCTGGGCGGCGGACGGCCCGGCGCTCGACTACCGGAAGGCCATCGCGGTCCGGGTGCCCGGCGATCCGGGGCTCGTCAAAACCGTCCTGTCGCAGGGCCAGTTCACTGAACCAACCGAGATGGCCGTTCTGCCTAACGGCGACGTGGTGGTCGTCGAGCGGCGGGGCCGGGTGCTCCGATACCGGGCCCGGGACCAGTCACTCGCGGTGATGGGGCAGATCCCGGTCTACTGGCAATCGGCCGTCAAGGGCGTCAACGCTGAGGAGGGATTGTTGGGGGTGACCGCGGACCCGGGGTTCGCGGAGAACCGGTACCTCTACCTCTTCTACAGCCCGGTCGGCCCCTCGGTCAACCGGCTGGCCCGGTTCACCCTGACCGACGATTCCCTGGCGCTCGGCTCCGAGAAAGTGGTGCTCGAGTTTTTTTCGCAGCGGAAGATCTGTTGCCACACCGGCGGATCGCTGGCGTTCGGCCCGGACGGCAGCCTCTATCTCTCCACCGGCGACAACAGCACCCCGTTTGATGTGCCGGGGCAGCGGATCGCCAATCACGGTTTCGCGCCGCTCGATAACCGGCCCGGGCTTGAGCCGTACGACGCCCGGCGGTCGTCGGCTAACAGCAATGACCTCCGCGGCAAGATCATTCGGATCCGGATCAGCCCCGACGGATCCTCCACGATTCCTCCGGGCAATCTCTTTCCCCCGGGGACTCCGAACACCAGGCCCGAGATTTTTGCGATGGGCACCCGGAACGCCTATCGGCTCTCGGTCGATTCGAAATCCGGCTTCGTGTACTGGGGTGACGTGGGGCCGGACGCCGATTTCGACAGCCTCGCCACCCGGGGGCCGCGGGGATACGACGAAATCAACCAAGCCCGGCGAGCGGGGTTCTTCGGGTGGCCGCTGTTCGTCGGCGAGAACTACCCCTATCGCCAATACGACTATGCCACCGGCACCCCGGGGCCGTTGTTCGATCCGGCGCGGCCGGTCAACTCGTCGGCTGCGAATACCGGAATCCGAGATCTTCCGCCGGCCACACCGGCGTTCATCTGGTATCCCTACCGAGAGTCGCCTGATTTTCCACCGGTCGGCACCGGCGGCCGCTCGGCGATGGCGGGGCCGGTGTTCCGGGCCGAGCGATATCCCGGGGGCGGGGCGTTGCCGCGGTACTACGATGGCAAGCTGATCATCTACGATTGGATCCGGAACTGGATCAAGGCGGTGACGCTGACCGACGCCGGGGACTACGAGGCGATGGAGCCGTTCCTTCCGGGCGTGAAGCTGGCCGCGCCGATCGATATCGAGCTCGGGCCGGATGGGAGCCTCTATGTCTTGGAGTACGGGATCGGCTGGTTCAAGCAGAATCCGGATGCCGCGTTGTCCCAGATCGCGGCACCTCGATCACCAAAGGCACCATGAGACTCGTCCTCGGTCTACTCGCTCTGGCCTTTCCACTCCTCGCGTCGGGCCGGACCGATCAAGGCGGTGCTGTACGTCTCCTCCGATGCCCGGGACACCGACTTCACCGCCAAGCTGGTCGACGTCCATCCCGATGGAACGGCCTACAATGTCCAGGAGGGGATCCAGCGGATGCGCTATCGCGAGGGGTACGGCCGAAAGGTCTGGATCGAGTCCGGCCAGGTCTACCGAGTTGAGATCGATCTCGAAGCCACCAGCATCTACTTCAAGCCGGGCCATCGAATTCGGGTCCAGGTGTCGAGCAGCAACTTTCCGAGGTGGGACCGAAACCTCGGAACCGGCGGCAACAACTACGACGAAACAGCCTGGGTGACCCAGCGGAACGTGGTCCATCACTCGGCGCGGTACCCGTCTCACGTTCTGCTGCCGGTAATCCCCTAATCGCCGGTCACCACCCCACACCCGGCCAATGGGAGCCCGACGGCCCGGGGGCAACGGATCGTCGCTCAACATGAGCCGCACCCCGCCAATGTCACTCGGCGAACGCCGCGGGCCTCAGACGATCCGCGAACGGCCTGAAGGGGCGTTCAAGCACAAGATAGGGAAGCGAGGCCGTGATCAGCGCGATCACCAGCGCAGCCACCTCGTTCTCCGGCGCGAGTCGCCGCCCAATCTCAATGCCATAGAGGTGCCACACGAAGAGGGAAAAGGAAACGACCCCGACGGCTCGCAGCGGCGCCGCGGTGAGCATCCAACCGCCGGCGTTCGAGCGGTCGAGGAGAGCGCCAAGGAGGACGGCCGTGCAGATCGCTTCGACGGTGAGCCCGGGGCCGAGGCGGTACGCCGGCTCGCCGGTCACTGAAAGCGCGATGGTGGCACCCGCGATCCAGGGAAGAAGCCGAGTCGAGAGGAACGCCTGGACCCGGAGGCGGACCGCGGGATCGTGCCGTGACACCGCCAGCAAGGCCCCGATGGCAATCGCATCGATCCGAGTTTCGGTAGCGTTGTAGATATAGAGGTCGCTAACACCCGTGAGGTATGCCAGGGTGGTGCGCAGGCCAGCCGCCAGCAGAGCCACGGCGGCGAGGCCCGGAGCAAGCAGTCGCTCCCGCCCGCTCCGGAGCCCCCACCAAAGCACACCGGACCAGACAACCAGGAACTGTGCGCTGACCGCGATCGACCAGAGGTGGCCAACACTGTGCCGGTGCTCGTCCTCAATCGCGAGGCCATTGTAGTAGTTCCCCACGAGGCCAAGCACGGCTGGGATCCGGGTCCAGTGGACGTCGATCCCGTCGAACCACTGGTGGATCGACGTCACGGCACCGAACACGAGGAGCGTCGGGAAGAGGCGAACCGATTTCCGCGAGTAGAAAAGCCGGAGGGCAATGCCCCCGGTTCGGTCAAACTCCTCCAGGAGCCCATTAGTGACGGCGAACCCGGCGAACACCAAGAGCATGACGACCGCATAGCCGACCGGCAACGAGACCGCCCCCACCAGCGGAAGGAGCGGCCACCCATCGGCTGCGTGTCCGATCACCAGCAACAGGATGGCCGCGGCCCGGAGGCCGTCGAGAGCTCGGAACCTCACGACGGGGCGGTCGAGGCTGGTCCGCGCGCCTTGGCGCCGATGGAGCCCCGTCGCGAGCGCGCGGCGGCGAGTGGCGACCACGACAACCAGAGCTCCGTCAGGATGAGCGGCACGACCCAGACCGCCCACATGAGGATGGCCGGCCGGTCACTCGCCGCTACCTCAGGAAGGGGAAACGGAAAGTGGTTGTCGAGACGCACGAGGACGAAGCCGTTCAGCAGAACGTAGCTCCGGATCATGAATTGGCGGTGCGCTTCGAAGTTCTTCCGAACGGCCGTGACTACCGCTAGGGCGGTGGCAACGAAGAACACGGTTGTCCAGAGGACAAATGGCACCACGCACATTCGGCAATCGCTGGCAAGAGCGAGCCGTGCCGAAGCCGGAAACGACATTGCCCCGCAGGCGAAGTAGATCCACCCCAAGGCTCGATGGGTCGCAGGCCACCGGCGCCGTATCGCGTGAATGAATTGAAGAGGCCCCACGACCAGCGCGATACCCGCCGGCAGGATGTGGAGTAGCAGGGCCCACCGTACCTTCCAGAATCGGCGAAAGACCTCCGGAGTGATCTCGACATACTTGAGAGCGTCGCGAAGCAGAAACAAGATCCCAAACAGAACCAGAAGGGCCCAGGTACCGTAGATCACCACACGGCGCGCCCATGGCAGCACCTCGGAGCGGCCCCACGACCGAGGGGGTCGATTCACGGCGCCCCCGCCGACTGCGGGTCGATGGACCGGCGGAGAAATTTCCTGAGGGCACGCCAGACCACCAGCGGGATCTCGTGCCTTCCCTGAAAGGGCACCCAGGTGACCTCACCACCACCCGCAATGCACAGATCCCGCAGCGCCTCACCAGCGCAATACGCCAAATCCAGATCGTCGCTGCCGTGGCTAATCAGGATGGGGAGACCGGCGAACCGCGAGGCCAAGGGCGCCCATTCATCCGCAGAGATCCGCGAGGAGGAGAGCAGCGCCAATCCCGAGACGGTCGCACCGCCCCGAAGCACCGTGTCGCACGCGAGCATCCCGCCCTGCGAGAACCCCACCAGGACGAGCGGCAGCCCGTCATGACGGCCACGTACCTCTGCGAGCACGCACCGCAACAAACGCCGCGCTGCCGCTGCGCCCGGCGGGTGCTCTCCGTGCAGATCCCGAGGTCCTCGCTCGATCGCTCTGGCCCTCCGTTCCTCATCAACGGGCCACCAGGCTCGCCCCGAGGGTTCGGCGTCCAGCGGCCCCTCCGGGAGGTAGAATGCAGCGGCAATACCGATGGATTCGGCAAACGAGGCCAAATCCTCCGGCGCCATCGCGTAGCCGTGCAGGACGACCACGGCGCCCAGCGGAGCATTGCTGCTCGAGACCTTGACCGTCCGCAGTCCCGCGATCGATTCAGCGCGCATCACTGCCTTTCGAGCCCTTGAAGCAGCTCCCGCCAAAGGAGCTCGTGCATCCAGGCCCCGGATAGGCTATGGTCGCAACCAGCCAGGCGGCCGATACTGAGACTCCCCGGCCGCCGCGGACGCCAAAGGGTCCAGCCGCCACCGGCCTCCAACAACGCCTCCCCCGGATCTCCGGACGAAAAAAGGAACCGCAACCTGGTACCGGCGGCAGCAATGCGTTCCAACTCGGCGCCGAGATCGTCGGTCGTGGCAAAACCTAACGAACGCCGGAGGTTCGTGATCAGGCCCCGGCCCCGGTCGGCAATCCGGCTTGCCACCACCCGAACGATCATCCGTACGTCGACTTGGCCGCGCAGCAACCGGAGCCATTTCGCCGGCTGGAAGATCGACTCTTGATACCGGGTTGCCGCTTGGACCATCTCGAAAGGCGGGTAGGCAAGGGACATCCCTTCCTTCCAGAAAAACACCAAGGGGTTGACCACGGTGAGGCCCCGGATCGGCAGGCCGGCCACCGCACCCTTGAACGCGTGATACGCACCGGAACACAGCCCCGCCACCTCAACGTGCTCCACGCCGAACCGCGCCCGCGTGAATTCGAGCGCCGTCGCCAGATCGCCGACCGCCCCAGAGGTATAGACCTCGTTCTCGGGGCGCCCGTCGTGAGGCGCGCTATCACCGATTCCCGAGACGTCGTACCGGAGCACCAGCCATCCTCGCGCCGCGAGCCGCCGGGCGAACTTCACGTACATCCGGCCGCTGCCGATATGATGGTTCGAGCCGGAGTTGAGGAGGAGCAGGGCGCGGGTCGGACGGGCTCCGACCGGCGCCGACGTCACGCCGAACACGGTGCCGGCCTGATCCAGAAAGTGGGCACTTTCCTCGACCGCGTCCTCCACCCGAACCGGGCCGACCTGGGTTGCCGCGGCAGGAGCGGGGCGGCTCTCCGCATGCCCGGGAAACCGAATTTCCAACCACTGCCCGAAACCCGCGATCATGGCCTCGGGAACCTCCGCCTCATGAGGATCGAGCATCATCGGGACGAACCCCGGCACGATCCGATGATCGACCCTGGCACCCAGGGCCGCGAGCCGCGCGCACCACGCCTCGTTGGCCGGGCGGTCGTCGCGGTCGAGGACCAGGCAGTCGGGGGCTGGAAGGTCCGGAAGCGCCACGAGGTCGACACCGCTGATCCACTCCCGAGTTTCGGCGTCGAGCAGAAGCCCGACACTCTCGGTCACCCCCTCGGGCAGCGCGAACCCGGGCGGCGGGTCCGGCCGTCCCATCGCGGCCCAGAGCGCCCGCAATTCTCGGAGCCATGGCTTGCCGGTCACGATCGGAGCGATCACGGCGAGCCCAGCGATGTCCTGGCGCCCAACGGCCGCCAGGGCCGCGATGGTCGCGCCGAACCGCACGCCCAACAGGCACACTCGAGTCACCCCAGTGGAACGGCGAAGTTCGTCGATCGCGGCGTGAACGCTCTGTTGCCACGCGGCGGGACGGCCGGGATCGAGCTCTCCGCCCGCCGAATCGCCGGCGCCGTCGTAGTCGAACCGAAGCGCCGGGTAGCCCGAACCGGCCGCGGCAGCGGCAAAGTGCCGCAGGCTCCGATGGGCACAGAGCGCTTCGTACCCGAAGGGGTTGCAGATCACGACGCCGGTCGTCCGCCATCGAACCGCGGGAGGCGGCCGGTGCAGCCAGCCGAACAACGGACGTTCGCTCGGACCGAAGTAACGGGGCTCGGCCGGCGCCCTCACGGGTGCGTCACCTTGGAGGCGATCTCCGCGTTCAGCGCTCGCACCGAACCGGCCGGGGCGGTGACCGATTCGCCCGAGCGCCGCCTCGACGCCAGCGTGAGCAACCGGGTTTCGCCCGGCGCGAGGTGGAAGTAGTTGTCGCTGCACTCGTAGTGCTCAATGTCGGCATGGACCGATTGGGCAAACCGCCGGGTCCCGACGGACAGTTCGTACTCGCCGTTCCCGATCGCGCGCGCCGCCGCCGAGAGCCCGACATCGAGCTCACGAGCACTCGGCCATCCTCCGACGAAATGGAAAGCCCGGGCCCGCTCCCTGCCGTGGGCATCCCGAAGGGTCACCGCCACCACATCATGAGACGGCGGGCCGAATCGGTAGGCGTAACTCAGATCCCGAAAGCCCTCGAAGAAATCGCCGGCGTTGAGCTCGATGGCGGCGCGCGCCGGGACCGTGACGTCCCGCGATTCGCTCCCGACCCGCACCTCCCCCGCCCGCCACAGGGTCATCTCGAGCTGGCCCGCGAGCGGCGCGGCGCCGTCGTTGACCGTGTGGACCACGAGCCCGTTGCCCCCTTCGTCCGACAGGTGAAGCGCCACCGGCGCCAGGGCCCGCCGCAAATAATGCCAGGCCGCCTTGGGAACGCCCGAAGCATCCACGACGCCCCACCCCGCACCCGGCCAGAGATCGCGCAGAAACCACACCAAGCCCCCACGGGTTACCGAGCGGACCCGCCGCCATTCGCCGAACGTCGCCGCCATCACTTCGCCGGTGGTGGCCCGGCCAAGCGCCAGGTAACGGTCGTGGTCGCCATAGCGGAGCGCCACGGGATCGATCCCAAACAGGCGCGACAGATAGTGATCGCGAACGTCGTCGAAATCCCAGCCGGCGCCGAGGTCGCGGGGCGACCGGGCCTTCCAGGCGGCGTGGTGCACCTTCACGAGAGCCCCGCCCGGAATCGCCGCCAGCGACGCCTCCTCCGGAACATTCGCGAACGCCAGGCACTCCGACGCGAACCGGACCTCGGCCCGGCGCGCATCCTCGAGCGGTCGCAAGTACGCGCCGACCCCGTAGTAGGAGGCGGACCCCACGTTGCCCTGGTGGGGAAAGGCTCCGCCGTGCGCCGATGAGGGCCAATACGGGACCCCCGGAACCAGCTCCCGGGAGATCGCGGCCAGATGCTCGTGGAAGAGCCCCGGCGCCCACCGCTCCCGCACCGCCCCCCACATCGCGGCCTGCTGCTCGCCCTCGCTGTTACCGCAGAGCACCGCGACCGAGGGCCTCCCCTGCAGACGCGCCAACTGCTGGCGGGCCTCAATGGCCACCTGCTCCGCGAATTCGGGGTTGTCGCCGGGATAGTCGAGATTGGCGAACATGTAGTCTTGCCAGAGCAAGACCCCGCGGGCATCGCACCGATCGAGGAAGTCATCACCCTCGTAGACCATTGTCCCACCCACCCGCAGCATGTTCATGCCGGCGCCGACGACCTGATCGAAGGCTCGGTCGAGCGATTCGGCGTCGTTCGCAAGCGACACGGGATCAAGCGGCGTCCAGCAAGCCCCCCGGCAGAACACGGGGACGCCGTTTACCCGAATCGCGAAGTCATCGGCGGCGGTGTCGAGCGACACCGTCCGAAACCCGACCCCACCGAGGTCCGCGGTGACAACGCCATTCCCAAGAGCGATCTCGAGCCGCGCCGAGTAGAGGGCCGGGTTGCCGTGGGTATGGGGCCACCAGAGCGCCGCGCCAGGGACCGCGAGCCTCCCGGCAAGCTCCCCGGGCGCCGCGCCCGCCATGAGCGGCGCTCGATGAGCCCGGCCATCCCGCTCGAGGACCACCGAGGTCTCGCCGGGCTGAGCGCCGTCGAGCCGGTCGAGCCGGCACGAGAAATCGAGCCACCCGTCGGCGTTCGCGACCATCCGGACGTCGTCCACCATGACGCCCCGCCGCCGCTCGAGGCGGACGCCCCGCCACGGACCGACGGCCGCGGCCGGCGGCGACCACCCTGGGGTACGTCCGAGCAACGTGGTCCGGAACCACCGAATCTGCTGGTTCTCCACCATCGGGGCCCGCCACTGGGGCCGCGGGCGCCTAACGCCAAGCCGGGAGTCGAGCGCATGGAACTGGATCACCAGCTCGTTCTCGGACCGGACCAGGGTATCGACCCGCCGCTCTTCGGCCGTGAACATTCCGGCCACCGAGAGGAGCGGAGCCCCGTTGAGCCAGACATCCGCGACCGTCGCGAGCCCGTCGAAGCAGAGCCACAACTGCTCCCCGGACTCCGCCGGCTCGGCCGGGAACCGGGCCCGGTACCACCAGTCCTCCGCGTCGAAGCGGCGCGGCGGCCCGTCGAGACTCCAGCGGCCGGCCGCGCGGAGGGCCGCCGCCGCCGTCATCGGCTCGACGCACTGGGTCCAGTCGAGGGTCGCGCGGTCGAGGGCCTCGGGGCCGCCGATTGCCCCCGGAGCACAGGCGGCGAGTTCCCAGCCGGCTGCTAACCGGTCGGCCGTGTGACCGGAAATCTCGCGGAGCCGGCCTCGCATCCCGGCCTCACCCCCCGATCAGTTGTTCGATGGCGGCACTGATGGCCGCGATGCTCTCGAAGACCCCTCGCTTGAGCATGTGGTCAGGAAACTCCACGTCGAATTCACCCTCGAGCGCCAGCATCACGTTGACGCTGGCGTGCGAGGTCATTCCGGCTTGATAGAGATCGGCGTCGGCGGCCAGGGTCGTGGTGTCGACCGAAAGACGGCCGTGCTCCTTAAGGATGCGACGGATGCTTTCGGTGCGCACGGCGGCGGTCGAGTCGGTCATCAGGGAGCGGCCTCTTGAACCGTGGTGATCACGACGGCGGTCGCGTAGTCGCCTTCGTGCGTCATGCTGAGGGCAAAGGCGCCGGCTCCGAGCCGGACGGCCACCTCTCCCACACCGCCGTGAAGCACCAGGTCGCAGGCGCCCGACGGCAAGCGGTGGACTTCAATATTGCGCCAATCGCACGGTGCCTCCATCAGCCCCAGGGCTTTCATGGTGGCCTCCTTGGCGGCGAACCGGGCGGCGAGCCGCTCCGAGGCGTGCGCGGGAGCGGCCGTGGCGTAGGCGATCTCGCCGTCGGTGAATACCCGCCGGAGAAACCGCTCGCCGAACCGCTCCACCGATTCGGTGATCCGGCTGATCTGCACCAGATCGATCCCCACTCGGAGACTCATCCGGTCGCTCCCGCCAGCGCGGCCATGCCGGTGTCCCATG
>JAYTTT010000484.1:0-44592 GCA_043744895.1 Gemmatimonadota bacterium | reverse complement strand
CCCGATGCTGCTCTGCGATCCATCGGACGACGGCCAGGCCCAGGCCCCGTTCAGCTCCGACCGCCCAGGGGTCACCAACCTCGAGCGCTGCGCTCGCGTCGGGGCCCGAGGAGGCCACCTCGAGTCGAATGATCCCCTCGGCTGCCCACGACGACAGCGTCACCGGGCCTTGATCGGTTCCGTGCCGAAGGGCGTTCTCGAGCAACTCAAGGACGGCTTCCCTGAGCAACCCATTGTTCCCCGAAAATACGACCGGCATCACCTCGCCGAGCTCGAGATGGCGACCGAGTTCGGCCGCACGCCCCCGCATCAGCTCGGCGCACTCCAGCACCAAGGCGTCGGACTCGACCTGATCGGTCAGCGAGGGCGGCTCGCCGGTGCGAGCCTCGGCAATGAGGAACAGTTCCTCCACCCGACGCCGCATGTGCTCGGCCGCCAGCTGGATCCGACGGAAGACAGGGGCCGGATCGGCAGGCCCCTGCCGGAGCGCCAGTGAGGTCTCCCCAATCACCAACGTCAGTGGCGTCCGAATTTGATGAGCCGCGTGCCGAAGGAATTGCCGGTTCTGCGATTGCGAGTCCTGAAGCCGATCCAGCAGGCGATTGAACTGGTGGCCGACCCGGTCGATTTCATCGGCCGGATTCAGAATTGGGAGCCGCTGGTCCAGCTGATCCGGCGCCATCCCGGCAATCGCCCGCTCGAGCTGGACGACCGGCGCCAGGGCCCGCCGCGACAGGACATACCCGCCGGCCAATGCCAGCAACAGTACGATCGGAGTGCTGATGACCAGCCACCACGCCAGGGCTTCGTTTTCCTGGGCCGTCTGTTCGGTGCTTCGAAGCACCGCCACCAAGAACGGAGGGGCTCCCTCGGCTCGGAGCACCACCTGACGGACGGGATCTTCGGTACCAACTGGGTGCTCGGTCACCGAACCAGCAACCGGAGTCGGGCTCACCAGACGAAGCCACCCGGCCGGCCCTCGCTCTGCCAGATGTTCGCCGTCGGGGGCAAGGACCACGTAGCTACCGGGCGGAGCCGGCCATTCCTTGAGGGCTGCCTCGGCGCCCGCCCGAAGCCCGGCAACCGAATCCTCGGCAAATTCCGCCCGAACGAACCGGATCAACTCTTCGCCATCGATCGAGAGCTCTTGAGTCAGCCGCCGGTCGGCCACATGCCGGAGATATCCGTAGAGCGATAGATCAAGGACCGCGAGCCCGCCCAGGAAAGCGACCGCGAAAGAAACCGTGAGCCCAAGGCGGAGCCGGCTAAGACGCATCGCCTGGCGGGAGGGGGCTCAGCAAGTAGCCGCCCCCACGAACCGTGTGGATCAGCGGTCGAAGCCCGTCGGGATCGATCTTTCGGCGCACTCGTCCGACCAAGACATCGACCGCGTTGCCGATCGGGTCGAAGTTGTCGTTCCAGACGTGATCGAGGATCTGGCCCCGATCGAGCAACCGATTCGGTTGCCGCATCAAGTACTCGAGCAAGGCATATTCGCGGGCCGAGAGCCGGATCTCCCGAGCGGCTCTGGCAGCGGTCCGAGTCGCAGGATTTAACACCAGGTCCTCGAATCGAAGGACGGCCGGCAGGGTCTCTTGAGGTCGACGGGCCAGCGCGCGAAGCCGAGCCAGGAGTTCTTCCACTTCGAATGGTTTGGCGAGATAGTCGTCGGCTCCCGCATCGAGACCGGCGACTCGGTCCGAAAGCGAGGTTCGGGCCGTCAGCATCAGGATCGGGGTCCGGCCCCCTCGGGCCCGCCAGGTCCGACAGACCTCCGCCCCGCCAAGATCGGGAAGCCCGAGATCGAGCACCACCAGATCATAGGGATACACCGCCAGAGCATCGAGCGCCGCCCGGCCGGTCGACACGACGTCGGGGGCCCAGGCGGCATCACGAATGGTCCGGTCCAGCAAATCGGCCAGTTCCGGCTCGTCCTCGACGATCAAGACCCGCATCGGTTTCCCTGCCGAACGACTATCTGAGGACTGGTGGCTTCTTGGTCTTTTCCTTGTTGCCTTCGGCCGCCTCCGCCGCGGCGTTTTCGTGTTCGACGGCGACAACCTTGCCGGTCTTGGCGTCGACCAGCACTTCGTCGATTCCCTTCTTCTTGGGAATCTTGATGTCGAACGAATAGACCAGCTTGCCGCCCTCTTCTTCGATCTCGGCGGCGGCGATCTTCCCGCCCTTGGCCACGGCCCGGAGCGCAACGGCCCGGGCCGAATCGGGGGTCACGGTCGCCCGAGCCAACAGGCCCGGCTTCTCTTCCTTGATCGGAACCGGGGTGGACTGGGCGGTGGCGCGGCCGGCCCCGCCAATGAGGAGGGCCAGGAGGATGGTGAGCTCGGCACTCGGCACTCGGCGCTCGGCACTCGGCATGGGGGGGCTCATGGGGTGATGGTTAGGACGACGAAGGAACCGGGAATCATGGGGGGGCGGGGGCGGGGGTTCTCGGCCGTGGGGGCCGGAGCCGGGCCGTACTCGGCGGCGGCGGTGTAGATCTTGTGGGTTCGGGGATCGACGACCAGGGTTCGGGCACCGCGCTGAGTCGGCACGGTCGCTACCACCCGATAGGTGGAGGGTGAGTCCTGGTGGACCACGGTCAGAGAACCTTCGCCGTTCGAGGTGAAGGCCAGCTCTGAGCCGGGGTCGAAGGCGCTCCCGTCGACGCCCTGGCCGACCGGCAGCGTCGTGAGCAACTTGCCGGCCGCAAAGTCCACCACGGCCATCAGTCGGTTCGAGCACCCGACGAACAGCCGTTTGACTTTCCGGTCGATTGCCAGGCCGGTCGGTTCCTCACAGGGTGCCAACGGCCAAGTCGCCGTCACGGTCAAGGCCTTGGGGTCGATCGACACCAGTTCAGCTTTGTCCTCGATGTTGACGAAGATCCGCCCTTGTCCGTCATGGACTGGAAACTCCGGCTTGCCGCTCAGCGCGATCGTTCCGAGCACGGCCCCGGTCGCGGCATCGAGCGCGGTCGCGTTGGCGCTCCCGCCGTTGAACGTGAACACCCGGCGGGTGGAGGGCTCATAGATGATCGCGTCCGGATTCCGTCCCGTCACCTTCACTCGGCCGATCACCGCCAGGGTTGCCAGGTCGAAGATCGTGACGGTGGAATCGCGGCCATTGCTGGTAAACCCCCGATGGAGATCGGGAGCCAAGGCAATCCCGTGCACCCCGGGTGTGTCCGGAATGTCACCCACGACCGAATCGCGGTCGGTATTGATGACCACCACGTGGGTGCTGTGGGACACGTAGAGCCGATGAGCGGCAGAGTCGATGGTGAGATAGTCCCAGCCACCCTCGCCACCCACCGCGATCTTCTTGGCCACGTGATAGGTGGTACCAGGCGCTTGCGCGAATACCGCGGCAACCACGAACGTGATCTTCACGAGAAGCCTGGGTTGAGGAGCCAGTGGCTATTCTGGGTCCAGTTTAACCGGACTAGATGACAGAACGGTGACAGACGGCACTCGCTAGTGGAGCCGCCACGCCGCCAACCCAGCCAATTCGCCCCGGATGTCCATCCGCACGCCCTCAAGCCGCCGATTGATGCCCTGGACGCCGCGGGCGTGATACAGGAACGTGGCCGGCACCGAATCCCGAAACACTGGGACCAAGCTGTGGCCCTGTCCCCGGGCTGACACCCCGGACAAGTCGACCAGCGACCGAAGGTATCCCAGCTGCAGATCTCCGGAAATTCCCATGACCGCCGCGTCGAAATCCCGGGCCCCCTGGACCCGCTCCAGGAACGTGGCCAGCTCGACCTGCCGGATAGTGACGGTGACCCCGATGCGCGCCAGCTGCTGCTGGATCATCTGCTCCATGGCCGCCTCGCCGCTGCCCACCGTCAGGAGCTCGAAGCGTCGGGGTTCGCTGCCTAACAACACCCGCCCCCGGCCCGGCGCATAGACCGGCGGCACGACCGGCCCCGGGCTCAGTTCCGGCGGCAACGGTCCCGACGCGGCGACACCGAATCCGAACAAATACCCCGAGACGATCGCCGCCCGATCGATCGCCAGGCCGATAGCCCGCCGGGTCGCCACCTCGTTGAACGGCGGACGGCGGGTGTTGAACACGATCGCGTAGCTGAAGAGCAGCGGATAATCGAGCACCCGAAGCCGGGCATCGCGGCGGACGAATTCGGCGTGAGCCGGCTGAATCCCCGCCAGATCGAGCTCGCCCGACACCAGGGCGGCCAGTTTCGTCGTCGGTTCATCGACCACCGCGACCACCAGGCGCTGAATGGCCGGCGGACCGCCGAGGGCCCTCGGAAAGGCGGGGTTGGCCTCGAACACCCAGCGCCGGTTGGCCTCGTGGGTGACGAACCGGTACGGCCCGTTGCCCACCGGATGTTCGTTCCACCGGGCCCGCCGCATCAAACCCGGCACGACGTCGCGAAGCAAATGCCAGGGCACGATGGCCAGGTCGGTCAGCACATCCGGGACCCGCTTCTGGGCCCTGCTGAACCGGAGCCGTACCGTGCTGTCGTCGAGCACCAGGACATCGTGGATCTCCGCCAGGTCGGCCCGGCGCGGGTAGCCGGTGGCCGAGTCGCGGGCGGTTTCGAGCGTGAACCCGACGTCGCGCGCGGTGGTCGGCTGGCCGTCGTGCCACTTAAGCCCGGTCACCAAACCGAAGGTCAGGTCGAGGCTATCCGCCGACCAAGCCCACTGCCGCGCCAGGTACGGGCGGACCACCAAGCCGCTGTCGTAGCGCACCAAGGTCGTCAGTAACGCATACCGTTGAATCTGTTTGGCGAGCGGATGCGACGTCACCACCGAGTTCATGCTCTGGAGGTCAGCCCCCGACGCCAGCACCACCGTTCCGTCCCGGCGGGCCTTGATCGGGCCGCAGGCGGCCAGGAGCAGAAGGACGATCGAGCGGATGGGCACGGCTGCAATTTAGATTCAATCATGCCGCAAGGCTTCGTTTTCGGGATGTTCCGGGCCCCGCTGGTCATTCTCGGCGTGGTCACGCTGACGTTCCTCCTCCTCCATGCGGCCCCCGGCAGCCCGGTGTCGCACCTCTTGGGGCCGAGCGCTTCTCCGGCGGAGGTTGCCGTGGTCGAGCGCTCGTTTGGCCTCGATCGGCCGGTGGCGGATCAGTATCTCCGGTGGATCGGCCAAGCGGTCCGGGGGCGGTTCGGGATCAGCATCGCCACCGGCCGGCCGGTGCTTGGAATGATCGCCGAAGCCTGGCCCGCCACGGTCATCCTGGTCGGGCTGTCGATGGTGCTCGGCTACCTCTTCGGCATTGGGGTGGCCACGATCCAGGCGACCACCCGCCGTCCCGGCGTTGACCGCTTCTGGTCGTTCGTTTCAGTCCTGCTGGCGGCCTTGCCGGGGTATTGGCTCGCGTTCGCGTTGGTCATGGTTTTCACCTATACCCTGCGCTGGCTGCCGGCGTTTGGCGCGGCCGGGATCGATTCCGATTTCCTCTCGCCCGGCGCGCGGCTGCTCGATCGGCTGACCCATTTGGCGCTGCCCCTCGCCACCCTCACCCTGATTGGCATCGGCACTACCGCCCGCTACGCCCGGGGCACGCTCAAGCGGGTGGCGGGCGACCCCTACTTGACCGTGGCCCGGGCCAAAGGAGCCGGCCCGCTTCGGGTTCTCCTTCGTCACCACCTCCGGAACGGCCTTGTCCCGGTGGTCGCGCTCCTCGGCCTATCGCTGCCGGCCCTGTTCTCGGGTGCGGTGTTCGTCGAGGGGGTTTTTGCCTGGCCCGGCGTGGGCAGCGTCCTGATCCACGCGGTCCAGGCCCGCGACTATCCGGTCGTCATGGCGGCCACCACCGTCAGCGCCGTGCTGGTCGTGTTAGGCAGCGTCGTGGCCGAGGCGCTCCTCCACCGAGTTGATCCGAGGACCCGCCGGTGACTCGGGCCGGCCGGTTCGGCTTGGTGGTTCTCGGCGCCTTTGCCGCGGCCGCGGTCTTGGCGCCGTGGCTCGCGACGGTTGGCCCGGCCGACACGACCGATATCGTCCTGACCCGATTCTTGCCGCCCGGCGCGGTCGACGACGCCGGGATCTTTCATTTGTTCGGCACCGACCGGTTGGGCCGCGACGTCTGGAGCCGGCTGGTCTTCGGCGCCAGGATCTCGCTGGTGGTGGCGCTCCTGGCCACCGCGGTGTCGGTGGGCGTCGGCATCACGATCGGCGGTTTGTCGGCGCAGAGCCCGCGGCCGGTGGGTTCGTTCCTCCTCGCCGTCACCGATTTTGCCCTGGCCCTGCCCCGGGTCGTGGTCCTGCTGTTGCTCGCGGCGCTGTGGCAGCCGAGCGCGGCGCTGGTCATCCTCACGTTGGGCTTCACCGGGTGGATGCCGGTGGCCCGGCTCACCTATGCCGAGACCCTGGCCCATCTCGAACGGCCCTACGCCGAGGGATCGCGGGCCCTTGGCGCGGGGCCGGTACGGTTGTTCCTGACTCACTTGTTGCCTAACGTGGCGCCGCCGTTGTTGGCTGCGGCCACGCTGGGGTTGGGCAACGCGATCACCCTGGAGGCGGGGCTGTCGTTCTTGGGTTTGGGAGTCCAGCCGCCGGCCGTGTCGTGGGGCACGTTGATCGCGTCGGGCCGGGATACCGTGGTGAACGCGCCCTGGGTTGGGTTGGTGCCCGGCGTCACGTTGGTAGTGGTCGTGATCGCATCGACCTTGGTGGCCGACGGGTTCGAGGGGGCGGCGGGAATACGGCGGCGGACGTAGATTCTCCCTTCAAGGGAGGGCCTCATGCCCACGCCCCACATCGTTGAACGACCCTTCGATCAGACGTCTTCGGACCCGCTCGCCGCTCGCACGCCGACCCGCGGCCTGCCCGCGGATCTGCTCCGGGACGCCTCGCGCCGGCTCAGCATCATCGCGTTGCTCGGCGGGGTGGTGTGGGTAGCCTATTCGGTGTTGGACCACGTCGTCCTCCAGCGCGCCCAAAACGACCCGTCCTGGCTCGCCTTCAAGACCGCCGACGGCATCGCCCTCATCAGCGCGCTCGTCTCCTTCGGCCTTTTTTTCTACACCAGGGAAACCCGCCGAAACCCCGGATTCATTCTCGACCTCGGGCACCTCTTCCTGATCTTCACCGCCATCGCGTTGGGCCTGATCTGGCATTGGGCGCCGGAGCCCAAGGCCGGGCTGCTGGCGGAGACGCCCATGATCAGCTGGATTGGGATCCTGGTGCTGGTCTTCGCCGCCCTGGTGCCCAGTACCCTTACCAAGACCCTGATCACCGACCTGATCGCGGTCTCGATGAACCCGCTCGGCATGGCGATCGCCAAGGCCCGGGGAGCGTGGGAATACGGCTCCGACGGTAACCTGCTGGTGATGCATTTCCCCGACTATCTCCTCGTCAGCGTCGCGGTGGTGATCTCCTACGTCGTCACCAGGCTGGGCCGGCAAGTCACCAAAGCGCGAGAGATGGGGAGCTATCAGGTGGGCGAGCTGCTCGGCCAGGGAGGAATGGGAAAAGTCTATCACGCCACCCACCGGATGTTGGCCCGGCCGGCCGCCATCAAGCTGATCCGGCCCGAGATGATCGGCGGCGGCGACACCCCCGCCGGAGAGCTCGCCCTGAAGCGGTTCCGTCGCGAGGCCAAGGTCGCGGCCAGTCTTCGTTCGCCGCACACCGTCCAGCTCTACGATTTCGGAGTGACGGAGGACCAGACCCTCTACTTTGTGATGGAACTGCTGGACGGGATGACCCTCGATGCCCTGGTAGATACGCACGGCCCGGTGCCCGCCAACCGGGCGATCCACATCCTCCGGCAGATCGGCGAATCGCTCGAGGAGGCCCATGCTGCCGGCCTCGTCCACCGCGACATCAAGCCCGCCAACATCCATATCGGCCGGCTCGGCCTCCGCCACGACTTCGTCAAGGTGCTGGACTTCGGCTTGGTCAAATCGATCGCCGGCCCCTCCAACGCCGACTCGCTGGCCACTGAGGTCGGGATGACGCCCGGCACGCCCGCCTACATGGCGCCCGAAATCACTCTGGGCGAGGACTTCGACGGCCGCGCCGACATCTACTCGGTGGGCTGCGTCGCCTATTACCTCCTCACCGGCCAGCCGATCTTCGAGGGCGCCAACGTGTTCCACGTGATCGCCCGGCATCTGAACGATGTTCCCATGCCGCCCTCCCGCCATCCCGGCACCTCGATCCCGCCGGCGTTCGAGCAGCTGGTGCTGGCCTGCCTCGCCAAGCGGCCCGACCAGCGGCCCCAGAGTACCGCCGAGCTGGCGTCCTCGCTGGCGGCGATCGACCTGGAACCCTGGGGCGAGGGCCAGGCGGCGGAGTGGTGGAAGGCTCGAGACGTGCGTGCGCCTTAGCGGGTTCGTCTGGTGCGCGTTCGCGAGTGCACCCCTGGCGGCGCAATTCGACGCCCGGCTCGATCTCTCGTCGTCCACTCGGTACGTCTGGCACGGACTCGCCCGGGCCGGCGGCATCGGCGTCCATCCGGCGGCGGCCGCCGGCTTCCGATTCGGCGCCTTCACCCTCGCGACCGGCTTGGTCCGCCACTATGCATTGGATCGGCAGGGTCAGGGCCCAGAGCGCGTCGGCGAGGACAACATCTGGGCCCAAGGAGGGTTCGACCACGGCCGGTTTCGATTCCGCTCCGGTGTCGTCCGCTATCTCTTCCAGGACCCCCTCCGCAACACCACCGAGCTCTACGCCGTGGCCGGCGCCACCAGCCGGTACCTCAATCCAACCCTCGAAGCCTGGTGGGACGTGGATCGGGTCCACGGTGGATTCCTCCGGGCCACCGCCAGCTCACCCGTGATCGGCTGGCCGCTCGAGCCGTATTTCTTCCTGGCGCTTACTGGCGACGTCGGCGTGAACCTGGGTCAGGCCCCCGACCCGGCCCGACCGAACGACCTCGCCAATTTCGCCGGTCGCGGGGTCACCCACGCCGGGCTCGGCGCGAGCTTGGTCCGCCGGCTCCGCCACTGGAGTGGATTGGGCTCCGCCAGCCTCGAGTTGGGGTTGAATAGCCAACTCAACCTCGACGAGGCGACCCGCTCTGACGGAATCGCCCGCCGCCGCAGTCTGATAACCTGGTTCTCGGCCGGCATCACCGTTCTCCTCGGCGGAGAGGCGAGGGTGCTCCGATGAGGCACCGCCGGCGTCTCGCGCAGGTCGGAGCGGTGCTCATGGCGCTCCTCCCGGCCTGCGCGACATCGTGGCAGCTCGATGGCCCGCAGAGCCCGCTGCCCCGTCCGTCCGCCTCGACCGGCCTCACCGCCGGATTTGGGCGCACGGACATCACGCCGCCCGCCGGCGTCGGCCTGATGGGCAACGGCCCGGAAGGACGGCGGGCTCGGGGTTACCGGCTCCGGCTCTATGCCCGCGCGCTGATGCTCGAAGATCCGGGCGGCAACCGGATTGCGCTCGTGGTCGCCGACTTGCCGGGAAGCTCGGCCCTCCTCCATCGACGAATTGCCGCGCTGACCGCCGCCGCCGACGGGATCGGACTGGACCGGCTGATCCTCGCGGTGACCCATACCCATGCCGGACCCAGCCACTACTTCGAAGCCGCTGGGTTGAACGAGCGGTCCAGCGTGGTATCGGGATTCGACCCGGTGTTGCTCGATTCCTTGAGCCGCCGGATCGCGGCGGCGGTTCATGCGGCCAGGCTTGATCTCCGCCCCGCGAAGGCGGCGTGGGGCAGCCGGCGCGTGTGGGGCTACACCCGAATCCGGAGCCTCCCCGCGCTGCTCCGGAATCTGCCGGTGCCCACCCCGCCCCCCGATGCGCCGGATTCGCTGCCACTCGAGTACCGTCTGATCGATCCCACCCTCTCGATGTTGCGAATCGATCAGCGTGATCCGGCCACGGGGAGCTATCGGCCCGCCGGCGCCTTCAGCGTCTTCGCCATGCACGGAACCGGCAACGCCACCGCCAACGAGCTGCTCGATGCCGACATCCATGGCATCGTCGAGCGACGGCTCGAGCGCCACATCGACCCGGCTCGGTCCGTCGCGCCGAAAGCATTCCACCTCTTCGCGAATGGAGCCGAAGGCGACGTGTCCCCCGCCTGGCCGGACCAGAGTCGCTGCGACGTCCCAGTCGTGGCGCCGTGGCCCATGCTCGACGGGCCGGGCACAAAACCGCTCTGGCAATGGCGGCCGGCCAGCCCCAAGCACATCGCTGAGTGCACCCATTCGGCGCGACAGGCGGTCGAGGCGATCGGCAATGGTCTCGGGAACGAGGCCATCACGCTCTTCGAGAGCTTGGGTACGGCACTGGACCCCCGGCTCGAGCTGGCCCGGGCCTTCTCCACCCTCGCGCTCCGCCAGGACGCCGACTCGCTGGGCATCTGCTCGGAGCCGGCGGTCGGAATGGCCCAATTTGCCGGAGCGGACGACGCCCCCACCCGAATCAACCGGTGGCGGCCGCTCGGGCTCCTTTCGCTGGGTCTCGCGCAGGGCACGCCGAATCGCAAGGGCCGCGGCTGTCACGGAGCCAAGCATCAATTCCTGGACGTCCTCTTGGGGACGCTGCCCAACAAATCGATCGTCGCCAAGACGCTCCCCTCCTTCGCGCAGCTTAGCGTCCTCAGAATCGGCAATCGACTCATCGGCGCCGTCCCGGGTGAGGTGACCACCACCGCGGGGTCGCGGATCCGGGCCGGCATGCTCTCGGCCGCGCCCCGGCTCGGCGTACCCACGGATACCGCGCTGATCCTGGGGCTCACCAATGGCTACGTCATGTACGTGACCACCGCAGAAGAGTACGCCGCCCAGTACTACGAGGGCGGTGCCACGCTCTATGGCCCGGGCGAGGCGGCGATGTTTGGGCGCGCGCTGGCCGGACTCACGCGGGCACTCTCGACCGGAGATGTGCTGCCGGCCGCCAGCGCGAGGACCCTGGAGCTTCGCCCCGGAGCATGGAAGTCGATCCTCCGGCCGCCCCGCTCCCATGGACCGATGCCCGGCCGGATCGAGCGGACCTGGTGCTCGCGAGACACCCTCTACGCCGACTATCGGCTCGGCGCCGTCGAGGATTGGCCGGTCAGCGGATCGGTCGAAGTGCTCCTCGATGGCCGGGTCGTGGCCTGGGACGATGACGCCGCCGTGGAGATCCATCTCCGTTCGCTGCGGAAGAACCCCGCCCGGTGGCAGCTCCGCTGGTCGGGGGCGGCGCCGGGCCTTGGGTACCAGATCCGGCTCCGCGGCCAGCTCGGAAGCGCGCCGATCCAGTGTTGACGCCGATCGGATTCAGCCGGCGGTTCTCAGATCTGGCCGCCGACGCGCCCGATCACGTCGCCGTGATCTTTCTGCCTGCCGCCGGCGGGGAGGAGGTCTGGACCCGGCGCCAACTCGACCAGTGGATGAACCGGCTCGCCCATTGGCTTGCGGCCCGGGGGGTTGGGCCCGGTAGTTGGGTCGTCATCGGCCTCCCGAACGGGCCGCTCCACCTGGTCCTGGCCCTCGCCGCCTGGCGACTCGGCGCCACGGTGCTGCCTCTCAATGCGAGAATGCCGGCCGCCGAGGCCGCCAAAATTCTCAATCTGCTCGACCCGGCGATCATCGTGGCCGATTGGGCCCTCGATCACCCCCGGTTAGTCCCCAGCTCCGCGACCGCCGCGATCGGTGCGTTGAACCTGCCACCAGTGCCCGACCGGATTCCCCATCCCGGCAAAGCCGTGGGCTCGGGCGGATCGACCGGTACCCCGAAGATCATCGTCGACCTGGCGCCCTGGGCGGCCCGGCCCGGCGAAATCGTCGAACGAATCGGCCGTCATGTCGGGGTCCGCACCGGCCAGATCCAGCTGCTGGCCGGCCCGCTCTACCACAACGCGCCCTTTTCCTGGGCCCACTACGGTCTGTTCGAAGGCCACCGTCTGGTGCTGATGGAGCGGTTCGACCCCGGCCGGGCCCTCGACGCCATCGCCACCTATCACGCCGAGTGGGTGGCGTTGGTCCCGACCATGATGCTCCGAATGCTCCGGGAACAGCGGGCCACGCCCCGCAACCTCTCGAGCCTCGAAGGGGTGTATCACACCGCGGCCGCCTGTCCCCCCTGGGTCAAAGAAGGGTGGATCGAGCTGGTCGGGGCCAAGCGAGTGTTCGAGGCCTACGGCTCCACCGAGGGTATCGGGGCAACCATTATTCGGGGCGACGAGTGGCTCGCCCACCGCGGCAGCGTCGGGCGACCCTTGAATTGCCGGATCGAGATTCGTGACCCGGAGGGCCGCCCCCTGCCGGTCGGAGGGGTCGGCGAGGTCTACTTCCAATCGGGGAGCATCGAGCCGACCTTTCGGTACGTCGGGACAACCGCGCCGGCACCGGCCGACCGATTCGGCACCGTCGGCGATCTCGGCTGGCTCGACTCGGCCGGTTATCTCTATCTGGCCGATCGGCGCACCGATTTGATCATCACCGGCGGAGTGAACGTCTACCCCGCGGAGGTCGAGATCGCGCTGTCCGAACACCCCGCGATCGAAGGCGGCCGCTACGGCGTCCGGTCCAACGTGGTGAGCCCGAGTGCCCGGACCCGGATGACGCTCGACACTGCGGCCAGCGCCGGCGTCGTCGCGGCGCCGGCCGATCCGGGCGCCTTCGATCGCTGGGACCCGGCCAACGTGTCGCCGGTGGTCTGCTGGCTGGCCCAGGCCGACTGTCCCGCCACCTCCCAGATCTTTCACCTCATGGGTGGTTCGTTGTTCGTCATGCAAGTCCCGGCCGTGGCCCACCGGCTCGAATCGGCCGGCCGGTGGAGCCTCGAAGCCCTGGACGAAGCGCTCGCGGGCAAGCTCGCAAAGCCGCTGCCGGTCGAGTGGTTCTTTGAGGGCGCCGGCGCATGACCACGTCGCCCGGGCTGGCGAAGACGCTCACGGGTCTCCAGCTGTTCCTGATCGCCTTCGGAGCCGCGATCGGAGTCGGCTGGATCATCGTCGTCGGCACCTGGCTCAGTCAGGCCGGACCCCTCGGCACCGCCTTGGGGTTCTTCGCGGGCGCCGCGGTCATCAGCCTCGTCTGCCTCTGCTACGGCGAACTCGCGGCCCTGTTCCCGGTGGCCGGCGGCGAAATCGTCTACTGCCACGAGATCTACGGTCCGAGAACCGCCTTTCTGGTGGGCTGGTTCCTGGCGTCAGGCTATCTGGCCGTCATCACCTTCGAAACGATCTCGATCGGCTGGGTGGCCGGCGCGCTGTTTCCCGGGCTTGAAGGGCCGACGATCGCCGTGATCAACGAATCTCCGGTCCGCCTTGGCAGTGTTCTCATGGGCGGACTTGGTACCGTTCTCCTCGTTTGGGTCAATCTCCGCGGCGTCCGGCATGCAGCGCGGCTCCAGGATTGGATGACCTGGGAACTGGTGGCGGCCTCGCTAGCCTTCATTGCGGTCGGGATCATCCGCGGCGATGTCCGCAACCTGAGCCCGCTGTTTCAGATCGGCGCCACTGGATCGATTCTCCCCGGCATCGTAGCCGTGTTCCTCACCACCCCGAATTGGTTAGGGGTTTCGGCGACCCCGGCGATGAACACCGGGGGCCTCATGCCGGGACCTTGGCGGCGGGGTTCCAAATGTGGGCTCGTTCCGGCACGGCAATTCCTCGACGGGACGTTCACAACCTAGCGGGGTTTCCGAGTGGCGATCAACACCGGGTGGAATGGGTCCGGTTTCTGTCGTACCTTAGATCATGATCACCATCGCCCGCCAGCTCATCGCGCTGACTCTCGGCCTGACCCTCACCGCCGGGGCCCAGTCCCGCCGGGTCGAATTGAACGATCTTGGCCGCGAGATCACCCTCTCGAACCCGCGCCTCTCACCCGACGGCCACCGGCTGGTCGTCATCGTGAGCCGCGCCAACTATGCCGAGAACCGGTTCGAACGGTCGCTCTACTCGGTCGACCTCACCTCCGGTACCGCCCGCGACCTGACACCCGGCCGCCGCAACGTCGCGACGGTTGAGTGGTCGCCCACCGGCGACCGGCTCGCGTTCGTCGATCGAGAGGGCGACCGGACGCCCCAGCTCTACGTTCTCCCGCTCGAGGGGGGAGAATCCCGCCGGATCACCGACACCAAACGGGGAGTCACCCAATTCGCCTGGCGGCCCGATGGTCAGAGCTTCGCGTTCCTGACCGAAGACGAACCGGTCGAAAGGACCGGCGAAGAACGCCACAACAAATCGTTCGAGGTCGGCGACAATACCTACTCCGACCAGGCCGCCTCGCTCTCCGCCCATCTCTGGACCATCGGAGCCACCGGGGCCGACAGCAAGCGGATCACCTCCGGGGTCCGGCACGTGGTCGGCGTGACTTGGGCGCCGAACGGGCGCCAGCTGGTCCTCACGGTCTGGCCGAGGCCCCACTCCGGCGAACTGATCAACGCCACCGTCGTCGTTCGGGATCTGGATACCGGCACCGAGTCCGCCGGGTCCGACCAGCGTGGCATTGGCGGCGGAGCTTCCGTGTCACCCGACGGCAGCCACGTTGCCCTGATCCAGGCGCGGGGTAAGGAAAAGGGGTTCCGCCCGGGCGCGGTGTTCGTCAACCCGATCGGCGGCGGCGAGCGCCGGAACGTCACCCCCGGCATCGATCGCGACATCAACGGGTTTCGGTGGCTGCCCGACGGCCGGGGCCTCATCGTCTTGGGCGCCGACCTGACCCGGTTCCGGGCCTGGGTTCAGCCGCTAGGCGGGCCCGCTCGCCGGCTCGATTGGGGCGATGTCGACCCCGCCGACCTCCATCAGAGCCCGAATGGCGCCCTCGTTTTCGTCGGCCGCACGCCCGGCCGGCCCGGCGAGCTCTACTATACCGCCTCGATCGACGCGGCCCCCCGTCGGCTCACGGACTTCAACAGCGAGCTTGCCGGCCGCGACGCCGGCCGAGTCGAAACGATCACCTGGCAAGGACCGGACGGCTTCACCGAAAACGGGGTCGTCACCTATCCGCCCGGCTATACCGCGGGCCGCAAGTACCCGCTGGTGCTCGCGATTCACGGCGGACCGATGGGTACCTCGGCGGAGCGGTGGTCCACCGAAAACCAATTGTTCGCGGCGCAGGGTTGGATCGTCTTCAATCCGAATTACCGGGGCAGCAACAACATGGGCGACAAGTTCCAGAGCGCCGTCATCAACGACGCCGGCGACGGCCCCGGCCGCGACGTGATGACCGGCGTGGCGGCCCTCAAAGCGCGCGGAATCATCGACGAAACCAAGATGGCGGTCTCAGGCTGGTCGTATGGCGGGTACATGACGGCGTGGCTCACCGCCCACTATCAGGGCTGGAAGGCCGCGGTGGCGGGGGCGGCGGTCACCGATTGGTTCGACTGGTACAACTTGGCCGACATGAACACCTGGGCCGGCTACGGGCTCGGCGGCTCACCGTGGCTCAACAACAACGCCATGAACTACTGGCGCCAGTCGCCGATGGCGTACGCTCATCAGATCAAAACCCCGACCCTGATCCTCTCCACCACCGGCGACCCCCGGGTCACGGTTACCCAATCGTACAAGCTCTACCACGCGCTCAAGGACAACGGGACCCCGGTCCAGTTCATCGTCTATCCGACCGGCGGCCACTTCCCGCCCGACCCAGTTCATCAGCGCGACATCCGCCGCCGGTGGATCGATTGGATCACGAAGCAATTCGAGACGCAGTAACGGGTTTATGGTGCCTTCGATCCGGGCTGATAGGTCCGTTCAGCGTGCTTCTCGACATCCCCCCGATAAAAGAGGACATCCTTGAACTGACCCTTGGTGTACATCTCGGCCTGATCGTAGAAGTGGCGTGACTTCGGATCTCCGCTCACTCCACCGGCCAGGATGCTCTTGGCCCGAACCCGCGGCCCGAACTCCACGGCGGCCACGAAACTGTTCCCGCTGGTGCCGTACATCTTCTTGGTCCCGTAGAATCGGCTTCCGAACGACGCCAAAGACCCCCACTGCGCCGACGCGAACCCGACCGGCAAACTCGGCAACGAGTCGTTGAACGGCTGCACGATGTCGCCCGACACCCGCTGGAACCGGTTCACCTCGCCCCAACCGGTCTTCCAGGTGCCAAAGTCGGTTTCGAGTTTGGTCACCGCGACGACAAGCGCCGCGAGGCGCTCCGCCCCGGTCACCTTCAACGGGGATTCGGTATCCTCCGCCGCCCGCGCCGCCCGGACCATCTCCTGACCCCAGTACACCGCCACCGTGGTCGGCACTGACGTCACCGAGAATCGAAGATTCCATTGCCGCAGCGAATCGATCGGCTCCTTGAGCTGAGCCTTCAGTGGCGACGACGCTGCAAGCTGGTCATAGGCCTTGAGCAATCCCGGAAGGATCGGCTCGAACCCGGTCAGGTACGAGTCGTAGGCCGCCTCGATCAGCGACTCGATCGTAAAGCCTTTCCGGTTTTCCAAGACCCGCACCGCGTGAATACCGCGAGCATTCTCCTCGTCCGGCGCCATGTAGCTCGGATAGTCCTTCCGTTTCGGGCTCGCCGAGCCCGAGACGGTAAAGGGCGTCGAGTTGCAGTTCTGAATCCACCCGGTGGCCGGATTGTGCACGTGGATCATCTCGTCTAACGAATGGAGACCCTGCCACTCCGTCGCGGGATCGCTCCCGTCCACGACGCCGGCCCAGTTGAACTTGGGATCGCGCTTCGGCATGAAGTTGCCGTGGAAGTACCCGATGTTACCGGACCCGTCCGCAAAGACGGTGTTGTTGGACGAATTGGTCTTGAGCTCCATCACCTTCGCGAACTCATCATAGCCTTTGACCTTGGTCCGGAGGAACGACTGGGTCAGGGCCTTTTCGTGCTCGACCATCATTTTGACACTGATCCACTTCCCGTTCTCTTCCCGAATGACCGGGCCATGGTGGCTGGAGTAGGTCGTAAACTCCCGGTGCGCCAGCGAGTCACCGTCCCGATAGGCGAGCCGGACTTTCTTTTCGGCGAAGGGCCGCACATCGGCGCCGTACTTGTACCCGGTCGCTCCGTCGGTCCGGACCACCGACTCGGCGTATTCATCGATCACGTCGGCGGCGCTTGAGGTATGCATCCAGCCGGCGTGTTCGTTGAAGCCTTGGTAGATGAAGAACTGGCCCCAGGTAACGGCCCCGTAGGCCTGGAGACCCTCATCGCTCACCATCTGGACTTCGGGTCGGAAATAGAACGAGGTATGGGGATTGATCATCAGCAAGGCATGGCCGGTGGCGCTGTTGGCCGGCGCAATCGCCAAGCCGTTGGATCCGCGGGGTTCGAGATCGAGGACCGGCTCCACCGCGGCAATCGGTTTCGGAGTGGCCGGGCCACCGTAGAACGCTTCGATCCCGCCGAGCGGCACGCTCTCGATGTCGCCGCCGATGCTGCCCTCGCTGAACGTCAGCGCCATCCACGGCTCGAACCGGGTCAGCAGCTTGGGTTTCACCTCGGGATGGGAATAGAGGTAGTAGTTGATCCCGTCGGCGAACCCGTTCATCAACGCCTTGAGCCACTCAGGGCTTTTTTCGTATTCCTTCTTGACCTCGACGGTGTCGATGAAGAGGTGCATTCGAAGGTCCGCGTACAACGCCGATTTGCCGACCACCTCGGCCATCCGCCCGACGGCCAGGATGTAGTTGGTCTCGACCCGGTTGAAGTCGTCTTCCGACTGGGCGTAAAGCAGCCCGAACACCGCGTCCGCATCGGTCTTCCCGTAGACATGGGGCACCCCCCAGTTGTCGCGAATGATCGTGGTGGTCTTGGCATGGGCCTCCCACCGGGCCAGGTCCGGATTGGTCGGCGCCGCCGGGGTGCAGGCCGCGGCGGCGGCCAGGAGCAGCAGACGTATTTTCATCAGGATACGTTACCGCCACCTTGGGGGCCTGCGTAAGCCCGCGTCGTCACGGACCGGTCGGGCCCTCACCCTCCCCAACCGGCTCGGGGCCGGTCCGGATCCGGACGAAGGCCGGGTCGTCGAAGGTCTGGAGCCGGACCGGCTTTTCATTCCGGAGCATGTCGATGACCCCCGGAAGCTCGCGAATCCGGTAGAAAAGCCGAACCCCGAAGTCTGACGCGGGCTCGGGCGGCGGCAGGGGATTGAGTTCGTCGTAGAACTGAACGATCCCTATGGTCTCGGTGTCGTCGAACAGGGTAATCGTGGCGATGGAGTGATCTTTGTCGACGCCGTCGCGGGAGGACCAGAAGTGATAGGCGTATCGCTTGATTTCGACGCTGGTTGCCATGATCAGATCTCCGTTACAGGGTGGTGACGGTCAGCGGCACCGGGGCATCCGGAAGGCGCCGATCCGGGTCGAGTAGTTGGTGCTGTCCTTCTTGAAGTAATCGCCGACGTACCAAATCGTGCAGTCGTCGGCCGGGTCCATGGCCGTCTGAGTATAGTCTTCCCATCGCATGGTGGTCGTTTGCGCACCTTCGCCGGTCGCCAGCACGGCCTCCCGTAAAGTCAGGCGGCCTTTCGGGTCACCGGCCATCCGCCCGGCAAACCGCTGGCCTGCAAAGTGTGGCGCTCCCCCGAACGAGTACCCAATGCCGATGTTGCCGTGCCGGTCCATGGCCGGACTCGCCATCCAGCGATAGAATCGGTCCGGCGCGTAGGTCCCTTGCTGGTACAACCGAACGTTTCGGGCTCGGTCCAGGCGAAACTCGTACCACCGGACTCCGCCCCTGCCCGCCGCTGAGTTGATGGAATGGACCGCCACGATCGATTCCTGATTGCCAATTCGGCGGTAAACCACCCGGGCCATCAGCTTGTCGCCCTGGGCATCGAGTCGGCGGTCGGTACCGGGCTGGGGCACGCAGTCGGTCAACTGCCCGTCGCAGAGGTAGCGATACGGGGCCACCGGGATCTTGACGGGACCGGTGACCTTGGTCTTCGATGAGTCGTCCCAGTCGACGTGAAAGGTCCAGGCGTAGATCCCGTCGTCCGCCGTGATCTTCTCGAGCTGCTTCCCACCGGCGGCCAGGATGATGTTGGGCGCCCCCGGTGGCGGGAGAGCCTGGCCATCGAGATCGGCGTTGTTGAGGAAATTGACGCCGTCGATGACCACGCATTGCTCTTTCGCGTCGCCACCGACCAGCATCTTGGCGCGCTCAACCACGCAGGCGTGTTTCTGAATCACGTCGTCGCTGGTGCTGGTGGGGACGTAATAGCCGTCGGGCCACACCGCGGGCCTCGGATAGTCTGGAAACAGCGGCCGGGCGAATTCATAACGATAGTAGGGACCCATCGGATCGCTTCCGGTGCTGATCGCATAGCACATCGCGTACGAGCTCGGCCCTCGGCCCTCGGCACTCGGCGCTCGGCGTTGGGGCGGTGAGTCTGGACTCCCGGGGAGGGACACCGGAGGGCCGGGTTGCGGGCCGTCTCGCAACGGCCCGCGCGAAAAGATCGGCATCACGATCAGCCAGCGGCCGGCCAGCTGGTCGTAGCGGACCACCGCGTCGCCGTTGTTCCGGATTTCGCACGGACCGCCGAAGTCGCGAAACAGGGTCCTGGTCTCGACCGGGCCGTAGAGGGGGGTGCCGGACTTGGTGAAGATCGCCAGCCGGGTATTGACGATTTGCATGACTCGATCGGGACCCACGGCCACCGAGTTGTCGGACGGGTTTCGCTGGGTCGAACTCCCCTGGGGGCCGATGAAGCCGGCACCCAAGCCATCGAAACTCGCTACCAGAGCCGCCGTCGGCTTGGAGCCCGGAACGGTTTGCTCGACGGCGGCAGGGCCGCCGGTGGCGACGACGAGGAGGAGGGCGGTGACCCACTGGAATCGAGGCATGGAACGAATCCTACCTCGGCTTCGGATTCCGCCCCAGGTCCAGTTTTACCCGGGTACTATTGACAGGACAATAACATCCGGGTACAATGGCTGCCATGAACGAGCTGCCCATCCGACCAGCCATTGCCTTCGAAGGCCCCCGGTGCGTGGCAACCGGCCCGTTGCCGGACGTGGCCCTTGCCGTCAAGAAGATCCGCTCCCGCGGCGAGCGAGGCCCGATCCTGGTGTTCGACCGCGCCACCAGCGAGCCGATCGATCTCGATCTCCGCGGGTCCGACGCCGACGTGATCAGCCGACTCGAGCCTCCCAAACGGAGCCCGGGCCGCCCCAAGCTCGGCGTGGTGCCCCGAGAAGTCACCCTGCTGCCCCGGCATTGGGACTGGCTCCACGACCAGCCCGGCGGAGCGTCGGTGACCCTCCGGAAGCTGGTCGACCAGGCCCGCCAGAACACGGTCGACAGCACTCGGATTCGGAAGGCCCAGGAGTCGGCCTACCGTTTCATGATGGCCCTGGCCGGCGACCGGCCTGGGTTCGAAGAGGCGATCCGGGCGCTCTACGCCGGCGACCGCCCCCGGTTCGACCAGCTCGTCGACCGATGGCCTAACGACATCAAGGCCCACGCCAGGGAACTCGCGGCGGAGGCCATCCCATGCACGACCTGACCGAAGGCCCGGTCTCGGGCCATCTGATCCGCCTCGCGGTGCCACTGGCCGCCGGGATGTTGTTTCAGACCCTGTACTATCTCGTCGACCTCTATTTCGTCTCGAAGTTGGGCGATGCGGCGATTGCGGGCGTCAGCGCGGCCGGCAACGTCCAGTTCATCGTCATGTCCCTGACCCAGATCTTGGGCGTCGGGACGATGGCCCTGATTGCGCACGCCATCGGCCGGAAGGACCGGTCCGATGCCAACCTGATCTTCAACCAGAGTCTGGTGCTGGCCGCGATGGCCGCCGGGGCGACGCTGCTGGGCGGCTACACCTTGGCCGGCACCTACATGCGGAATCTCAGCGCCAACGCCGCCACCGCCACGGCCGGTACCGAGTATCTCCACTGGTTTTTGCCGGGACTGGCGCTCCAGTTCGCGATGGTGACGATGGGCGCCGCCCTCCGCGGAACGGGAATCGTCAAACCGGCGATGGTCGTCCAAGTACTTACGGTGCTCATCAACGCAATGCTCGCCCCGGTTCTGATTGCCGGATGGCTCACCAACGTCCCCCTCGGCGTGGCCGGCGCCGGACTCGCCACCTCGATTGCCATTGCGATCGGTGTCGCCATGATGGCCTACTATTTCGTTCGGCTGGAAAAAGCCGTCGCCTTCGATCCCGACATGTTTCGGCCCCGACTCGAGACCTGGCGGCGGATTCTCCGGATCGGCCTCCCACCGGGCGGCGAATTCGCCCTGATGTTCGTATACATGGGCGTGGTGTACTGGATCATCCGCGATTTTGGCGCCGAGGCCCAGGCGGGCTACGGGCTCGGCTCCCGAGTAATGCAAGCCATTTTCCTCCCGGCCATGGCGGTGGCGTTCGCGACCGCCCCATTGGCGGGCCAGAACTTCGGGGCCGGCCGATTCGATCGGGTCCGGGAAACATTCCGGGCCTCGATGATCCTGGGCACGGTCATCATGGCGGGGTTGACGCTGCTGTGTCAGTGGCAACCGGAGTGGTTCTTTGGCGGCTTCACCAAGGAGCCCGCCGTCGTCAGTGTCGGAGCCCAGTTCCTCCGGTACGTGTCGTGGAACTTCGTTGCGTCGGGGCTGGTGTTCACCTGCTCGGGAATGTTTCAGGCACTCGGCAACACCTTGCCGGCGTTGCTGAGCAGCGCCTCGCGGCTCTTCATTTTCGCGATTCCGGCCGTCTGGCTCTCCCGTCGCCCCGGATTCGAATTGCGGCACCTGTGGCTCCTGTCGGTCACGACGGTGGCCATTCAAGCCGCCCTCAGTTATTGGCTGCTACACCGGGAGTTTCGCCGCCGCCTGACCAGGACCTGAGGGCCGGCCTATATTCCCGGGTCATGACCGCTTCCCGGCCCCCCGTCGATCTCGCCTTCCGGCCCTCTAGCTATTGGGATCCGGCCAGTGCGGAGAGCGCCATCCTCCTCAATGTGAAGGGCGACCTCCGGCGGCAGATGATTCGCGATTTCATCACCGGTCAGGCCGGCCACTTGGGTGAAATCGATCCCGAGTTGCTCGAACCCGAGCTTGATGACGAGACCCGGTCCAACCTCGGCGCCAACGACCCGCGGTGGCTCGGCGGCGAATATCTCCCAGACTACCTGCCTGGGGAAGTCGAAATTGCCAGGCTGGTACTCGAATCGACTACCCGCGACGTGTATTCGGTTCGCGCCCGGCGTCGGACCCGCGGCATCAAATACCGGGTGGTGGACGAGTATGACACGATCTTCAAGCTGACTCGGCGTTCCTCGGTCCAGCCGCTCCGGCTCGGCGAGCTGATCGAATTGATCGAGTCGGCGGCCGTCGACGGCGCCCACCGGACCGAAAGTTTCACGGACGAATTCCGCGACGCCGCGGCCGAAGACACCGAGTCGTTGGAGGAATCGGCCGACTTCATCCACGTCGAGTCGGATCTCTACCCTGACTTGGCCAAGTGGTCGGCCTGGAAGGCGGCGGATTGGATCGACCGGCGAATCGCGGTCGACGATGTACTCGGCTAGAACATTGCCATGACCCCAGCTGAGCTCGAACGATTCGTGGACCGAACGGCGGCCAGCGATCGACCCCACGCCGAGAAAATGATCCTGGTTGCGGCTGGGATCTCGGAGATGTTACGCCGGGAGGGAATGGAAGCCACCTTGGTTGGCGGCGGTGCCATTGAGTTCTACGCCCCGGATGCCCATAGCACCAGCGATCTTGACCTCATCGTCTCGGGTCGGTCGCGTCAGGAGCTTGACGCATGCCTCACGCAGTCCGGCTTTGACAGAAATGGCCGACATTGGGTTCGAGGCGAGTTCTTCATCGAGGTCCCCGGAAGCGAGATGCCTGATCCTGTTGAGATGATTTCGGCGGAAGGGTTGATGCTCCGGGTCGTTCGCCGCGAGGTGGTTCTGGCTGACCGCATCATCGGTTTCAAACATTGGCGGGCGACCGGCTACGGTGCCCAGGCCATCGCGCTCCTCGACGCCATGGGCCCGTTGGTAGACGACGACATGCTGCGGGTGAGACTCCGGACGGAAGGAGCCGAGGATGCCCTCGACGCGCTCCAAGCCCTGAGCATGACGGGCGCACCCATCACCGATGACCGTCTCCGGGCCGTTCTCGATCTGATCACAGCTCGACCACCGCGCCGAGGTGATTCGTGAGCGATCGGCCAGCGGTCATCGACCTAGACGAGCTTCGAAGAATGTGGGTGGCGAGCCGCGCAAGAGCTGCCGTATTGATGCGGCGCATCGACCTCCGCGGAATGACCCGGCCGGCTCGAAGCCAGGAAGAGCGCGCCTGGCTCGAAGCGCACGGCGGGAGTCCGTTCATCGAGGACGAAGCTGCCGGCGAATTGGCCCGAGCGTATTACCGCGAGAAATACGGGGGTGAATGATCGAAATTCTTCATGAGGTGAACCGGCTCCGGCTCCGGTGGCACGGCAGTTGGGCCGGAGTCGGCTTGCCCCACCTGCCAGGAGCCGTGTTCGAAGAACTCGTCACTCGGTATCGTGAACCGCACCGCGCTTACCACACGCTCAAACACCTGGAAGAATGCTTCGCGCTCCTCGACGAACTCCGCCCACTGGCCAAGGCACCCGCCGTCATCGAACTGGCGCTCTGGTATCATGACGCGGTCTACCGGCCCCGTCGCTCGGACAACGAAGAGGCCAGTGCCGAACTGGCCCGCCGGGACCTCGAGGTGGCCGGCGCCGAGGCACCGCTGATCGAGGCCGTCACCGCCATGATCCTGGCCACGACCCACCGGGCCCCACCATCCACCGGCGATACCGAGATTCTGATCGATATCGATCTTGGCATTCTGGGCGCCGAGGCTTCGCGGTTTGCCGAGTACGAGCGGCAGATTCGGAAGGAATATTCCTGGGTTCCCGAATTTCTGTTCCGGTCCAAGCGGGCGGAGGTGCTCGAGGGATTTCTGGCCCGGCCCCAAATTTACCGGACTGCACCGCTGCACGCCCGCCTCGAAGAACGAGCGCGTCACAATCTCGCCGCCGCAACCCGGAGGATGTCGTGACTAACCCAGCGAACCGAACCAAGGCCTTGGGCAAGCTTGTCGTGCTGCTGCTCTTCGGCGGAATCTGCGGCTACTTCTATCACCTCGATGTGCTCGCCCGGAATCTCCGGGCCGCCGCACTCCCGGCTGAGCTGGCCCCCGACTGTCCCGTGGTTCCTAGGTTGCTCGCGCAGCATCCGGGGCCGCTGTGGGGGGACATGACGCTGTTCGTCGGCATGGTCCTCGCGTTCTTCGGCCTGTACGAGTTCTTGGGGGCGGGCGTCGGCCGTCTGGCAGGCTTCCTGTTGCGGCTGGGTCGCGCCAACGAGGCAAGCCACGGGTGAGTTCGGGCGCTCCCGGTTCGGCTCACCGGTGGAGTTGCGCGGCCCGAATCCAGAACGGATGAACCGGGGTCGGCTCCTCGCGTCCTCGGGTTGGAGTCATCGAGAACTCGACCAGGTGGCGACCGGGCTCCTGGGCCAGCGGCGTCGCGGTCACCCAGCCGGCATGGCCCAGCCGATTGCGATTGTCGTTCCGGGAGAGCTGGCCGACCGACCGGCAAAGGGTGAGTGCGACGTCACCCCGCGGCTCCAACTCGTACTCGAAGAACCCGGGCCACTCGAGCCGAAACGGCGCAGCCGGCCCGACCGACTCGAGGAAGGCCTGCGCCGGAGCGGTCGGCAGCACCGCCTCGTCCGGCCACGACCGGTCGGACCGACCGGCGCCGCGATGTTCGGTGCCGAACGGAGCGCCGACTTTGACGCCGGCCGGGGCGACTCCTGGTAGCCGGACGCGCAACCGATGGTTCACGGCCCAGTTGTCGAACTCGATCCGAACCCGGACTACCGCGCTCTCCGCCTCGAGCGACACCACGGTTCTCCCGGACAAGAGCCCGCCGGCCGCTCGGTCGACCGACCACTGGAGCTCGAGCGCGGCCACCAACGGGCCCGCGGCCAGCGATCGGACCCCGCGGACCCGGGCCCGCCGGTTGGTCCGCGGCTCGATGTCGGGGGTGTAGACGTCGCCGCGATCGGCCTCGGATTCGATGGCGAGCATCCCCCCCAACGCCCGGCCGGTGGCGGGGTCGGTCAGGGTGAACGTGCCGGCCCCTCCCACCTCGATCCGAACCAAGCCGTTGTCCATCATCAGGCCGGCGCACCGAACAGCGTTAGGCAGGTCGAGGTCGGGCGCCGATCCTTCCTCGACGCCGAGCACCCCGACTTGGTGGCCTTCCAATCCATCGGCCCACAGGGCCACCCAGACCCGGTCAACCTGGTCGAGATCAGGGTAGTGCCGGGCGGCGTCGACCCGCTCCAAGCCGGGCGCGATTCGAAGGACCTGCACCGGAATCGGCGTCCCATCCCGCCCCACCAAGTGAAAGGCTCGATAGCCGAGGCCCTCAGCAGGCTCCCGGTCTGCCGGCGGCCCCACCAGCACGTCGCGATCGAACCAGGTCGTTTCCGCCACCACCACGCCGGAATACGGCCGCCGACCCGGATTCCAGAGCGCCAGGGCCGGCCGGCCTCGGTCCATCGCCTCGCGCGCCCGGTCCGGGTCGTGTCCGATCCGCTCGAATACAGCCGACCGAACTGCCTCCGTCACCAGGGCCGAGACGCCGTCGAGTCGAACCGCCTGCTCGGCCGCCACCGAGTCCGCGACGGTGCCGCAGATGGTGTCATGAAATTGAGCCTGAATCAGCGACCGCCAGGCATGCTCGACCACCGGGACCGGCGCCAATGCCGTCGCGGTGATCAATTGCGACTCCGCCATCGCGTGCTGACGGGTGAGCCGGCTTCGGGCCGAATGCGCCCCCGCCAGCGACCAGGCGTAGCCCGGGGAATGCCGGAGCTCGCCGCGGATCGATTCGAGCGGGGGACGCACCGCCAGGACCGCATTGAAATATTCGGCCAACCCGCTGAAACGGACGATGGCCTTCGGCTCGAGAGCCTGGATTCGTTCAGCCAACTTCGGCAAATCAGGACGCGCCGCATGATGATCGGCCCCGATGAACACCGCCACCTGCGACGTGACGGCTCGGTCCACCAGCTGGCGCCGAATCGCGGACCAGCCGGCCGGGAGCGCCGCACCGATCTCGTACCCAGTCCTCGGCAGGTGATAGGTCACCATTGAATGGCCGGAATGTCCCTCCCACCGATAGAGGTCTCGCTCCCTGCCGCCCACCAGGCCGAGGCCTCGCCACACCACCGCGTGCTCGATCCCGAACTCGGCGGCAAGATCCGGCAGCCCCGCCGGGTGGCCAAACGCGTCGGGACTGTAGAGCACGGGGGTCTCGCCCCCGAGGTCACGTGCCATCGCAATCCCGATCTCGAGGTTTTTTCGGAGCGAGACCCCGGATGGAATCAGCTCATCGGCCAGAACGTACCACGGGCCGAGGCCGAGCTGGCCGCGGCGGGCCAGCGCCTCGATCGTGCCGCGGGCCCCCGGAACGACCGCCAGGTAGTCCTCAACCAGAATCATCTGACCATCGAGGTGCCAGCGGAGCGCCGGAGCCGATTCGAGCAGTTCGAGCAACTCATCCATCATCGGGACCAGGCGGGCCAGGAACGTGCTGCGGGAGAGATACCACTCCCGGTCCCAGTGGACGTGCGGGATCAGATGGAAGGTAAGGGGCGTCATTCGGCCAGGATCTTGAGACCCGAGCGCTCCGCCGCCGGCACCCCGCTGGGCTTGCCTAACACTTGCTCGACAAACGCGCCCCACCAGTCATGCTGCGGTTCCCGCATCCGGTACTGATCGAGCGCGGCCCAGGTTCGCTCGTGAATCGCCGTGGCCGCCGCCGTGGCCTGCTCCGGGGTGATGCCCTCGTGCTTGAGCCAGCGACGCCCGATCTGGGTGTGAAGGACCTCGTCCGCCCAATCAAAGTCCTGAAAATGGGCCGACAGGTCATCGCCCGCCTCGAGCGCGGTCCGATACTCCGCTCGTTTGCCGGTTTCCGCGGGCATCAACGAGTATTCGATGGCAAAGAGAATCTGTTGCCGTTCAATGGCCGTGGCGTGCCGGTTGAGCCGAAGGGCAAAGCCGATGTTGAGGGGAATCTGGGTCCAGTCGATGCCGCGGGCCTCCAACGCCACCGAGCCCATCATGGCGTGGCGGGTCTCGTCCCAGAGTTGGCGGGAGTAGTCGCGGTGGAATTCCCACGGCAGGTCGGTTCGCTCGACCATGACCGAGGCCATCATTTCCGGCACGTCCATTTCGAGCGTGCGCTTGCACAACAATGCCAGGTTTCGCTCGGCCGCCGAAGCGCGGGGGTCGTTGTAGACGACGTGAGGCGGAAACTCGAAGTTGTACTGACCCCGAAACCGATCGTCGCGCTGGGGAACGAGATCGGGAACGAAGGGCCGGCGGGCCCGCGGGGTAGGCGTGGGCCCGGGATGCTCCGGAGCCGGCCCCGCGACTCCGCCGGCCGCGGCCAAGAATGCGTTGAGGTGATCCTCCCAGACGGCACGCACGAGCGGACCGACGCCGGTACAGGCCAGGAGGCCCGCCAGTGCCCTGACGCCCCAGTCGTTCATCTCCTCGAGTTCGACGAGGGCAAACCGGAGCACCCGCCGGGTCGGCTGATCGACCAAGGGGTTGGCGTAACTCAGATAATGACGGTACTCCGCCATCAGAGCCGGCACCACGACGCCATAGACCCCGGTCAGGAGTTCGACGCTGTCGGCCGCCCACAGCAACTCGTCGGTGAAGCGGCCCAGCGCGTCATCAGGCGCCTGATCGAGCGCGGGCACCGGGTGGCGCATTTCCCCGATTCGTTGGCGGAGCGCCTCAACGTGCTCGGCGCATTGCCATTGGGTCAGCGCGATGCCTCCCTTCACTTCCCACTCGGGCGTGGCCGGGAGGTGCGCCACCAGCGCGCGCATCACGGTCCGCTCGAGCCACTGGTACCGGAGCAACCGCCGGACCGTTTCCTCCACGCCATACCCGACCCGGGCCGCGCCGGCGTAGCTGGCCAGCCCCGCAAGTTCCGGAATGCCGATCGACGGGGCCATGCTCAGCGGGAACTCCGGGCCGCCCGCAGCATCGTGACGCCGGTGTACAGTACCACCGCCGCCACCAGCCACCGCACCGCCGTGAGCGGCAGGGATTTGACGATCAGCGCCGCAATGACCACTGCCGGAAGACCGCCCAACGTCAGACCTAACGCTGCTCGCTGCCGATAGGCTCCCGCTCGAAGGAAGCGGATCCCCGCCACCACCATGAGGAACGCGCACGAGCCCATCATGATCGGGAACGCCACCTTCGGGTTCATGCCCAACGTCGCGATCATGATCAGCGACGGACCGTAGAGCCCGATCCCCAAGGTCATCAGCGCGCCGAGGGCAAAGTTGCCGGCCGCGGCCAGGGCCAATTTCCCGCCGACGAGACCGACCGCGTCACCACCGCCGGCCACAATCCCGAGGTTGGTCAGGGTGAAGAGCCCGGCCGCCACTAAGAGCGCGATCCCCATGCCGAGCTGGATCTTGCGGCGGGGCCAGCCGGCCACCACGCCGGCGCCGAGCCAGGCCCCGAGCACTGACGCGGCAATCAGCACCACCAGCGTCGTGAACTCGACTTCAACCACCGAGATGAAAAAGAAGGCCTGCACGATGGTGGGAATCGTGTGTCCGACGTTCAGCGTCCCGGGAATCCGTTCGTCGGGCACCAACTTGAGCAGCCGGTACATCGCGGTGGTCGGCGCGTAGGAGCCGATCCCCAGCGTATCGAAGAAATTGATCACGAACCCCAGCCCGAGATGGGTCGGCGTCGGCGCGCCGTGGTCGTCGTCGGACTGAGGCTTGCCGAGTTTGAGCCAGGCCACGATGAAGGTGGCGGCAAAGACACCCAACCCGGCCAGCAAGTACACGACCCTGGAATCGGGCATCGAGAATCCTTGAGACGGTGAAAGTTACGGTGCGCCCAATCCGATGATCGCGTCACCAGCATGAACGATCGGGTGAGACACCCGCCAGAGAATGTATCCCGATTCCGGGGCGGTGAGGGTGACCCGAGGCAGCCCCATCGAATCGCGGATCTGGGCCAGCGGCGCCCCGGCCTCGACTCGATCGCCGGCCTTCACGAGGGTTCGGCACCATCCCTCCGCTTTGGCCTCGAGGAACCGGTACCGGGTCAATTCGGTGGGACCTCGGGCCGGTAGGGCCGCGGTCCGGAGCATTCCCAGCTCCGCCGCCACGCCCAGCACGCCATCAAGGTGAAACCCCACCTCGGCTTCGGTCATCAATCCGTGCGACCCGCCTTCGGCGAACACCGCCAGCTCACGGCGGGCCGCCCGGGCCGTACAACTCCTCCCGGGCCGGCCCAGGTGCGAGGCGTCGAGCCGGACCAGAAAATCAGGCTGGAACGACCGAGCCAGCTCGAGGTTCCGCTCGTCGAACGACGCCTCGCCGGTGAACTGACAGACGACGAAGCGCGACATCTCTTCCCGAAGGTCGCCTCCGTGAAGGTCGATCAGACAGTCGGCATCCTTGGCCCAGCTGTTGAGGATGGCGTCCGCAATGGCCTCGCTGAAGCTGCCGTCCGGGCGACCGGGGAAACAGAAGTTGATGTTCTTGGCGTCGATCGGGCAGAGGTACTCGGTCCGGAGCCCATACCCGGGTCCGTTCACGACGGGGATGATCGAGATCGTGCCTCGGAGGGCGCGGGCGTCGATCCGTTCCGCCAGTCGATACGCCGCCTCGATGCCCGCTACTTCATTCGGATGGATGCCCGCAATCACCGCCAGAGTCGGGCCCGCGGACAAACCCACGATGTCGATCGCCTGCCACGAATGGCCGGCCAGCGAAGGAGCGGCGAACCGAAGGGTTCGGTAGTTGATCCCGGCACGAGTCATCCCAAACCCATCCGCCACAAGACGAACCCATAGTCGGTGGCGATTTCCCGGAGCCGGTCATACCGACCTGACGCCCCCGAATGGCCGGCGCCAAGATTGGTGTGCAGCAACAACGGATTCGAATCAGTTTTGAGCGTCCGGAGCCGCGCCACGTACTTGGCGGGTTCCCAGTACATGACCTGGCTATCGTTGAGTGAGGTCCGGACCAACATGGCCGGATAGGCCTTTGCCGCCAAGTTGGCGTAGGGACAGTAACGCCGGATCCACCGATACTCGGCCTCGACCGACGGGTTGCCCCATTCTTCGTATTCACCCACGGTGAGGGGCAACGAGGCATCGAGCATCGTGTTGATCACGTCGACGAACGGCACCTGAAGGACGGCCGCCCCGCACACGTCGGGACGGAGGTTGAGGACCGCCCCGATCAACAGTCCACCCGCGCTCCCGCCCTCGATCACCAAGCGCGGCCGATCGGATGTGCCGGTGGCAACGAGATGGTCAGCGGCGGCAATGAAATCGGTGAAGCTGTTCATCTTGCCGGCCATCTTACCGGCATCGTGCCACGGCCGCCCCATTTCGCCGCCACCCCGGATATGAGCCACGGCAAACACGACGCCCCGGTCGAGCAGCGAGAGTCGGTTTGACGTGAACGACACCGGATAGGCAATGCCATACGAGCCGTAACCGGTCAGATAGGTCGGACGAGCGCCCGCCACCATCCGATCCTTCCGCCAGACCAGTGAAATCGGGATCCGGGTCCCGTCGGCTGCGGTCGCGAAGAGCCGCTCACTCTGATACCGGGTCGGGTCGTAGTCACCCAACACTTCTTTGCGCTTCAGGAGCACCGAGCGACCCGCCACCATGTCGAAGTCGTACACCGACGATGCGGTCACGAACGATTCGTAGCGATACCGGAGCTGGTGGCTGTCCCACTCGGCGTTCATCCCGGGGCCGGCGTCATAGACCACCTCGGGAAACTCGACGTACCGGACCTGGTCGGTCGCGGGCTCGGCAATCCGGATCCGGGGCAGCCCGTCCTGCCGCTCCCAGGCCACCCAGTGTCCCGCGAAACACTCCACGCCTTCGACCACGACGTCGTCCCGAACTGGGAGAACTTCGGTCCAGTTGGCCGGCGAAGGATCGGAAACCAGGGCCGTTACGACCCGAAACGTCTTGCCCCGGTCGTTGGTGCGAATGTAGAACCGGTCGCCGTGGTGATCGAGATCGTACTCCCGATCCTGGATTCGGGGGGCCACGAGCCGCCACGAGCCCGCCGGGGTCGATGCATCAAGGACTCGGGCCTCGGTCGTCGTGTGACTGGCCGAGAAGAGCAACAGGAACCGGCGGCTCCGGGTCCGGGTGACCATGACCCGGAACCGCTCGTCTCCCTCCTCATACACCAAGACCGCCGGCTCGCCTAACAGCATCCGGTAAACCCGATAGTCTCGTTTCGACTGGTCTTCGATTGTGTACAGGACGGTGCGGCTGTCCGCCGCCCACACCGCCGACCCAGCCTGCGGCACCGGTTCGATCAGCATCGTGCCGGTGTCGAGATCTTTAATGAAGAGGGTGTATTCCCGGCCCACGGTGACGTCGGTCGAGTAGCAGAGCTTCCGGCCGTCGGGGCTCACCTGCATCAGCCCGACACCCAGGTACGGATGCCCGACCGCCATCAGGTTGAGATCAAGAAGAACTTCATCCGGCGCCCCGTCGGCGTCCCGTCGGCGGCAGTAGGTCGGATACTGGTTGCCTTCCTCGGTCCGGCTCCAGTACCAGTAACCGGTGTCCCGGTAGGGAACCGACAGGTCGGTCTGCTTGATCCGGGCCAGCATTTCGTCGTAGAGGCTGGTCTCGACCGCCTTGAACGGCTGGAGGACGGCGTCGGTGTAGCCGTTTTCGGCCTCCAGATAGGCACGCACCTCCGGGCGTTCCCGGTCGCGAAGCCAGAAATAGTCGTCGGGCAGGGTGTCGCCGTGGAGGACGACGGGATGCGGCTCGCGAAGAGCCACCGGCGGCGTAACGCTAGGGGTCATTTGATCCCAGCCACCTCAGTGAGCGAGGAGGCCTTCGAGACGAGTCTTCACGGCGGGCCATTCATCATCGAGGATGCTGTAGTACACCGTGTCGCGGCGGACCCCGTCCCACATCAGCCGGTTCCGCCGAAGCACGCCTTCCTGGACCGCGCCCAGCCGCTCGATGGCCTGCTGCGACCGGGTGTTCCGCCCATCGGTCTTGAGCTGAACCCGCAACGCCCCCAAATCGTCGAAGGCATGACGAAGCAACAGGAACTTGCACTCGGTGTTGATCGGCGTCCGCTGGGCCCCGACGCCGAGCCAGGTCCATCCAATCTCGAGAATCCGGTCCGGACGGTGGATGTCGAGGAACCGGGTCGAACCGACCGCCCGGTCGGTCTTGTCATCGATGATGGCAAAAGGAATCTCAAGGCCCTCGGACGCGGCCTTCCACGCCTTGTCGATCAACTGCTCCAGCGCGGTCCGGGTGGCCGGCCGGGGCACCGGCATGTACCGCCAAATCTCGTCGTTATCCGCTTGCTCCAGCAGATCGTCAATGTGGCGATGGTCGAGCGGCTCGAGCCGCACCCGCTCGCCATAGAGGACTACCGGAGTTGGATTCATGGACCCTAAATGTACCCACTCCTGGGGGCCCGCAAGAGTCCTTGCCTGCCAACCCCCGGTCCCCGACCTTTCCGCCCATGATCGATCTGGACCGGTTCGCCGCCCGTCCCGCCATTTGTCAGGCCGGAAGAATCCATTCGTATGCCGAGCTGGCTCGAAGCTCGGCACTCTGGTGCTCGGCACTCGGCGCTCGGCACTCGGCACTCGGCGCGGGACCGGTGGAGCGGCGGATCGCGTATCTGGTTCCTCCGGGCTTCGAGCACGTGGCCCTGCAGCATGCCATTTGGCGGGCCGGGGCCATCGCCGTACCGCTGGCCCTGACCCATCCCGCCCGCGAACTCGAGTACATCCTCGACGACAGCGGCGCCGCCCTCGCCATCGCCCCGCCCGAGTACGCCGACCGCCTGCAACCCCTCGCCGCCGCCCGCCAGATCCCGTTCCTCACCCCAACCGAGCTCCTCAACACCCCCGCCGAGTCCCGAGTGCCGAGCGCCGAGCGCCGAGCGCCGAGTGCCGAGCAGCGCGCCCTCATGGTCTACACCAGCGGCACCACCGGACGGCCCAAAGGCGTCCTCACGACCCACGGAGCGCTCGAAGCCCAAATCGACACCTTAGCCACCGCCTGGGAGTGGACCGCCGCCGACCGAAGCCTGCACGTCCTGCCGCTCCATCACATTCACGGCATTATCAACGCGCTGTCCTCCGCCCTCTGGGTCGGCGCCAGTGTCGAGTTCCTCGATCCGTTCGACCCGGTCCGCGCCTGGGATCGGCTGGCCTCCGGCGACATCACCTTCTTCACGGCCGTTCCCACCATCTACCACCGGCTCATCGGAGCCTGGGACGCGACCGACCCTGCGACCAAGGCTCGCTGGTCGGCCGGCGCCCGGGGCCTCCGCCTGATGCTGTCCGGATCGGCGGCCCTGCCGGTCGGGGTGTTGACCCGATGGGAGGAGCTGACCGGTCATCGCCTCCTGGAACGGTATGGGATGACCGAAATCGGCATGGGGCTGTCCAACCCGCTCCGCGGCGAACGCCGGGCCGGCACGGTGGGCCAGCCGCTGCCTAACGTCGAGATCCGGTTGGTCGACGAGCAGGACCGCATCGTGGCGCCCGGCCAGCCCGGACAGATCGAAGTCCGGGGACCCCAGGTATTCCACGAGTACTGGGGCCGGCCTGAAGAAACCGCCCGGAGTTTCAAGGACGGCTGGTTCGGCACCGGCGACGTCGCGGTCCTCGAAGACGGCTATTACCGGATCTTGGGCCGACAGAGTGTGGACATCATCAAATCGGCCGGCTACAAGATCTCGGCCCTCGAGATCGAGGAGCTCGCCCGGGAGCACCCGGACGTCGTTGATTGTGCCGTGGTCGCCCTCCCCGACCCCGACTTGGGCGAGCGAATCGCGGCCGCGGTGGTCCAAACCCCCTCGGGGCGGCTGGAGCCCGACCGGCTCCGGACCTGGCTCAAGGAACGCTTGGCCCCGTACAAAGTGCCCAAGGAAATTCGGATCGTCGCCGAATTGCCCCGGAACGCGATGGGCAAAGTCGTGAAACAGGACGTCCGCAAGATGTTTTAGGCTCGGCACTCGGCGCTCGGCACTCGGCGCTCGGCGACTGCTAGGGCTAGTTTGCGGGAAGGGACCGACTTAGATCCAAGGGGCTTGTATGCTGCGACGTGTTTCGCTGGTGTTCGCCGTTTTGATGGGGGTCTCACCGACTGCGGGACTGGGGCAGGATGTTGAAGCTCGGCTCCTCGGCGGACTGACCTGGCGCGACATCGGGCCCTATCGGGCTGGACGGACCAAGGCGGCGGTCGGGATTCCGGGAAAGCCGAACGTTTTCTACATCGGCGTCGTCAATGGTGGGGTCTGGAAGACCACCGACTTCGGGCGGACCTGGAATCCGATCTTCGACCAGCAATCGACCGGGTCGATCGGCGCCATCGCGATCGCGCCTTCCAATCCCGACATCATCTACGTCGGCAGCGGCGAAGGACTCCAGCGGCCCGATCTGTCCACCGGCAACGGGATCTACCGATCGGCCGACGCCGGGAAGACCTGGCAGCATCTGGGGCTCCGGGACGGGCAGCAAATTCCCCAGATCGTCGTCGACCCGAGGAATCCGAATCGGCTGTTCGTGGCCGTGCTGGGCCACCCGTATGGGCCCAATGCGGAGCGGGGGCTCTTTTTGTCCGCCGACGGGGGCCAGACGTACACCAAGGTCTTGGGACCCGATGAGAACACTGGGGCCATCGACGTGGTTCTCGATCCCGCCAACCCCGATGTCATCTATGCCTCGCTCTGGGAAGCCCGCCAGGCACCCTGGGAGAACGGCGCCTGGAATGGGCCCGGCACCGGCTTGTTCAAATCCGTCGACGGCGGCACGACCTGGCGCCACCTGACCGAAGGTCTCCCGACATTCGAAAAGGATGGGCTCGGGCGGATCGGCCTGACGGTCGCGCCGAGCCGGCCGAGCCGACTCTTCCTGACGGCCGACCTTCGAAACGGCGGCTTCCTGTACCGTTCCGATGACGCGGGCGAGACCTGGACCCGAATCAGCGACGACCCGCGAATCGTCTCGCGCGCCTCCGACTTCGCCGAGGTCAAGGTCCATCCCACCAACCCCGACATCGTGTACACGGCAAGCATCGTGACCTGGAAGTCGGTTGACGGCGGCAAGACCTTCGCGGCCCTGAAGGGCGCGCCGGGCGGCGACGACTACCACCGAATCTGGATCAACCCCCAAAACCCCGACATCATCCTGATCGCGGTCGACCAAGGCGCCATCGTCACCGTCAACGGCGGCGAAACCTGGAGCAGCTGGTACAACCAGCCGACCGCCCAGTTCTACCACGTGTCCACCGACAACGCGTTTCCCTATCGGGTCTGCGGCGGCCAGCAGGAAAGCGGATCGGCCTGTGTCCGAAGCCGGGGCGACGGGGGCCAGATCACCTTCCGGGACTGGACCCCGGTGGGCGTCGACGAGTACGGTTACGTCGCCGTCGACCCGCTCGATCCCGATCTCGTCTATGGCGGCCGAGTGACCCGCTTCGACCGGCGGACCGGCCAGGTCCAGAATGTGGCGCCGAAACAATTCCGGTCGCCGACCTATCGAACGCTCCGAACCGCCCCACTGGTGTTTTCAGGCGTCAACCCGCGGGCCCTCTATTTCGCCACCAATACCGTCTGGAAGACCCTCACCGGCGGCCAATCATGGACTGAGATCAGCCCCGATTTGACCCGGACCGATTCGGTGGTGCCGCCGAACGTCGGACGGTACGCTGCCACCGCAGCCGCCACGGCCCGGCATCCGGGCGTGATCTACACCCTGGCGCCATCCTCTCTGCGGGAGAATATCCTTTGGGCCGGGACCGATGACGGGCTGATTCACGTCACGATGGATGGCGGTCGAACTTGGAAGAACGTCACCCCGCCCGAGCTGAGACCCTGGGCCAAGGTGTCGTTGATCGACGCGTCGCATTTCGATCCGCTCTCCGCGTACGCGGCGATCAACACGCTCCGGTTGAGCGACTTGACGCCGCACGTCTACCGGACGCGGGATGGCGGCAAGACCTGGACTCCGATCACCACCGGCCTGCCCGACGGCGCCACGATCAACGCCGTCCGCGAAGACCCCCGCCGCAAGGGTCTGCTCTTTGCCGGCAGCGAAACGACGGTTCACGTGAGTTTCGACGACGGCGATCACTGGCAATCCCTCCGCCAGAACCTCCCGGCAACGTCGATCCGCGATTTGGTGATCAAGGACGACGACCTCGTCGTCGGCACCCACGGCCGAGGCTTCTGGATTCTCGACAATATCACCCCGCTCCGGCAGTTGACCGCCAATGCCGCCGCCCGCGCGGTGGTGCTCTTCAAACCCCAGACGGCCACCCGGGTCCGCTGGAACATGAGCACCGACACTCCCATTCCGCCCGACGAGCCGGCCGGCCAGAATCCGCCCGACGGCGCGATGATCGACTATTGGCTCAAGGACGCCGCCGGCCCTGTCACTCTCGAGATTCTCGATTCGGCTGGCGCCCTGGTCCGGAAGTACTCGAGCGACGAAGTGGCGCCGCCCGTCACCGACGAAGGTAACGTTCCCCGCTACTGGATCCGGCCGGCCCGGATCCTCGGCGCCACAGCCGGGGCTCACCGGTTCCTTTGGGATCTGAAATACCCGGCGCCGGAGGGATTCTCCCGCTCGTTCCCGATTGCCGCCATCAAGGGCCAGACCGACAAGGAGCCCGACGGCGTCTGGGTCATGCCGGGCCGCTATCAAGCCAAACTCACGGTCGACTGGTCGAGCACGACCCAATCATTCACGGTCCGGATGGATCCCCGCGTCAAGACGCCAACCGCCGCCCTTCGCCGGCAGTTCGTCCTGTCCCAGCGGATCACCGAAGCGGCCGGCCGGATTGCCCAAGCCGAGCCGTCGCCCGCGCTGACCGAGATCTTGGGGCAGCTCCAGCAGCTCTACGGTGTCTTGCAGGGAGCCGATGCGGTCCCCACCGCCGCCACCGTGGCCGCCGTGGCCGATCGGCTGGCGGCGCTCGACCGGATCGTAGCCCGGCCACGTTAGGCAACCGGTGAGTCGCCGATCGACCTACTGGCGGATCGTCCTTCTCGCGGTCTTCTTCTCCGTCGCCGGCTTCGGCGCGATCATCTTTTCGCGTCGGCCCTCAAACACTAGGCCCTGGGCCGCCGATCACGCCAACCTGCCGGAAATCGTCATCCAGGATTCCTTGGCCCGGATCGCCAATGTCCGCAACTTCCACTACCGAACCGAGACCGATGTCGACCCGAACTATGAAACCCGGACCTACAATCTGAACCGGGTCGAGTCGGTCTGGTTGGTGCTCACCCCATTTTCCCGCGCGTGGCGAGGCCCGGCGCACAGTTTTGTGACCTTCGCCTTCAGTGATTCCACCTATCTGGCGATTTCAATCGAAGCCCGCCGGGAGGTGAACGAATCGTACGGGCTCCTGAGGGGCCTGGGCCGGAACTACGAGCTGATCTACGTGATTGGAGAGGAAAGCGACCTGATCGGCAAACGAGCGGCCTTCGGCGACTTCGACGTCTACCTCTACCCGATCCGGGCCACGCCGGACCGGATTCGCGCCATGCTGGTCGATATGTTGAACCGCGCCGAGTCGCTTAACGCCAAGCCCGAGTTTTACAACACGGCCACCAACAACTGCACCTCGAATCTGGTCCGTCATGTGAACACCGTGTCGCCGGGACGGATTCCCGCCGGGATCAAACTGCTGGTGCCCGGATATGCCGATGACGTCGCCCAGGCCTTGGGCCTGATCGATCCGACCGTGCCGCTGGCCCAAAGCCGGGACAAGTACCGAATCAACGACCTCGCTCGGGCCGCCGCGGGGCAGTCCGATTTTTCTCGGCGGATCCGGGCGGCCCAATAGCCTGGCCCGCCGCCGAGCCAGGCGGTATCCTAAGGTCGTCCCCTTCACGACGAGTTGCCGATGTCTCGATCCGCGCTCCTGGCGCTGCTGGCCGTTGTCCCCTCCGGCCAAGCCGTTGCCCAAACCAGGCCCACACCCGCGGTCGCCGCCGACCAGGTCCTCTCGATTCGCTCGGTCGTCGGGGGCGAACAGCCCGAATGGAAACCGGACGGCTCCTCGATCATGTTCCAATCGGGCTTGGGCGGCGCCTCGGGTCTCTGGAGCGTCGGCGCCGGTGGCGGCTTCCCGACCAAGCTCGCGCCCAATCTCGGCGTCGTCCCCTACCAGTCCAACTACATGCCGCAATGGAGCCCCGCCGGCGACGGGATTGCCTACGCCTCGGGTAAGAGCGGTGCCACCGAAATTTGGCTCTGGTCGCCGGGCGACGGTCGCAACATCCAGTTGACCAAGCTCGGCCAAACCCGGATCAACTCGATGTCATGGGCGCCCGACGGCCGGTCGATTGCCTTCGCCGGCGACCGCTACGGTTCCTACGACATCTGGACCGTGGCGGTCCCGTCCGGGAAGGTCACTCGCCTGACCAATGACCCCCGCTACGAGGTCTTTCCGACCTTCACGCCCGACGGGCAGACGATCCTCTACGTCCAGCTCGATCAGCGATGGGTCGATCACGACATCATGGCCATGCCGGCCGGCGGCGGCCCGGCCCGCCTGGTGACTCGCGACACCAACTTCTTCGACTACGGGGCGGGCCGGACCTTCGGTTACCCGATGCCCTCCCCCGATGGGAAGTGGGTCCTGTTCCGCTCCCACCGGAGCGGCTGGATCAACTACTGGATGGCCCCGATCGGTGGAGGCTCGGCCCGTCCGATGGCGGCCGAGTCCCAGGATCAGGCCAACGCCCGGTGGTCGCCGGACGGGAAGTGGATCAGTTACCTCGGAAACCAAAGCGGCACGCAGGACCTCCGGGTCGTCCCGGCGGCCGGCGGCGCGTCCAAGGCCCTGGTCGCCCCGAAACTGGGCATGGTCGGCAATCCGGCCTGGTCGCCGGACGGGTCGAAGATCGCCTACACGTTAGGCAGTCCCACCGAATCGGCCGAATTGTACGTCGTGGCGGCGGCGGGCGGGGCGCCGACCCAGCTGACCTTCTCGGCCCCCGGGGGGAACGTCGGCAGAACCTTGGTCACGCCGGAGAAGATCAGCTACCGAAGCGGCGCCTACCAGATCTCCGCCTACCTCTACCGCCCCGCCACGCTTGCCCAAGGCGAGAAGGCGCCGGGTATCATGTTCATCCACGGCGGGCCGACCGCCCAGTTCAGCGATAACTACCAGGCCCAAGTCCAGTTCTTCGTGAGCCAAGGCTACGTCCTCCTGCTGCCCAATATCCGGGGCAGCTCCGGCTTCGGGCGCGCCTTCGAGGACGCCAATGACAAGGACTGGGGCCACGGCGACCTCGACGACGTCAAGGCGGGGGCCGAGTATCTCAAGCAACTGCCGTACGTGAACCCGGGACGGATCGGAATCACCGGCACGAGCTACGGCGGCTGTATGACCCTCTCGGCCATCACCTTCGCCCCAGGCTTCTTCCAAGCGGCGGTCGCGGGTGCCGGCTATGGCGACTGGATCGATTTCTACACCGAGCAGGAATATCGGCACGTCAAGTTGCTCGACTACGAGTACGGTCCCCTGTCGCCCGCCACCGAGGCGCTGTATAAGAGGAGCTCGCCGTACTACGAGGTCAGCAAGATCGAGACGCCGGTCATGCTGGTACACGGCACCGGACGGTTCCCGAACTCCCACGCCTCGAAGAAGTTCGCCGACGAGCTCGAGCGCTACTATAAGGTGTTCAGCTACAAGACCTACCCGAACGAGAACTACTACGTCACCAGCCCGGCGAATCAGCGGGCGATGTTTCTCGACATGCTGGACTTCTTCGACGCCTACCTGAGGGACTGATGAGACGACTTGGTTTGGTTCTCGGCGTGGTGGTGCTCGGCGCTCGGCACTCGGCACTCGGCCAGGGAGCGGCCGGCGCCGCCGAGCGGGTCATGTCGGTGGGGTCGTTGGTGACGGGCGAGGGTCCGATGTGGAGCGCCGACGGTTCGCGGGTACTCTACCCGTCGTCGTTGGGGGGTGCCGCCGTGTGGAGCGTGGGGGCGGACGGCGGGGCGCCGATTCGGATCACCCGGGAGATCGCGACCGGGCTGGTACGGCTCAGTCCCCAAGGGGATGTCCTGGCCTATCTGAGCGACAAAGGCGGCAACCCCGAAATCTGGCTCTGGAATATCGCCACCGGGGTCGACCGCCAGCTCACCAACCTCGGGGCCCGGATCAACGCCATGAGCTGGTCGCCCGACGGGCAGACCATCGCGTTCTCGGCCCTGCGGTACGGCCAGTTCGACCTCTGGAGCGTCGGAATCGCGACTGGAAAAGTCTCCCAGGTCACGAGCGACCCCCGCTACGAGACCTACCCGGCCTGGACCCCGGACGGCCGGTCGCTCCTCTACGTCCGCTCCGACGATCGCTGGGCCGATCACGAGATCTTGGTCATGCCGGCCGGCGGCGGGGCCTCGACGGTCGTGGCCACCGACCGGGACCTATTCGACTACGGCACCATGGCGACCCGGGCCCGGTTCGGATATCCGCTGATCTCGCCCGATGGGAAGTCGGTCCTGTTTCGCTCCCACCGGAGCGGCTGGCTCAACTATTGGGTCGCGGCGATGGCCGGGGGCGCGCCGCGTCCGCTGGCCCCTGAATCGGCCGACCAAAGCGACGCCCGGTGGTCGCCGGACGGTAAGTCGGTGGTTTTCGCCTCTCTCCGAAACGGCACCCAGGACCTCCGGATCGCCCCGTCGGCCGGGGGAGCCGCCCGGGTCATCGTTCCCGTGACCCTGGGCGTGGCCGGATCGCCCGAGTGGTCGCCCGACGGCGGGAAGATCGCGTTTACCCTGGCTACGCCGACCCGGCCCGCGGACCTCTACGTCGTGGCCGCCGCGGGAGGTCCGCCCAAACAACTGACCACCTCGATCACCGCTGAGATCGAACGCACCCTCGTTGTCCCGGAGAAAGTCAGTTACCAAAGCGATGGGTTCACCATCACCGGGTATCTCTACCGCCCGGCCACGATCCGCCCCGGGGAAAAGCTGCCCGGCATCATGTATATCCATGGCGGGCCGACCGGGCAATTCAGCGACACCTACCTGCCCCAGGCCCAATTTCTGGCCCAGATGGGGTACGCCGTTCTGGCGCCGAACATCCGGGGTAGCTCGGGCTACGGCAAGGCGTTCGAAGACGCCAACAATCCCTGCTGGACCCATTGCGACCTCCGCGATGTCCTCCAAGGGGTGGCCTTCCTCAAGGCCCTTCCCTACGTCAACGCGGCCCGGATGGGCATTACCGGGAACAGCTACGGCGGGATCATGAGCATGGGCGCCATCGCCCACGCCCCAGGAGTGTTCCAGGCGGCGGCCCCCCAATCGGGCTACGCCAACTGGATCAGTTTTCAGGACTACAACACCGAGCTCCAGCACTCGAAGCTCAACGCCTACGAGTGGGGCCCCTACCCCGACAGCGCCGCGGTCTACCGGCGGAATTCCTCGATCTTTTCGGCCGCGGCCATCACCACCCCGGTCTTCGTGATCCAGGGCGACGGCGTGACCCAGTCCTGGCGGCCCGGGGTCTATCCGATCACGGCGTCGCTCGAGTTCGTCCACGCCCTCGACCGGCTCAACAAAGTGGTCAAATACAAGGTGTACCCCGGCGAAACCTACTATGTGAGCGGCCGGGAGAACTCGAAACAGGTCCTCCTCGATCTGTTGGATTGGTTCGACAAGTACCTGAGGGACAGTTAGGCGGATTCTCGAGGGGCCTTGCGGAATCCGAGCGTTAGGATAGCGCCGCCGGAGCCCGAAAAATGGCCCCCCTTCCGCAATAGCGAAATTGAGCGCATAATAGGGCCGGCATCCATTCACACCTAACCATTCGGACCACGCACCATGGCAATTCGTCGATCTTCGACCCGGTCTAAGGCCGCTCCCAAGACCCGTTCGCGCTCGACCTCGAAGGTCCCCGGCATTTCGCGCATCGATCAGGCGAGTACCCGGACCTTCGGCTGGTTCTGCCGCTTCGGGTATCGCCCCACTCCGAGCGGAACCCGCCCGAAGTTCACCGCCTTCTTCGGCGACGCCAGCAACGGCGGCAAGAAGAAAGGGTTCGACAAGGCCATGGCCTGGCTCAAGGCGGTCCAGCGTAGCGGCCGGCCCCCCAAGAAGAAATAGGGCAGACTCGAAGAAACCGACGTCGGCCGGCCGCTGCCTAACTTGAGGCGCGGCCGGCTTGTGTTTTCTACCTGGCTATCTTTTCTCATGCTTCGAAAGCTCCTCGCCGCCATCGGGCTCGTCGCCCTCATCTTCACCGCGTGGGCATTCTACCGGCGCCAACTGGGGGCGATCCTGCCCGGCCTCGGCGGGCGCCCGATCGAGGCCGTCATCGACGCACCTCTCGCGAACGGTGACTCGACCGCCTACGCCTCGTTCGCGATGGCCCGGTGCCGATTCCTCCTTGGCCATCGGCGGAAGGCATGCTACGAGGAACTCCTTCTCGCCACCGTCGAACGACATCAGGTCCGCCTGGCCATGGACGGCCTCTCAATCATCAGCCGTGAGGATCCCGAAACCCAGAAATACGGACACGACCTGACCCACGTCGTCGGCATCAACGCCTGGACCCCCGACGAGGCGGTCGGGCCGGTTTACGATTCCTGCACCGGCCTGTTCCAATCCGGGTGTTATCACGGCGTCGTCCAGGCTTACCTCGACGCCCGGGGAACCGATAGCGCTACCGTCTTTGGACTCTGCAATCAGATCGGCTCGGCCACGACCAACGCGTGGCTCCGATTCCAGTGCGTTCACGGCATCGGACACGGCCTCGTCAACAATATGGCCATGCATCTACCCAAGGCCCTGGCCGGGTGTGACTGGCTGGTTCGCGAATGGGATGCGACCTCGTGCTACGGGGGCGCCTTCATGGAGTTCATCGTGGCGGCCCGGGGCCAGTCACATCACCCCCACACGAAGGCCCAAGCCGCGGCCAGCGAGCATGACCACGGCGATCACGACATGAGCGCCATGGCGGCTGATTCGTTTCCAGCCCGCAACCGGAACGACCCGCTCTACCCCTGTTCGGTACTCGCCCCCAAATACCAATCCGCGTGCTACGGCATGCAGGCCGGGATCATCATCGAGATCGTGGGGCCTGATTTCGGGAAGATCGCCAAGGCGTGCGACCAAGCCCCGCTTGGGATGCGACCGGCGTGCTACCAAGGCGTCGGCACCTACGTCAGCGGCTACGTCGTGCGGAATCAGGCCAAGGCCATCGCCCAGTGCGAGAAGGGCAGCCCCGAGTACCAGGCATGGTGCTTTGTCGGGGTCGTGAAGAACCTGATCGATGTGACCGCGCTGCCGGATGACGGTCTGACCTTTTGCGCCCGGCTCACCGACCGGGCCATGGCCGTGGCGTGCTACCATGCCATCGGTGAGCAGATCGGGATCCTCTTCCCCACTTTCGAACGGCGCGAGGCCCAGTGCGCCAAGGCCCCCGCCGACTATGTGCCCGCTTGCCGGTACGGGGCGGTGCTGATTGGAGAACGGCCGCCGGAACTGACCCCGTTCGTCCCCACGACCTGACCGTTCGAGTCAGCCTTCGAGGCGCCGCAAGAATCGGCTCGGATCGAGGAGAAAATCCCGAGTCAGGTTGACATGATTGAGGTCCTGGTACTTCGCCGGCCGAATCGCCCCGCCATCGAACGAATAGATCCGTGCCCCCGGCAAGGCCAGGACGATCGGCGAATGGGTCGCGATTACGAACTGGGCATTCTCCTTCACCATCGCCATCAGCATCGCAACCAATCCGAGCTGGTTCTGAGGTGAAAGGGCCGCTTCCGGCTCGTCCAGCAGCACGAGGCTCCCGGGCACGAACCGCCCCTGGAACAAATTCAAGAACGCCTCGCCGTGCGAGCGGGCATCCGGCTCTTTGCCGTATCGGCGTTCCATGTCGGCCAAGACCGAGGCTGTCGGCCCCTTGGCCAACCCCTTGGCGTGGTCGGACCGGTCCTCGAACTCCCGATCGATTTCCACCAGCCGAGCCTCGTAGTCCGCCCGGTCTCGAACCAGCCGCCGCTGGAATCCGAAGAAGTCCTCAGCCCGAAGGAAGAACCCCCGGCGGGTCCGGCTCTTCCAGGTCAACCTGAGGGCGTCGGCCAATCGCCGCTGCGATTCGAGGAGCGGGTCTCGGGCCACCTCCTCGGTGCCCACCGTGGGCAACTGAGCGGCGAGGGCCAGCGCTTCGAGCAAGGTCGACTTCCCCGAACCGTTCTCGCCGACGAAGAAGGTCACCGGGCTGCTGAGATCGACGGTGCCCAGGGACTGGATCACCGGAACCGTAAACGGGAATCGACCTCGATCGGAGGCATTGGTAGATTTCGGGGCCAGACTCTCCAGATACGGCATGGCCTAAAGCTATCGCGATGGGATGGTTTTCAATGGAACACCTGAACCGGCTGATCGAGCACCTTGCCTGGGCCGACCAGCGAACCCTCGGCGCTCTCGACTGCCTCCCCTCGATCGACCCGAAGGTCCTTGGTACCTACGCCCATGTTCTGGGCGCCGAACATATCTGGCTGAAGCGCCTCCAAGGAATCTCCGCCACACTTCCGGTCTGGCCGACCTTCTCGCTCGCCGAGTGCCGCCAGGTGGCGGCCCAGAATGCCGCCGGGCTCCGCGCCGTCATTACGGGTCTCGACCCAGCGGGCCTCGAGGCGAAGGTG
>JAYTTT010000483.1:0-3676 GCA_043744895.1 Gemmatimonadota bacterium | reverse complement strand
ATCGAGCGCGAGCAACGCCTTCGGTTCACCGGCCGCCGTCCACAAACCAAGGGCGGCCGGGAAAGCCTGCCGGGAAAGCGGCGAAGACCGCCAACGGGCGAACAACTCGGACGTGTTCCGGGGCACCGCCCCAACGCCGGCCTGATCGATGAACGCCTCGAGCAGCGGCACCGCGATCGGATCGGCCCGGGCGCCTAACGAGGCCAGGTCGGCCCGCCCGGCGTTGATCCGCCCTTCGAGCTCTGCGCCCCACACCATCAACGAGGCCGCGCTCCCGACCGCGACACCGACGCCCGTGATCGTGAGCCACCGCCGGCCCGGCCAGACGACCAGACCAAGCGCCACGACCCACAGGAACGGATACCAATCGGGCCATCCGTACCGCGCGTTCCAGATCCACAATCCGACGCCCGCCGTGCCCACCGCCACCACCACCCCGGCGACCGATGGCCACCGCCTTGGCGCCGGGCCGGACGGCTGGGGCAACAACGCCGCCGCCACCAGTACGATGGCGGTTGCCGCGAGGAAAATGACCAGCTGCCAGGTTACCCATCGATCGATCCCGACGCCCGACGATGGGATCTGGATCCCGCGCCCGAGACGGCTAACCAGAAACGGCGCGGACCCCAACAGCACCACCGACGCCGGAGCACCCCACCAACTCCGGATCCGGCTCCGGAGCAGCCCGACCAGCGCCAGCAGCACCAGCACCAGGCTCGCCCCGATCAGCGGACCGGCCGCCGCCGAGATCGGCCCCAGCATCGGATGGTAGAACGCCGTCGACGAAAACAGCACCGGGAGGTTGACCGCGTCGCCGATCGGAGCGCGAACCACGACGGCGGCGGGCAACACCGCCAGCAGAAACCGCGGCCATCCCGGAGCCGCGACGATCAACGCCACCACTAGGCCGAGCGCCGACAGGACCGCCAGCCGAACCACCGCCGACTGAAACGCTCGCTGCCAGGAGGCCGACTGGGTTGGCGGACGGAGCTGGACGCTGAACAGAAGGCGGGCGCCGCCGTCGGCGGTCGGTTCGAGGTAGTCGAACACGTCCGACGTGTCGGGCGCGACCCCCCGCGGCAGGATCTCGACCCCGACCCCCGACTGGGTCTCGAACCGCTGGGCCAGGCTCCGGGCCTGATCCGGCACCGTCGAGTCGGCCGCGAGCAGCAACGACGCCACCGCAGTCCGACCATTGGGGAGATGGCGCCGCGACTCGATGACGGCGTAGTACGGTGAGGAGCGAAAATCGATCGAATCACCCTCGGCCTCGGGTGGGAGGCGATACCGCCCGGCCCAGATGACCGGCGTCCCGTCGCTCTCGACGATGATGGCGCCGATTTCGAGCTGTTCCCGCGAGACGGCCCGCCCCAGGCGGTCGAAGGCCTGTTCCCGGTTCACAGTATCGAGCGTGGCCGTGTAGTTCGACACCCGTTCGACCTGGGCCCGGGCAAACGTGAGTTCGCGAAGCCAGCGATCGGCGGCCGAGACGACCCGGGCCTCCCGGACCGAATTCCAGGCCCGGTCGATCCGGTCAATCTGGTACTGGGCCACCCCGAGGAGAAGGGCTTTGGCCACCAACAGTCCAGCCAGCACGAGCGAGCCGGGCCCGCGGCGGGCCCGATTGAAGCCGACCAAGAGCCAGGCGACCAGGGCCGGAACAGCCAGCAGCGGCCGGGGCGTCCGAATCCATTCCGCCAGCAGCAGCTCACCGACCACCAGGAGCACGAGCCAGCCGTGCCGCCCGATCCCCACCGACATTTTTACTCGAATCCCCGCCTCCTTTTGATGAATAAACTAATGGCCGCATTGGGGAACCAAGCGAAGGCTCTGGAAATCAACGCCCGATACAATGACCTGACCGGAGGCCAAGCCCCTGACACGTTCTCAGTATCTCGAGCCGGTCGCGTAGTCGCAGATTTGGGATCCGCCGTCCCGCGAATGGGGCGGATCGGTTAGCCAGTCCTCCAGATCCGCCATGGTAAGCAATTCCCCGACAACGAGTTACATTTGGGCGGCCAAACGGCACGAACCGTTCGTTCTAGCTCGGGGCCGCCGCGAGCAGGCGAATCCCCCGTTCCAGGCTTGACCACGTTTAACAAGTGTATATCAGTGACCAGCTTACCTCCGCTTCGTCGCAACTTGAAACCATCACGCGGGCCCTCGCGTACTACCCCCTGTTCCCGTCCCAAATTGAGAAAAGGAAAGACCCCGATGAGGTTTTGGGTTCTCGCCACGTTGATTGGCACCGCCACCGCTTCAGCATCGGCCCAGTCGGCGGCGCCTCGGCTGTCATTGGCGCAGGCACTCGAGCAAGCGCAACGCTCCAGCCCAAGCTACCGGCAAGTCTTGAACGACGCCGGGACCGCGAGGTGGGGAGTGCGCAACGCCTACGCCAACGCCATCGTGCCGCAGCTCTCCGTCGGCAGTAGCCTCTCCTATACCGGGTCCGGCTCAGCCACCTTCGGCGGCTCGCTCTTCAATCAGTCGTCGCCGTCGCTGTCATCGGGGTATGGCGTCAATCTCGATTGGCAAATTTCCGGGACCACGTTGTCGGCCCCGGGCCAGCAACGCGCCAACCAGACCGCGATCGGTGAAGACATCAACAATGCGCTGGTCGGGCTCCGCTACGAGGTGACGTTCCAATACCTCGCGGCCCTTCAGGCCATCGCGCAGGCCGGCGTCGCTCGCCAACAGGTCAGCCGCAACGCCGAGTTCCTCGGGCTCGCGCAAGCCCGGTACCAGGTGGGCCAGGCCACGATCCTCGACGTCAAGCAGGCCGAGGTCCAGAAGGGTCAAGCCGATGTGGCCCTCCTTCGCGCCGAGCAGTCCGAGAACGACACCAAGTTGGAACTGTTTCGCCGAATCGGCATTAATGCACCGGCGACGGTCACCGGGGTGGCGCTGACCGATTCGTTCCCGGTCACCCAGCCAACCTGGGAATTGGGCCAACTGATGAGCGTCGCGATCGAGCAGAATCCGACGCTCCGGGCCTCTCGGGCCCGGGAGTCGTCGGCCAACTACGCGGTCCGGGCCCAGAAATCCCGGTATCTGCCCACCCTCAACTTTTCCGCGGGCTGGAACGGGTTTACTCAGCAGTTCACCAACGACAATGTCCTCCTCAGTCAGTCGCTGGCGGGCGCCAGGGGCAACCTGGCCAATTGCACGTTCCAGAACAACTTGATCGGGAGTCTTCCCGGAGGCGGCATCGGCGGCCAGCGGGGCAACGGGATCATTCCCGATTGCAAGAGCCTCTACAATCTCGATGCGACCGGCGATCAACTGACGCCGGAGATCACGGCCGCCATCAAGAAGGCGAACAGTGTGTTCCCGTTCAGCTTCACAAGCCAGCCGTTCCGCGCCTCGGTTCAGGTGTCACTCCCGATTTTCGACGGCTTCCAGCGGGACCTGTCGGTCGCCCAGGCCCGAGCGCAGCGGGACGACCTCCGCGAAGTGGTTCGAGCCCGCGAACTCCAGCTCCGGACCGACGTCCAGTCGCGGTATCTCTCGTTGCAGACCTCGTTCCGCGCCATCGCGGTGCAAGTGGCCAACCGCGACGCCTCTCGGGATCAGCTTCGGCTGGCCCAGGACCGGTACCGGTTAGGCGCCGGAAGTGCGCTCGACGTCACCGATGCCCAGAACAACGTCCAGCGGGCCGAGGGCGATTATGTCAACG
>JAYTTT010000482.1:0-14589 GCA_043744895.1 Gemmatimonadota bacterium | reverse complement strand
GTTGGATCTCGTGCTCCAATCCTGCCACCTCAGCCGCCATCCCTCGGCCCTCTTCAATCCAGGGCTCGACCGCCGTGGGGTCCTTGAGGCCGGCCAGGTTGGTTCGGACGTTGAGCCAGGCGCCGAGGACCGCTGAACGGGCACACAGCGCGCCCACGCCCGCGTCGGAGGCCGAAGCCGGGTTGCCGTGTTCCGCCATGGCCTTGAGCAGCGGGAAGCTCCCAAACGCGGCCCTCATGACCCGATAGGGGATTTCGATTGCCCCGCGGTTGGCTACCTCCAGCGCCGCGGTTCGGGCTATCGTTTCCTCCGGAGTTCCCTTGGGCATTCCGAGTGCCGCCATTACCCGGTTGAACGCCTGGGTGTCCTCGTCAACCAATCGGAGCAGTTCGTCCTTCAGGGCTTGGCCCCGGACCGCCCACTCGGAAAATTCCTCCCACCGGGCATCCCAGCCCCGTTTGTGAGACGAGAGGTTGGCCACCATGGTACCGAGGCCCGCCCCGAGGGCGCCCACCAGGGCCGCGACTGATCCGCCCCCCGGCGCCACCGACTCACTGGCGGTTTCGTCGACGAAACCGGTCACCGTTCGGTCGACCAACCGCGTGGCGTCGGCTCGGCGGAGCCGGTATTCGATGATCCGGTCCTCGGGTTTGAACGGCCCGAGCTCGCTGAGACCAAGGGACTTGATCGCGATGTGGATCAGGTCGCGCTCCGAAACGCCCAAGGAGCGTTGTTGCTTGCGGAGAAAATGGCGGCCGGCCGCCAGCATGGTTTCCAAGGGCACCAGGCCGACCAGCTCGGAGCCCGTCACCCTGATGCCCCGCGCCTCCGCTGTCCGGCAGACCTCGTCAAACGCCGTGTGCAACGGCGAGACCGAGAGGTCGGTCAGGTTCATCGATACCTGGGCAATTCCGTACTCATCGATGAACCAGCCGATCGCTTTGACTGCCTTCAAGCTCCCCGGGAGACCGGGGCGCCCCGCCTCGCGGACATCGAATGCGATCGCGTTGGCACGCCGGGTCGACGTGGTGTTGAGGTTGACGTTGTAGGCCACCAGGAAGTCGCGCGCGCCGATCACGGTGGCGCCGGTTTGGGCGTTGAACTCGACCGGGCCGAAGTCGGGGCGCCACGCTGGATCCTGGATCTTCTTGAAAAAGCCCTCGTACTCGCCGGCCCGGATGGTCGCCAGGTTTTTGCGGGCCGGGTTGGCCTGCGCATGCTCGTAGAGGTAGACCGGAATGCCGAGTTCAGTCCCGACTCGCCGGGCCAGTTCAACCGCATGGCGGGCGGTGTCGTCCATCGAGATGCCCGAGATCGGAATCAGCGGGCAGACGTCGGTGGCTCCCATCCGCGGATGCTCGCCCCTGTGCCGCCGCATGTCGATCAACTGGCCGGCCAGCCTGATGGCCCGAAATGCCGCTTCAACAACCGGACCGGGTCCTCCCGCCAGTGTCACCACGGTTCGGTTGGTCGATTTGCCGGGATCGACGTGGAGCAGCGACACGCCCTCGACCCGCTCGATTTCGTCGGTGAGTTGCCGGATGACGCCGAGGTCGCGGCCTTCGCTGAAATTCGGGACGCATTCGATCAGTTGACGCATAGGCCGTTGGGTAGCTTGTTTCCCTAATCTACCTTGGGAACCCATCATGACGAACCACGCCGATCAGGGCTTCGACCGCCGCTCATTTCTGGCTTTTTGCTCGGTGGCGGGCGTCGGTCACCCCGCGCTGGCCGAGGCCATCTGGCGAAAGGCCCAAGCAGCGGGGCTGGCGACCGAAGCGGTCCAGGCCCGGGCGCTGACCGTAACCAAGGAAATGGTGACGGCCGCCGCCGCCCTGATCGGGCTCGATTTCTCGGACGCCGAGAAGGACGAACTGGTCCAAACCCTCGGCGGGACGCTGGCACTGGTGACCCAGTCACGGACGGTGTCGCTCCCGAACTCGGTGGGGCCCGCGATCCGGTTCGATCCTGAGTTGCCCGGCAAGGCTGTCAAACCGGGCATCCGGCTGCGGATGGCCGACGACAAGCGCCGGCGCCGGCCGGTGGTGCGGCCCGCCACCGATCCCGAGTTGGCGCTTCTTACCGCCTCGGAGCTGGCCGAATTGGTTCGCGCCCGCCAGGTCACCGCCACGGAACTGACCCAGCTCTATCTCGACCGGCTCAAACGGCACGGGCCGACCCTCCAGTGCGTGGTGACGCTGACCGAGGATCGGGCCCTGAGCCAGGCGCGCCAGGCCGACGAGGAGATCAAGGCCGGCCGGTATCGTGGGCCCCTCCACGGCATCCCGTGGGGAGCAAAGGACCTCTTCTCGGTTCCGGGCTACCCCACGACCTGGGGCACCGGGCCGTATCGAGACCAAGTCCTCGGTGATACCGCGACCGTGGTCGAACGCCTCGACCGGGCCGGCGCCATTCTGGTCGCCAAATTGTCGCTCGGCGAGCTGGCGATGGGTGACGTTTGGTTCGGCGGTACCACCAAGAACCCCTGGAAGCTCGACCAGGGCGCCAGCGGCTCGTCGGCCGGCCCCGGTTCGGCGACGGCGGCCGGGCTGGTCGGGTTCAGCGTCGGGACCGAGACGTTAGGCTCGATCGTCTCGCCCTCGGACCGGAACGGCGTGGCCGGGCTTCGGCCGACCTACGGCCGGGTCAGCCGGCACGGGGCGATGGCGCTCTGTTGGACCATGGATAAGGCGGGGCCGATGTGCCGGTCGGCGGAAGACTGCGGTCTCGTGCTCGAGGCGATTCACGGCGCCGACGGCAAGGACCCGAGCGCCGTCGATCGGCCGTATGGGTGGAGCCCCGACCGGAAGATCACCGGGCTTCGGATCGGCTACCTCAAGTCGGCGTTCGACGCCGAGCATCCGACCAAGAAGTGGGACGACGAGGCCCTCACCGCCCTGCGAGGCCTGGGCATCGACCTGATCCCGGTTGAGCTAACCACCGAGATCCCGGTCGGTTCGCTCCGAATCATTCTGCAAGCCGAGTCGGCAGCCGCCTTCGACGAACTCACCCGATCCAATCGAGACGACCTGATGACCCGGCAGGGGCGGGGAACCTGGCCCAGCAACTTTCGGGCGTCCCGGTTCATCCCGGCGGTCGAGTACATCAATGCCAACCGGGCCCGGACCCTCTTGATGCGGGACATGGACCGGTTCATGGAACTGCTCGACGCCTTCGTGATGCCGAGTTTCGGCGGCAACATGCTGATGACCACCAACCTGACCGGACATCCGTCGCTGACCGTCCCGAACGGCTGGCGCGACGACGGCACCCCCGTCAGCATCTCGTTCGTCGGCAAACTGTTCGGCGAGGCCGATCTCCTGGCCGTGGGCAAGGCGTACCAGGACGCGACCGGATTCCACCGAAAACATCCCGACGCCTTCAAGTCCTAGGGTCAGTCCCCACCCTCGACCCAGACCTGCGCCTTCCCCTGGTCGTCATACTGCACCTGCACCTTCCAGGGGCGGCAGCAGACCTGGCAGTCCTCGACGTACTCCTGATCGTTCCCCCCATCCGGATCGACGGTAATCGACATCGTCTCCCCACAATACGGGCAGGTCACCTCGGCCTCCGTATCAAGCGACTGATCCTCCGGATCATCGTCCTCCCGAGGCCGCCACTCCCCCTCCGTCTCATCTTCCCCCCGCTTAGCCACCAAAATCCTTTCCGTTCAAGTTCCAAGTTTCCGAGTGCCGAGCGCCGAGCGCCGAGCCCCTAACCCGGCCACTGCTGCGTGACACAGTGGATGGCTCCAAGCCCCCACACCAGTTCGGTGCAATCGATCGGAATCACCGTCCGATCCGGAAAGCACCCTGCCAAGGTGGCCCTGGCCATCTCGTCGCGCGCCGGGTCGTACGCCGGCATCAGGACGATCCCGTTGGCGACATAGAAGTTCGCGTAGCTGGCCGGCAGCCGGTGGCCGTCCTGATACAGCGGCCTCGGCATCGGCAGCGTCACGACCTCGAGCGGCCGGCCGTCTTGATCAGTCATCCCCCGAAGCCGCTCCAGATTGTCCCGCAGCGGCTCGTAGTTCTTGTCCCGGGGGTCGTCTTCGACCGCCGTCACCACCGTGGTGGGGTTGACGAACCGGGTCAGATCGTCGACGTGCCCGTCGGTGTCGTCGCCCTCGATCCCGTCGCCTAACCACAGGATGTTGGTGACCCCTAAATACCGGGTCAGGTACCGCTCGATCTGCTCTTTGGTCAGCGTCGGGTTGCGGTTGGGGTTGAGGAGGCACGATTCCGTCGTGAGCAGGGTCCCGGCCCCATTGACGTCGATCGACCCACCTTCCATCACGATCCCCGGGCTGACCACCGGGATCCCGAACTCGTCACCGACGAGCGTCGGAATCTTGTCGTCGTCGCCGAACGGCGGGTACTTCTCTCCCCAGGCGTTGTATCCCCAGTCGATGATCACGCTGTCCCGGTGCCCGTTCCGCTCCCGCTGGACGAAGATGGGCCCATGATCCCGGCACCAGGCGTCGTTGGTGATGTGATGGTGAAAGAACACATTCCCCATCGCAACCCCGGCCGCCGCCAGCACCGACCGGGCGCTCCCCTCGAGCCCCTCGTCCGCGACATTGATATGAACTTCCTCCCGCGGCGCCAAATGCCGAACGATCTCGCCAAACACCCCCGGCACCGCCCCAAACTTCCCCGGCCACGACGACTCCCGATGCGGCCAGCTCAACCACGTCCCCCGGTGCCGCCCCCACTCCGCCGGCATCCGAAACCCCGCCTCCCGAGTGCCGAGCTCACCCATCAAGGTATCGCTTCGTCAGCCCGCCATACGCATCGATTCGCCGGTCCCGCAAGAACGGCCAATGGGTCCGCACGATATCGACCTGGCCCAAGTCGCACGGCACGATCAAGGTTTCTTCCCCCTGACCCGCCTTCGCGAGGACTTGCCCATTCGGATCGGCGACAAAACTGCCCCCCCAGAATTCAATCCCGTTCCCACCGGACCGCTCCAGGCCAATTCGATTCACCGACGCCACGAAGGCCCCGTTGGCCACCGCGTGCGACCGCTGAATCGTTTCCCAGGCCGCCTGCTGGCGCTCGCCATACTCCGCCTTTTCCGGCGGGAGCCAGCCGATCGCGGTAGGATAAAAGAGGATTTCCGCGCCCGACATGGCCGTCAGCCGAGCTGCTTCGGGATACCACTGGTCCCAGCAGATCAGGACCCCAATCTTGCCAAACCGGGTTTTCCAACTCGTGAACCCCAGGTCGCCCGGGGTGAAATAGAATTTCTCGTAGTATTGCGGGTCGTCCGGAATGTGCATCTTCCGGTACTTGCCCAAGTAGGTGCCGTCGGCGTCGATGACCGCCGCGGTGTTGTGATAGAGCCCCTCGGCTCGTTTCTCGAACAACGGCGCGATGATCACGATGCCAAGGTCCCGGGCCAGGTCGGCAAAGACCTGGGTCGTCGGGCCGGGGATGGCCTCCGCCAGCTGGAAGAACCGGTGGTCCTCGGTCTGGCAGAAGTACGGACCCATGAAGAGTTCTTGGAGGCAGACGACCTGGGCCCCCCGGCCGGCGGCGTCGCGGGTTCGGTCGATGGCCTTCCGCAAATTGGCCGCTGGGTCCTCGCCGCAGGTCATTTGCGGGAGACCCACCGTGACGGTGCGATTCGGCGTGCTCATGGCGGAAATCTAATGCCCTCTCTCCCCTCCCAGTGGTCGGCGGCCCGGTGTATCATCGTCGCCATGCCGGTTCGCCCTTGGTCATGGCTGCTGTTGCTTGCGCTGCTCCCGGGCCCCTTGCTTGGTCAGGGGGTGGTGTGGAAGAACTTGGTCACCGTCTACGGCGACAACACGGAGTTCTTCACGCCGTACCGTGAGGGCGAAACCATCCTGGGCGGTCAGTTCACGTCCGTCGTCGTGGTGAAGCCGGCCCGCCAGTACGCCGTCCGAGCTGGGGTGTTTGGGGATATCCGGTGGGGCTCCACCGAGTTCCTCGACCGGGTCAAACCGGTGCTGGCCTTCCGGTATGAGACCGAGCGGTCGCTCGGCGTGATCGGGACATTGGAGACGGTCCGCCGCCATGGCCTGCTCGATCCGCTGGCGGTGAGCACCCTCGAAATCACCCGTCCGATCGAATACGGGCTCCAGTGGGTTGAACGCCGGCGCCATTGGGATGCCGAGGGGTTCATCAACTGGCAGGCCCTCAACACCCCGACCCAGCGGGAAGTGTTCGACTACGGCTGGGTCCTCCGGGTCCGTCCGATTCGCCAAATTTCCCTGGAGACCCAATTCCACGGGCTCCATCATGGCGGCCAGCTCTTCAGCGCCGGCGTACCCGTCACCAACAACGCCGGCTCCGGCTTTGGAGTGACCCTGTCGGACACCATTCCCAAGCTCGGCTTCGGATCCCTTCAGGTGTTTCGGCTGACGAGTTCCGGCAACATTGATCCCGAGGCCCCCGCCGATCGGCCCAGGCACGGACGGGGAACCTTCGTCCGGGGCGGGCTCGCCATGAGGCCGGGCGTCGAGGTATTCGGGATCTACTGGAAGGGGACGGACTTCCTCTCCCAGGACGGCGACAACAACTATAATTCGGCCGGTCGGCTGCCGGACTTCTATCGTTCCAATCGCCGGTACCTCGAATTTGGTGTGCTTCGGCGGGGCCACCTCGACGGCGGGGTCGAACTCGATGCTGAGTTTCGATTTCACCGGGTGGACCACGAGCCGAGCATCGCCATCCAAGGTACGTCGTGGGAATACTCGTACCGGCTGGTCGTCCGGACTCCGTTTCAATTCAAGTTGCGGTAACTCGATCGCGAAGGAGTGGGTATGGTCGCAAGAATTCTGATGGTGGCGTTGCTGCAGCAGCAGGCCCCCCAAATTGTCCGGGTCGAGATCTCGCCGGCCCAAGCCGAGATCCAGGTTGGCCAGACGGTCAAGCTGTCGGCCAAGGTGGTGGACGCGGCCGGCAACGTCGTGCCGAACGCCCGCGTCCTCTGGTTCGGCGATGGCGACGGCAGCGTCGATTCGACCGGTGTCGTCCGGGGCGGCTTCCGGGGCTATATCCAGGTCTTGGCGATGGCGACCGCACCAGGATCGAAGCGGATCACCGGAGAAATGCGGGTCCGGGTAACCCCGGCGCCGGCTGCCAAGCTGGAGTTGAGCACGAGTTCGCTCAGGCTGGCCGTCGGATCGCGACTGACGCTCACGGGGACCGCCAAGAGCGCGGAGAATGACATCCGGTACGACCCGGTCAGCTATAGCTCGAGTAACCCCAAGGTGGTTGCGGTCACGACGGACGGGCGGCTCCAGGCCCTGCGCGCCGGGACCGTGGTCATCACCGGCGCCGCCGGCAACGCCAGGGCCTCCGCGTCGGTCGAAGTCGTCACGGCGATCCCGGCCGCGCTCACGGTCACGCCCGGCACCACCTCGGTGCGGACCGGCGACGTGGTTCGGTTCACCGTCGCGGTCAAGGATCGACTTGGCAAAGCCATCGAGGGGCTGACACCCCGGTGGTCGGTCGCGGCCGTGGCCGCGGGAGCGGTCGGCCAGATCGACGCGGACGGCGCGTTCGTCGCTGAAGAGCGGGGGACCTACACCGTATCAGCCACCGTCGGGACCGTCTCCGCCGATGCGGCGATTCTGGCAATGCCCCGAGCGGTTGGCCGCGGAATCGAAGTCGTCGGCCGGGTTCCGGTCCAGTTCCGGGGCGGGGAAGTCTGGGCCCACCCGAACGGCAAATGCGTCTACTACACCACCATCGGCGACCGGTTCTACGCCATCGATGTCACCACACCGAGCAGTCCGAAGATCGTCGATTCTGTGATGATCGACGCGCGGCATCTCAACGACGTGATGACCACCGAGGACGGAAAGTACGGGGTCTTCTCCCGGGAGGGTGCCTCCAATCGGAAGAACGGCATCGCGATCTTCGATGCCAGCGATGCCTGCCACCCCAAGGTCATTGCGGATTACAACGAGACGGTAACCGGCGGCGTGCACTCGGCCTATGTCTACCAGGGCCATGTCTTCCTGACCGACGATGCCACGGGGTCGATGCGGGTCATCAGCATCAAAGATCCGTACCATCCGCGCGAAGTCGGCCGGTGGCAGACCTCCCAGACCGAGGCCGGCCGGTACCTTCACGACATCGATGTCCGGGGCGGGTTGGCGTATCTGGCGTATTGGAACGACGGCCTGATCATCCTCGACGTGGGCAACGGCATCAAGGGTGGAACACCGGAAAAGCCCGTGCTCGTCTCCCAGCTCAAGTACGACCTCAACCACCTGTACCGTCGCGTCGACGACATGTACGGACTCGGCGCCCGCGGTACCCACACGGCGTGGCGCCACAAGAACTACATCTTCATCGCCGACGAGGTCTACGCCTCCAAGTCCGCCAAGGGCCACGAGCAGGGCAACGACCTGACCTGGGGCCGGCTCCAGGTGGTCGATGTCTCCGACATCCTGAAACCCAAGATCGTGGCCTGGTACGAGCCCACGGACGGCGGGGTCCATAACGTCTGGGTTGAGGGTGACTCCCTCTACATGGGGGCCTACCAAGGCGGCGGCCGGGTGATGGACATTTCCGGCGAACTGAAAGGCGACCTCTTACGGCAAGGCCGCGAGATGGCCTGGCTCTTCACCGCCGACTCCGTCGGCAACAAGCCCAGAGCCACCTTCACCTGGGGCGCCGTCGTCAAGGACGGCCTGATCTACTTCAACGACATCAACACCGGCCTCTGGATCACGCGCCTCGAAAAAAAGGAACGCCCAATCCCCTAGTCGCCGAGTGCCGAGCGCCGAGCGCCGAGACAAACCCGAATCGTTGCACCAGCGGCTGGTAGGGGAGGCTCGTCGCTTGATCGGCCTCGGTCATGAACCGATAGAATTGGGTCTGGGCCTCGAATGAAATCGGGAGATCCTCGAGGGCCAGGAGGTCGATGACCAGCGTCAGTCGCGCCGCTCCGGCGGCGCTTCCCGCATTGGCTCGTTCCGGGACCAGGCGGAGCACGATGGCCCGGAGCGTGTCGGGGTAGTTGCTCGATCCGTGCGCGAGCCGGACCAGCTCTTCGGCCGTCAGGACCTCGCGGAGGGCCTCTCGACGAAGCACCTCGCGGGCGAGTCCCCGTTCCCGTTCGGGCAGGGCCGCGAGCCCCAGGGTCACCGGGGTCCGGCTGTTGGTCCGGTTGAGGTCCACGTCCACCCCGAACCCCGTGGTCCGGTGCACCGAGGCCGCGAACCGTTCCACCTCGCCGGTGCGCCGATGCTGGGTCTGGATCACCCCTTCGCCTAACGCTCCAACCAGATAGGCCCCGATCACCGGGCGGGTCTGCTCGGGGCAGAGCGCGGCCATCACGGCAAACCCGGCGGCGGCCCGCTCGTCACCGGCCCACCGGGGCCGGACGTTGGCCTCGAACATGGCCTTGGCCGTCCCGACGGCGGGATCGTTGCTGACGGCGCGCTCCAGGTGTTCCAGGAGGCCTTGGGTGAGGCGGGGCCCCTCGACGCCGGCGAGGTCGATCGCCCGCGCGGCGTACTTGAGAATTTGGATGGTTTCAAGCCCGCCAACGTCATCGAAGAACCACCCGCACGAGGTGAACATCCGGAGGGTGTTCCGCTCCAGTTCGATCAGCTCCCGGGCCCGGCCCGGAAGATCCGTGGGGGCGCTCGTCATGGCGTACGCCGTGCGGGCGGTCCACGGGTCATCGAAAAAGTGGCGGGCCTCGGTGTCGTACAGCGAGTCGAGTTCTTCCCCGAGCCACTCGAGGGCGGCGCGCAGCGGGCCTCGCCACGCCTGCTGGGTGTCGGGGATCATCCGGCAGCCGCAGTTGGAGCGCCATCGTTCCACCCCATGGGAACAACTCCAGCTGCTCGGGGCGATCAGCTCGAGGTCGTGGGCGGGCGGGTGCCGGGCAAGAAAGCTGGCGTAGTTCTCGATCCGGACATCCCGGTGGCGGCCCAGGGCGTCGATCGTGGCGGCCAGGGCCATCTCGCCGAATTTATGGTGGTGGCCGTAGGTCTCCCCGTCGGTCGCGATCGATTGGAGGAGCGGGCCACGCGCCGGGAGCTCGGCGCCGAGGAGCCGCTGAATCCAGAGATCGGCGTTCCGAACCAACGGGCCAAAGGCGACGTCGTTGGCCATGGCGCCGTCATAGACGAACACCGCGATGGTCCGTCCGTTCTGAGTCCGGTACCTCCCCGGCAACCCGGCGGGTGGCGGCACCGTGACCTGGCGAGGGGCCAGGATCGTAAAGGCAATCCCTTCGGCGGCCACGACGTCGAGGGTCTCGTCGTCCACCGCCGTTTCGGGGAGCCACATCCCGACCGGATCGCGGCCGAAGCGCCGCCGAAAATCGCCGATCCCCCAGCGCACCTCGGTGACTTTGTCGCGATGGGACGCCAGGGGCAGAATCACGTGGTGGTACGGCATCGCGATCGCGTTGCCGTGGCCTCCGAGCCGTTCCGCGCTGGCCCGGTCGGCCGCGAGGACGCCGTGGTAGGTGGCCGGCGCTTCCCGTTCCATCCAGTCGAGCAGGGTGGGCCCGACGTTGTAACTGATCCACTCGAGGGTATTGAGGATCCGCCGGATGCCGCCCTCGCTGCCGACGACCCGGGCCGCCAGCACGGCCCGGTAGCACTCAGCGTCGATCCGTTCGTTCCAGTCGTGGAAGGGCGCGGCGTTCGGCTCCCGCTCCACCAGGTCGAGCCAGGGATCCTCTCGGGGGGGCTGGTAGAAATGTCCGTGGATCACCACGGACCGTCGTGCCAGGAGCGTCATCCGCCTAACGGACCGGTGCCGTCAAGGGCGGCCGCCAGCGCCGGCATGATCTCGGGAAAGACATCGTTCAGGAGCCGGAGTTCGGCGGCCGCCTGGCGGTCCTCCGGTGCCACCTGCCCGGTTTCGAGGATGGAGACCAGGCGACCGAGGTTCGACAAGTGATCGGCGAATCGCTTCGAGGCGTAGTCCCCGGCCGTCTCCGACGAGATGATGAACTGCCAGTCCGAACTCTGCGCCAGCAGGAGCTCCCGCGCCGCCTGAGCCAGGATCTCATGGGAGTCGGCCCGCTGATAGGCCGGCCCGGCGGCCTGCCAGAACCGCTCCTCGGCCCGCCACAGTTGGCGCCAGGTCCACAGGGTTTCAGGATTCAGCCATTTGCTGAAATCGCCGTTGGCACCCCACGACCCGGCTGCCAATTGGACGGCCACCCTGGCGGGCTGGTCGGTCAGGTGCCGGGTTCCAGTCGTCGGTCGCGGTCCGCCCCGGGCAGCCAACCCCCGATACAGGTCGCCGAGAAAATCGACCCCTTCGAACCACCAGTGACCGAACAACTCGGTGTCGAACGGAATCACGATCAACTCCCCGCCCGACCGGCTCTCCCGATTGCCGATCTCCGTGAGCAAGCTCAGGTAGTCGAGGGCGTGGTCGCGCGACGTGGCCCGGGCCCCATTCGGGTCGTACCGCTCTTTGCCCCCGAGGTCCACTTGGGTTCCGGTCACCCGCCAGAACTTGAGGCCGCCCGGGAAGCGGATCTTGTGGAACTCGAGGTATCCGCCATCGCCGGGGTATCCCTGATACCGGCTCCAGACCCGGCGAGACGAGATCGGATCCCGAACCAGGGTCGAGACCTTGGGGCGGCCCTGGCGGGGATCCACCTGGTACCCGCGGTACGGAGACCGGACCGCCGCCAACTCGAGTGGATCCTCGCTGACCATCAGCGCGCCGTCGGGAAAATCGGGCTCCTGGTAAAGTCCCAGGGGCCGGCCCGCTTGCGCCAGATGGGAATCGGTGAAGAAGTAGCGGTAGCCCGCATCGCCCAGGTGCTCTTCGATGCCGCGGCGGCGCTGGATCGACGGAGCGTCCGGATCGGGGTGCCAGTCGCCCCGGGGCCGGTAGGCGCACTCCGGCACCCAGCACCCGGTCGGGGTTCGGCCGAACAGCCGCCGGTGTTCCCCGATTCCGGCGGCCAGTTGGAGCCGGATGCTCTCGTCCCGGGCCAGCAGCGGCAGGAAGCCATGGGTGGCGGCCGAGCTGATGATTTCGATCCGGCCGGCCTCTTCATGGCGGCGGAACTCCGCCACCAGGTTGCCGTCCAATCGATCGAACAGCCGTTCGAGCCGTGCCAGTCGGCCCCGCCAGAATTCAGCGATCGGCACCAGGGTTTTTTCGCCGCTGGCCGCGAAATCCGCGATGGCCTCGTCGCAGGCCGCCAGGCGCTGCCCCAGGAACAAGCGCAACTCGCGGCCAAATGTTTCGTGGGCCAGCTGGGTCGCGAGGATCGGGGTGATCCCGAGGGTGATCGGTCCCGGGACCTGCTGGACCTCGAGGGTCCGCAGCATCTCGATCAGGGGCAGGTAGGTGTCGACGGCCGCTTCGGACAGCCAGTCCGACCCGTGGGGCCACCGGCCGTGATTGAGGACGTAGGGAAGATGGCTGTGGAGCGCGAGGACCAGATCCATTATGCCTCCAGGTCCCGAACGACCCGGCGATAGACCTCGAGGTATTTCGTGACCGATCGTTCCCAGCTGAAATCACGCCGCATCGTCGTCGCCAGCATCCGCTTCCACTCGAACGGATTGTAGTACGTGTCGATGCCCCGGAGCGAGGCGCCGACCAAGGAGGCCGCTTCGTAGGGGTCGAATACGAAGCCCGTCACCCCGTCTTCGACGGTGTCGACCAGTCCGCCCACCCGGCGGACGATCGGCACGACGCCGTACCTCTGGGCTCGCATCTGGGTGAGGCCGCAGGGTTCGTACTGGCACGGCATCAACAGGAAATCGGCTCCGGCCATGACCTGATGCTCGAGCTCATCGGTGAAGTCGGTGTCGACGGCAACGCGGTCCGGCATCATGGCGGCGATTTGGCCCAAGGCCAGCTCGAACCGCGCCTCCCCGGCGCCGATGAAGACAAACTGAGCGGGAAGCTCGAACAAGGCATAGGTCCCGATCACCAGATCGAGGCCCTTTTGCGTCACGAGGCGGGCCGCCATGCCGACGATCGGGATCGTCGGGTCGATCGCCAGGCCAAACCGCTCCTGCAAGGCCCGCTTGCAGGCCGCCTTGCCGCTCGGGTCCTCGGGCGAGAATGGCACCGCGATCTGCTGGTCGGTCCGCGGGTCCCATGCCTCGACATCGATGCCATTCAAGATTCCGGACAGTCGGTCGCCGAGTGAGGAGAACACCTCTTGCAGGCCGAACCCGCCTTCGGGGGTCTTGAGCTCGGTCGAATGGTTCGGGCTGACCGTGATGACGTGGTCGGCAAACGCGAGGCCGGCCTTGAGAAAATTCACTTTGCCGTACCACTCAAGCTGGCGCCAATTGAACAAGGACCACGGCAGGCCAAGCTCCGGCAGCACCGAGGGCGGATAATGGCCCTGATAGCCGGCATTGTGGATCGACAGCACGGTCGCGACCTGGCGGTAGCGGTCGTCGTCGGCGAAACGGGTTTTGAGGTACGCGAGGGCCGGTGCGGCGTGCCAGTCGTGGACATGGAGCAAGATCGGGCCGGTCGCCAGCATCGGCAGCGCCATCACGGCGGCCAGCGCGAATAGGCCGAATCGAACCGGATTGTCGGGATAGTCGCCGGCGGCGTCACCGTACAACTTCGGTCGATCGTAGAACTCGTCGTGCTCGAGGAACAGCACTTGAGTGCCGTTCGACGGATAGTCGGCCTGGGTCAAGAGCCGAACGGTCTCGGTGCGGTTGCCTAACGGGACCTCGAACGGCTCGCCAAACGGCACCAGCGTCCCGGCCTTTTGCCGTGCGCTTCGGTACAGCGGCAAGATGGCCATGGTTCGGACCCCGGCCCGGGACTGAAACCGGGCCAAGTTCGCCACCGCTTCGGCCAGACCTCCCGATCGGGCGAACGGATAGAACTCCGCGGCGACGTGAACAACCGTAACCGGCTCGGCGGCCGCGGTGGCCAACGCCGAGTGGGGCAGCTGCGTACGGTCGAGAATCCGGCGCTCTTGCATCTAGGCCGTCGGTGGGTCGTCGGTCATCGTGTCGCCACGCATGGACGGGGCATAGTACTGCTCGGTGTATCGCTGAACCATCCGGCGGGAGTTGAACTGCCGGAAGGCGACCCGGATGGCGTTGCGCATTCGGTCCACCCATCCCAGGGGCACGCCCATCATGTCCCGGTCGTAGTACAGGGGGATCAGTTCCTCTTCGAGCAGCCGATAGAAATGCTCCGCATCCGACGCATCGATCGCATCGGTGTCGGCGGTGTCGTGCGCGTAGGGAATCGCCCAGCCGTTGGTCCCATCGTAGCCCTCTTCCCACCAGCCGTCGATGGTGGCCAATTGCGGGATGCCGTTGAAGGCGGCCTTCATGCCGCTGGTTCCGCACGCTTCGAGCGGAACCCGGGGCAGGTTGAGCCACAGATCGACGCCTTGGACCATGCTCGTCGCGACATGCATGTCATAGTCTTCCAGGAAGGCGACCCGACCCTCGAAGAACCGGTCGTGGGTCTTGCGATAGACCTCCTGTAGAATGGTCTTGCCGGGATTGTCGGCTGGATGCGCCTTGCCCGCAAAAATGAACTGCACCGGCCGGCGCTTGTCGCACAGGAGCCGATGGAGCCGGTCGATATCCTGAAAGATCAGCGACGCTCGCTTGTAGGACGC
>JAYTTT010000481.1:0-14629 GCA_043744895.1 Gemmatimonadota bacterium | reverse complement strand
GCGCATGGTGGGTGTTGTCATGCGCGAACAATCCCTGCCGGCCATAGCTCAGGAGCCGCGGCAACGACTCGACCCACCCATCGAGCGCCCCGAACCAGCGTTCGTAGCCGGTGGAATAGATCGGGTAGGCCTGTCGCAACCGGCGAACGTGAACGGCGGTGGGCCGGGCTGGCAGCGGGATTCCGGCGCGGGCAAGGTCGGCCGCCAGAAGGTCGCCCAGCGCGGCGTCATCCATCGACCAGGCCGGATCGCTGATGCTGCACGGCAGTTCTGCGCACAGGACTGTCCCGCCCGACGGCAACCCGCGGTCTCCGTAGTTCTTCGGTTCCGAGAGCCGGGTGATCCGAAGGTCCGCGCTCGGGAAGTAGTGCGCGTCGTATTCAGTGAACTGCGGTACCGGGAGCTGCACATAGATCAGGATCATCGCCCGCGATTCGATCGCCGCCGCCGCCTCGTGAACCGCCGGAGGCACCCGGTCGCTCATCAGCCGGGCGAGCGCCGAAATCGGAATCGTCGACCAGAGATGGTCGGCCTCAAGCCGCTCCGGTCCATTGGGCCCCTCGGCCCGCACGACCCACGGAGTGTCCGCGGCGGTGGGCGGTACCAAGCTCACGACCCGGCGGCCATACCGGAGGTCGGCGCCGGCCGCAGTGGCCGCCGCGGCGTAGGCTTCGGTAATCTGGCCGAACCCGAGCCGAGGATAGAAGAACCGGCCTGCCCCCGCCGGCTTGAAGCCCGGCACGGACGACAGGACCTTGCGCGCCAGTTTGGTGAACGAGCTTGCCGAGACCCGTCGCCGGGCCTGCGTGGCGGACAGTTCGTGCGGCGACCGTCCCCACATTTTCCAGGCGTACGGGAAGTAGAACGAGTTGCAGATCGTCGGGCCCAGACTCGCCATCAGCACGCCGGCGAAGCTTTCCTCGACGGCACCCCGCCGAAACGGCTTCGCGATCATGTCACGCATGGTCCCAAGTGCAAAACCCGGGTCGAGTCGCAACATCAAATCGGCCGGTTTGAGAGGAAAATGAATCCACCGGCCCCGGAGCCCGATCCGGCCGTGCCGAGGCCGATCAAGGAGATCCGCGCCGAGAAAGCCGCGGATGTCGGCCATGATCGCGGGGTCGCAGGCCGGGTGAAGGCGGTGACTGCCGTAGTCAACCCGCATCCCGCCCAACTCGAAGCTCCCGGCGTTCCCCCCCGGAACCGGCTGCTGCTCAAGGACCGTCACCTCGGCGCGGTCGAGGTGGCGAAGCCGATACGCCGCGCCAGCTCCAGCCGGGCCGGCACCAAGAATTACCACCCGAGTGGCCGCCATCAGTTTCCTGCCCAGTTGAGAGGCCGTGACCGCAGCCCTGCGGGAACGTGTTTCAGCATGCCGGTTCGGGGAGAATGGCGGAAGCCCAACCGACAAACAATCGGCGGGCAAAGAGCGTGCCCGGATACGACCGCCTGCCCCCCGTACCTCCAACCAACCGGCCCCGTCATCGTGCAGACTTGGCACGGTTCATGATATTCTTCTGGGCAGGGCGTCGGTCCATCATCTGCCGAACAATACCGCCGATCTGCGCTCGTGGTGCCTGGCTGAGTGGCCGAGGAGACTGGAGTTCCGATTGGGGGGGGAGCCTTTGGATTCACCTCACCACCGTCCGCTGGGGCTCCGGTTCTGTTTCCTGACGACGTTCTACCCGCCCCACAATTTCGGCGGCGACGGCATCGGGATCCAGCGCCTGGCCAGAGGTTTAGTGCGGGCCGGCCATCAGGTCACCGTCGTCTACGATGCGGAAGCCTACGAAGCCTTGGCTCCGTCAGCGCCGCCGCTCCCACCCGCCGAGCCGGCTGGGCTTGAGGTCGTTCCGTTGCGAAGCGGCCTCGGCAGGCTCTCACTTCTGCTGACTCAGCAGTTTGGACGGCCGGTCGTGAACGGGCGCCGGCTTGCGGGTCTGCTCAACAAGGGCCGGTTCGATGTCATCAATTATCACAACGTCTCACTCATTGGCGGCCCCGGGCTTTTCCGCTACGGCCAAGCCGTGAAGCTCTACATGGCCCACGAACACTGGCTCGTCTGTCCAACCCATGTCCTTTGGCGGCACCAAAGGGAGCCATGCCCGGGCCGCGAGTGTCTCCGCTGCCAGCTCTCGTATGGCCGCCCACCGCAGCTGTGGCGGGCCACCGGACTCCTCGAGCGAGAGAGTCGTCATATCGATAGCTTCATCGCGATGAGTGACTTCAGTCGTTCAAAGCACAAGGAATTCGGTTTCCCCAGGGACATGGAGGTGCTGCCCTACTTCCTTCCCGAGGACTCCCTGGAGGGCGGACAACCCGACGAAGGGTCTCCCTCCGACCGGCCCTATTTCCTGTTCGTCGGTCGCCTCGAACTGATCAAGGGCTTGCAGGACGTCATCCCTGCTTTTGCCGGATCTGGGACCACCGACCTCCTGATCGCCGGTGATGGAGACTATGCCGACGAACTGAAGGCCCAGGCCCGCGACCTCCCTCGAGTGAAATTCCTCGGGCGCCTGGGGGGCGCCGACCTTGGGCGTCACTACCGGCATGCCCTGGCCCTGATCGTCCCGTCTCTCTGCTACGAAACCTTCGGGATCATCCTGCTCGAGGCGTTCAGGCAGTCGACGCCGGTGGTCGCTCGACGGCTCGGTCCGCTGTCCGAGATCGTCCAGATGGCTGGAGGCGGGGAGGTCTTCTCCACCCAAGACGAGCTGGCGGTGGCGCTGGATCGGATTGCCCAGAACCACGCCCACCGCGATACCCTGGGGCGGTCCGGCCGACAGGCGTTCGAAACCCATTGGTCGGAGAACGTCGTCGTACCGCAGTATCTCGACATCGTCCGACGAGCGGCCGTCCGCAAAGGCGACACCCGTATTTCGAACCTCCTCGCTTCGAGGCCCTACTCATGAAGATCTTTATTACCGGCGGCGCGGGGTTTATCGGGTCCCACTTGGCGACCCGCTGTCTGGACCGGGGAGACCGCGTGCTGATCCTGGACGACCTCTCGACTGGGAGCATGGACAACATCGAGCATCTGCTCGGCCGGCCCGGCTTTGAATACCGCATCGGGTCATGCCTCGATGTTCCGCTGGTGTCCGAGTGTGTCGATCGCGGCGACGCGACGGTCCACCTCGCCGCGGCAGTTGGCGTTCGCCTGATTGTGGAGCAGCCGGTCCGCACGATCGAAACCAACATCGGAACCACCGAGACCGTCTTGGCCGCCGCCGCCAAGAAGCAGAAACTCGTCCTGGTGGCTTCGACCTCCGAGGTGTATGGCAAGAGTCCCAAGATCCCGTTCGCCGAGGAAGACGACCTCCAGCTCGGTCCGACCATCAATTCCCGCTGGGCGTATGCCTGCTCGAAGGCACTTGATGAATGGCTGGCATTGGCCTATTTCCGGGAAAAGAAGGTGCCGGTCATAATTGCCCGGTTCTTCAATACGGTGGGCCCCCGCCAAACCGGCCGGTACGGGATGGTGTTACCGTCCTTCGCGTCACAAGCCGTGGCCGGCATCCCCATCACGGTCTACGGCACCGGCGACCAGTCGCGCTGCTTTGGGCACGTACAGGACGCCGTCGAGGCCATGCTGCGACTACTGGGCGAGCCGTCAGCCGTGGGCGGGGTCTTCAATATCGGATCCGACGAAGAGGTCACCATCCGGCGCCTCGCTGAACTGGTGCGGATCGCCGCAAACAGTGAGTCGGAAATCAAGCTTGTCCCGTACGCAGAGGCTTACGCCGAGGGTTTCGAAGACATGATGCGCCGGGTGCCCGATTGCAGGAAGCTGGAACGGACTATCGGATTCCGGCCGCGGACGTCTCTGACCCGGATCATCGAGGACGTCGTGGCGGACCAGCGGGCCGGTCGCTAGGAATACCGGCGTGCGCGCCATCCTGACCTGGCACTCCCTTGACGGGTCGGGCTCGCCGATCTCGATCGCGCCCGACGAGTTTCGCCGCCAGATCACATGGCTGCTGGACGAGAACGTGCGAATCGTCACCGTCGAGGAGCTCTTGCGACTTGACGACCGGACCGATGCGGCTGCCTTGACCTTCGACGATGGCTTCGCCAATACGCTATCAGATGCGGTGCCAATCCTCAGGGAGCACGACCTCCCGGCCGCTTGCTTCGTCGTCCCCGCCCATGTCGGTGGCGACAATCGATGGGGGGGGCGGGCAACGCCCGGTATCCCTACCCTGCCGCTGCTCGACTGGGATGGCCTTGCCCGTCTCCGCGATGCCGGTGTGGCGGTAGGGGGCCACACCCGGACTCATCCGCGCCTGTCGTCGCTCACCTCAGCCGATCTCGAACGGGAGATCGGCCACTGCGCCGTTGAGATCCAAGACCGACTCGGTGTTTCGCCGGCCGGATTCGCTTATCCCTTCGGCGACGTCAACTCGACCGTCGCGGCTGTGGTGAGACGGGCCTACGCCTGGGCGGTGACTACAGAGTTGCGACCGCTTGGTCCCGACGTCGACGAGTCCTTGCTTCCAAGGCTCGACATGTGGTATGCGACGGAAAACCTTCGCCGAACCGGCTGGGGATCCGCGGCGTTTCGAACCTGGATCTCTGCCCGCCGACAGGCCCGCCGACTCAAAGCGTCGATCTCGCCCTCGCGTACCCAATGATCCGGACAATGGCCTCCCGGCCGACTGGAACCGATGCGCGTCGGGGTTGACGGCACCTGCTGGGCGAATGGCCGGGGGTACGGGCGCTTCATTCGCCATCTTCTGCCAGAGATGCTGCGCCAGGCCCCGGACGACGAGTTCACTTTCTTTCTCGATGCCGCTTCGGCCAAGGCCCTCGACCTTTCGGCGCATAACCTTCGCCGGGTCGTGGTGCCGCTCGGGCAGGACGCTACGGCGGCGGCGAGTGCTGACGGGTACCGGTCGCTCGGGGACATGCTCAGGCTGACCCGCGCGGTCTGGAAAGACCGGCCCGACGTGGTCTTTTTTCCGACGGTCTACTCATTCTTTCCGTTGCCGCCCGGCCAGCGCGCCGTCGTCACGGTGCATGATGCCATCGCGGAACGGTTTCCCGATCTCACGCTTCCCTCACGGCGCGCCCGGTTGTTCTGGCGGCTCAAAGTTGGACTCGCCCTCCACCAGTCACACCTTGTCCTAACGGTTTCCGACTACGCGGCCCAAGAGATCGCCGACGTGCTGAAGGTCTCCCCTGGTCGCATCCGGGTCGCCGTTGAGGCGCCCGCCGACGTCTTCCAGCCGAGCAACGACGCAGCCTTGATCCGGCAGCTGGCGAACCGCGCCGGCGTTCCCGAAGGTAGCAGATGGTTCACGTACGTCGGCGGCTTCAACCCCCACAAGCACGTCGATGCCATCGTGCGAGCTCACGGAGCCGTCGTTCGGAGCCTCGGGACCGCAGCGCCGCACCTCCTGTTGGTCGGCACGATCGATCAGGACGTCTTCCACGGCAACCAGGCGGCGATCCGGCAGGTGATCACCTCCGTCGGTACCGAGGCTCTCGTTCACTGGACTGGCTTTGTCCCGGACGAGGAGCTACGTCACCTGCACAGCGGCGCGGTGGCGCTTGTCCTGGCCAGCGCGTCGGAAGGGTTCGGGCTCCCCGCAGTCGAGGCCGCCGCCTGCGGCACTCCAGTGATCGCGACGACTGCGAGTCCGTTGCCCCAGCTACTTGCCGGAGGCGGGATTTTCGTCCCACCCGGTGACGTGCCCGCGCTCGAGGCGGCAATGAAAGCCCTGCTCAACGACGAACTGACCCGGCAGTCAATGGGGCGAGCCGCACGCCAGCGGAGTTCCTTGCTGTCGTGGGCGGACGCAGGGAGCACAGCGCTTAAAGCGCTGCGGGAAGCGGCCGGGCGAGAACGCTAAGGACGCCTCGCACGAGGTGCCGCCGGACGGGGTCCCCTATGGCGTGAGGCGTGGACGACTGCCGCCGGGCCGTGCGCCTGCACGCTCCACCAGAAATCGGTAGGTCAGCGGGGCGCCGAACAGGAGCGAGTCTCGTGAAACGGCGAGACCGCCGGGAAGTCGCCCTTCGATTAGGGAAGAGGTGGCACCGTCCTTCGCGACCAACCACAGTTCGTCGCCCTCGCCAGCCGGGAATGCCACTGCGCTATCCGCCTGCTGAAGCAAGCTGATCGTGGTCAGGCGGCTCCCCCCAAGCTCCATCTCAGTACGCCTATGGAAGGGCACGCCGTCGCCCTGGGAAAGAATCCGGGCGCCGGCCACCTGCACATAGAAGTGCATCACGTTGGCAAACCAGGGTTGGTACACAACGAGCACATGACGGCCACGGAGCGCTCCCGACGACAGGTAGGTAAACATTTCCGTTGCGGCCAGCTCCCCGGGATGGGTTCGGCCCCATCGCGGATGTCGGATGGTTGCGTTCGACAGACCCATAGTCCAGTACGACTTGTAGAGGAACGCGCCGGTCCACAGGGGGCCGGTGTGGGTCTCGACACTCGCCTCAGTCAGGTAGCTTCGCCGGTGGCCAGGGGTGAACCGCCCAAGGCCGACCAACAGGTGAACGCTGCCCGCCGCGACTACCGCGGCCAGGGCGAGGTGGCGACGTTTGCCGGCTGCCTCGACGACGTTGACCATGCCCACCGCCGTCCCGATCGCCAGTGCGAACATCGGGAGGAGGAAATAACGGGGCTGTGTCGTCGATGAGAAATAGAACCCAAGGACGGGGAGTGACCACGCCGCCAGGGAGCCGAACAGCCAGTGCCGTTCGGGAACCAGAGCTCGGAACCCGAGGACGGTGAAGATCAGGGCAACGGGAGAGACGGACCAAACCAGATATTCCCAAAACATCGTCACTGACGGATTGGTAAGATGGCTAGCGACATCACCGGCGAATTCGTGCGTTCGCGGGTCGAAGAGAAAAAGCAGGGCAAAAGACGCCGCGACAACGGCCCCAAGGACGAGGAGACGAACGGCTGCGGGAACGATCCGCCCGTGATTGCGCCACAACAGGATCGCGACCCCTGGCGTCACAAGAACGGCGTCAGCTCGCACGAGGATCGCCGCGGCGAGCAGTACCAGCGCCAGCGCTTCGCCAAGGATGGCTGGACGGTTGGAAAGAACCACGAACCCGGCCACGGCCAACGGCACGGAAACCATGGCGCTGCTGCCGTAACGACTGCTCATCCAGAGAACCGGGCTCGCTGCCAACGTCAGCGCGGTGAGCCAGCGCTCCAACCGGGTCAGGTCGGCTCGGAAAGCGAAGAGGCCCATCAGAGGGAGCAACGTTCCCGAGACCACGGACAGCGTCACCTGAATGATCGGGATCTTCAGAACGTCTCCACCGAAGAGGCCGGTGAGCCACGACAATAGCTGGTAGTATCCGACTTGGGGGCCGTAGCGGTAGATGTCTCCCCCAGCCCCGCGGTAAATGGCAGCGATGCCAGCCGCGAGCGAGGTCGAGTCGTTTTCGATGAACTTGCCGTAGACGGCCGCCAGGAGTCGGCCGACAAATAGTGTCACCGCGAATGCGCTGACAGCCCATAGCGCCTCGCGCCGGGGCGGGGCGCCCGGTGCGTGAGAAGATGTCACTGACACGGCACAAATCGGTCGCCAGGTTCGCCGCTCTCGGCCTCGCCGAGCAAGATACCGTCACCGGTCGCCGCGGCCGGTCCCGTGAGCAGCGCCGGCCCGCAACCGCGGTCGGCACGGGGGATAACCCGGATCCGCGGGTCGACTGCCGAGATGGAATCCAGGATCGCGGGATCCATGGGGAACATGGCCTAACAGACTTTCGCGAGGGAATCCCCCGCACCGAACCAGTAGCCAACCACCTCACCCAATCCCCAAGACGTCACGAACACCGCAATCATCGGAAGTGAGCGAAGCACGAGACCGCGATCGACTTTCTTGGCACTTAGCCGCTGCAGAGTTCGGACCAGAAGGAGCGGAGGCAGGACAGTTGCCGCGGCTCCATAACCGACCCGGCTCGCAAGCGACTTACCAGCCACCCGGCCACCAGCATACGACCGCGCGTAGAAATAGCGCTGCGTAAGATACTCGCCGAAGGTGTAGTGTTTCTTGTGTCCGACCACGATGTCCGGCCGACACCAGAGCACCTCACCATCAGCCTTCATCGCGTCATGAAGACGGTTCTCCCAGCGACCCTCGGCCGTGACGGCCCTATAGCGATCGAGAAGTTCCCGACGGTAGATCACATTGTTCCCTGGAAGCCACTCCGAGCGCCCGGCTGGTATCGGCGGCAGACAAGCGCTGTATTCGCAAAGAAACGCCGCCCAGTCAACGAGCTTGCCGGTCGCAGCATTGGCGATCGCCCCCCCAACAACGTTGTGTCCCTCGACGAGGACGTCGAGCAAACGGCGCCCCCAATCGGGGGAAACGATAACATGGTCTTCAATGACCGCTACCGCCTCACCCCGGGCTTGCTGAAACGCGAGATGTCGCATCTCGGGTATGGTACTGGTGCGGGGCACTGGAAGGTACCCGACGGCTGGGAACCGAGCGCGAACCGTCTCGGCGACCACCCCACCCAAACGGTCCACCACGAGGACTTCAAGGCGCACGGTTTCCCGCACCCTCTCGACCGCCTCAAGGCACCCAACCAAATCCCCCAGTCCGTTTACTGAAGGCACGACGATCGTCAGCTCGATTGGGCCCACGGCATTCTCACGAGTCATTGGTCAAGTCCTGAGCGCCGGAAGGGCCCCCTTGCCACCACTGGGTCCCCCCCGAAGCCAGCAAGAAGCAGTCCGAAGACAAGGACCCCGAACGGAACCGGGCACCGGGGGACCGGGTCGCGAAGGGGAAGAGCACAGCAGCCATTCCTGTGGCGGCGATGCGGCACCGAGGCAGTCTCGTCGCCCGGACCACACCGTCGCTCCTGGCTACTCATTCGGCTTTCGATCCGGTGCATGCATCGTCGGAGGGCCAATCGGATCCGTCCCGATCCCTCGCCAAGTGCGGGCTTTGGGTCCTCGCGGCCTGGGGTGCGAGGGTGGACGGATATATAATGGTGGTGTCGGCGGCGAACCCAAGCCAGGTTCCCGAATCCCGGCACCCGTTTTCCGTTGTGACATCAAGCGACCCCTGTGCGATTGTCGGGCCCAGGTTAGGCGCCTGTCGACGACCACCGGAGGAGACTGAGAATGCGAATTGGAATCGCTGGAGCTGGCGTCATCGGTCGGCTGAGAGCTAAGACAGTCTTGGAGAACCCAAAGACTACCCTCGTCGCCGTTTTTGACCCGTCCCGCGAAGCCGCTGTGGTGGCCGCTGGAGGCAGTGGAGCCCACGTTGTGACCAACCTGGCAACCTTCCTCCAAACTGACCTCGACGCCGTCATTGTTTCCTCCCCCGTCCACTATCATGAAGAAATCTGCCTTGGAGCGTTTGACACGGGCCGTCACGTGCTGTGCGAAAAACCCCTTTCCAACTCGGTGGGTTCGTGCCGAAGAATCGTCCAGCGCGCCCAGGAAACCCGGAAGGCGCTTGCCGTTGGCTTCAATGTTCGCTACTACCCGTCGATGAAGTTCGTCAAGGATGTCGTCGACAGCGGCCGCATCGGAACCATCGACCACGTCCGTATCATTGCGGGCCACGATGGGCTGGCGAACTTCCGGGCCGATTGGCAGTTCCGTGCGCCGGAATCCGGCGGGGGAGCACTGATGGACATCGGCATTCATGCCACGGACTTGGTCGGCTACCTTCTCGGCGATATCACCCAAGTGTTCGGCGTTGCGTCGGAATCCGTCTGGCAAGTGGCTGGCTCAGAGGACAATGCCATTGCGGTGCTTCGGAACGCGAACGGGATTCCCGCTTCGTACCACGCAACCTGGATCGAGTGGACGGGGTATCGCATGGTGATTGAGGCTTATGGCAACCTTGGAATGGTGCGCGGCTCGTACGCGCCGATGCGAAATCTCCTGATCACCCACGATCGCCCCGGTGGGGCCCGCCGAACCATACGAAAGCTCTACCCCGAGGTCATGGTCCGGGAGAAGCTCTTCAGTTGGGAAGCCACCGCGTTACTCTCGTTTCAAGAGGAACTAGAGGATTTCGTAGCGATGACGAACGGGCGACCACACGGCCGGCTTGCCGATGGAAGCGCCGGCTTGAGGGCGGTCGAGGTGGCGGAGGCCGTTCGCCAGAGCGGGGCCTCGGGCCAATCGGTATCGTTGCCCCGCCTGAGCAGGTGATCGTTGGATGATCCCACCCGCGTCCGGAGCCCCCACCCCGAAGCCCCTCCTGAGTATCGTGGTCACAATCGTCGAGGGGGGCTTGACCCTGCGCCGCCTCCTGGAGGCAATCCAGCGGCAGGAGGCTGCGCCACTCACCGAAGTGCTCGTCGCTTTCGACGCCAGCATCGCCGACGTCGGGTTGTTGGCTGTGGATTTCCCGGAGGTCCGCTTTCTGCCAATGGGAGAAGTCGCGACCCATCGGTCGCCCGACCACCCCGCCGGCCAGCATGAGCTGTTCGACCGTCGGCGGGCCTTTGCCCTCAAGGCCGCCGGCGGAGCACTCGTTGCGATCCTCGAGGACCGTGCGCCGCCCCGCCCAGACTGGGCCGCACGGATGGTTCGGCTGCATGATGGCCCGTTTGCGGTGATCGGTGGCGCAATCGAATCCGCGGCCGCCGACGCCCTCGGGTGGGCACTCTACGTGTGCGATTTCGACCGCTATGGGCTGCCGTTCGAAAGCGGCCCTCGCCAGTGGATCAGTGACGTGAACATCTGCTATAAGCGATCGGCACTCGAGACAACCCGTCATCTTTGGACCAATCGATACCACGAGCCGGCGGTCCACTGGGCTCTCGCGGCCGCCGGCGAGACCCTATACCTCTCAAATGAGCCCGTGGTCGACCATCGCCGGAGCCCACAAGGTATTTGGAGCGCCGTTCAGGAACGCTTCGCCTGGGGTCGTCTGTTTGGGTACATCCGGGCAAAGCAGATGTCCCCCCTCCGGCGAACCGCGCTCACCCTTCTCGGACCGGCAATCCCCCTCCAGCTTTTCGTTCGATATGGCCGGACCCAACGTCGCCGAGGACAAGGTGCCCGTTTCCTGATGGCCGCGCCCCTGATCAGTCTCCTCCTTGTCGCGTGGTCGGCCGGGGAAGTCGGCGGCTACCTGACCAGGCGCCCTTGAGACGACCCCCGAGCCTCACATGTACCCCTCGCGTCGCAGCGTCTCCAACCCGCCCCCGTCGTCCTTGTCCTGCGCCCGGCCGGCTCGCTCAGCGATGGTCGCATACCGTCCCGACCGCAGCTCAACGATGACCTCGGAAACTGACTTCGCGCCCGACTCGACCGGCGTCGTACAAGGACCGCACCCGAGCGAGCGGTAGCGCTTCCCTTCCCCCTGATCGTAGTAAAGCGAGACCGTTGGGATCTGTTCCCGTTCGATATATTCCCAAATATTCAGCTCGGTCCAGTCCAGCAACGGATGGATCCGCACATGGGTCCCCGGCGGGAACTCCGTGTTGAATTGATTCCAGAACTCCGGCGGCTGGTCCTCCACCTTCCACTGGCTCCGCACGGTACGCGGGGAGAAGTACCGCTCCTTCGACCGGCTCCCCTCCTCATCCGCACGGGCCCCCACGATCACTCCAGTGAACGGCTCCGGATTGGGATCGGGCTCATAGGTGCGACGATCATGGTTGTACCGCAGCCGCGGCCACTCCCCACTGAGCGTGTGTTTCAGCGCCTCGGTTTTCAGGGACCGGCAGCAGGCAATGCGATCCACGGCGCCCTCTGGAAAGGTCTGACCGGCCTCCAACGCCGCCTGATTTTGCCCGACGATCATATTCAGTCGCCACTCCGCCGTCATCCGGTCGCGGTAACGAATCATCTCGGGAATCTTGTACGAAGTATCGATGTGGACGAGCGGAAACGGCACATGCCCGTAGAAGGCTTTCCGGGTCAACCAGAGGAGAACAGTACTGTCCTTGCCGATCGACCATAGCATGCAGAGGCTACGAAAGGCCGCATAGCCCTCGCGCAAGATGTACACACTCTGCGCCTCGAGACGGTCAAGATGATCCACTGCGCCTCCCGATGATCTGTCGGTCAAGATACGCGAGCACCGCGGCCGCCGATTGCTCGGCGGTTGCGCCTCGGTCGATCCGGAGTTCCGGACGGGACGGTTCCTCGTACGGATCGTCGATGCCGGTGAAGTTGCGGATCTCGCCCCGTCGCGCCCGGGCATAAAGGCCCTTCACGTCCCGACGCTCGCATTCTTCAAGCGACGTGGCGACATACACCTCCACAAACTGGCGGCAGAGGCCCCGAACGAACTGGCGCGACTCCTCATACGGCGAAACGAAGGAGGCTACCACAAACACGCCATTCTGTTCAAGCTTGCTCGCGAGATACCCGACGCGGCGAACGTGTGCATCGCGCTCGGGCCGCGTGAAGCCGGTCGACGGGAAAATGTCCCGAACCGTGTCGCCGTCGAGCCGCTCAACCCTGAGCCCACGGGCCTTGAGTTGCTGGTAGACGAGATCGGCCACGGTACTTTTCCCGGCGCCCGAGAGGCCCGTAAGCCAAACAACGGCAGGGACGATTTCACGTTTGCCGAATCGAAGGCGGTCCCAGACCCGCTCATGAACCCAGAAGAGTCCAATCTTCGATACGAACTCGAGGGCCCCGACCGCCAGCGACAGCCCGATTCTCCTCGTGACGGCCAGAACCAGGAGGGCCGTGGCGAAAGTCCCCATCAGGCGCCAAGAAACAGCCTTGGCGACAGACCGGGCGTGCGTTTCTCGAAACATCAGGTTCCTAACACGAAGTCGCCGTTCGTCAATGTCGGCTGGTTGTACAGAGATAGATCCGCCTGCCCCTCGGCCTCAAGAATGACGGCCGCCGCCCGGCGAGCAACCGTGACCAGGCGCCGAAGCGACGTCATGGTGACGTCGGTGCGCACCCCCAATGGCGGCGTCATGGCTACAGCACAACGCCACGGGACTTAAGGAGTTTCTGAATCCTCGTCACACTATCGTCCATCGGAGCCGTGGCCTCGAGGTGAAGGTCTGGTTCGAGCGGCGTCGCATTGGCCGGCCCAAGCCAGACCGTGTGGATTCGGCTTGGATCCAGGGTGGTCCGGAACAAGTCGAGCTCCCCATCTGTCAACTCGGCGGCGGTGACGACCAACAGCACGCCGGTCTCCAACAACAGGTGGGCAACCTCACCGAGTCGCCGGAGGTGTTCGTGCCGATGCTCCCCGGTCCGGTCGAGGTCCGCGTCCACGCCGTACAGCAGGTTGCCAATGCCAAGAAAATACGCCAGGCGGCCCTGGTCAAAAAGCCGCGCCTCGAGGGCCCGGGCGAGCCCTTTACGGTCGGCTTCACGGGTTCCCGTGATGAGCACAAGAGCCGGTTGTTGGCCCAAACGGTCGGCGCGGCGTTCCCACGGAATCCCGCTGAGCTCCCACTTCGCGTTGCGGACGAGAACCTGGGCCCGGACCGCCGCCTGCGGGTCGGGTAACGCCTCCCGCACGATGCCACCACCGCGGATTTCCCAGTCGTCGACAATCACGAAACGACTGGTTGCTGCAATGTCGCCCCCGGCATCCACCGCGACCGGCCGCTCGAGACGCAGTACGCATTCCGCTACCTCGTGGCGCCCCACTGAAACCGCCAACTCCCGAGCCCCGAGTTCGGCGGCGTCGATGAGTCGGTCCACCGATTCGAGCTCCATCCGGACGGTCGCGGTGCCGAGCTTCAGGCCGTAGGTACGTCCCCGTTCCAACGGCGCCGAACCCAGCCAAAAAATTGAGACCCGGAATCGAGCGGCAACGCTGGGCATCGGCTCGTGGGCCAGGCAGGCCACTTCTCCTCGGGTCAGATAGATCTGGTCGCGCAAGGTCATCCCGGCGGCCTCGCCGGCACCCACGTCAGCCGGCGTTGGAGCGTTGAACGCCTCGAGGCTGCGAACTTGGCTTCGCTTCCCCGACGGATAGAACACGACGTCGTCGCCAAGCCGAAGACGACCCGAGGCCACGCCCCCGACAACAATTCGACGCTCGTCGTCAGCCGCGGTGAACTTGTAAATGCCCTGCACGGGCATCCGAAACGGCTGATCCACCGGGGCCGGAAGTTCCTCGAGGCCATCGAGGAACTCCACCACCGTCGGACCGCGGTACCACGGCGTCGCGGCCGAGCGACCGGCCAAGTTGTCTCCTTCCCGACCCGACACCGGAATGCAGGGGCCCGCGTTCACGCCAAGATCCCGAAGGAAGGCGCGCAGGTCCCGCTCCAGAGATTCGAAAACCGACTGCTCGTACCCGACGAGGTCAATCTTGTTGACCAGCAGTCCGATGTGGCGAACGCCAAGCATCGGCAGCAAGCGAGCATGCCGGCGAGTGGTGTCCTGAATGCCGGCTCGCGCATCCACAACGAGGAGCGCCGCATCGGCGCGGGCCGCGCCGGTCACCATATTTTTCAAGAATTCAAGGTGGCCGGGCGCATCAATGATGATGTAGGGCCGCCGGGCCGTCTTGAAGAAAACCCGCGCGGAGTCGATCGTAATCCCCTGGCTCTGTTCCTCCTTGAGGGCGTCGATCAGGAAGGCATATTCGAATGGTTTCGCGTTGCGAGCGCAGGTGGCTCGCACCTGTTCCAGCTTACCAGTCGGGAGGGTTCCAGTATCCGCGAGCAGCCGGCCGACAATAGT